>JBEKLB010000614.1:0-3314 GCA_050010415.1 Bryobacteraceae bacterium | reverse complement strand
ATCCAGATCAGCATGAAGAAGAAGTTGCCCATCAAGTTTCCGATGGTTTCGGCGCGTTTCTCCACTTCGAACTCGTTGGCGCCACCGCTTTTGAGCATCATTCTTACGGTGTAGCCGCGCAGGCTCATTAACAGGCGGGCCATGACGCGCGTGGCAATAAAGGCAAAGATCAGGATGGCGAGGATGCGCAACACATTCGTTAAAGCCGGCGCGTAGTAATCCGGGTTGAGCAACTGGCTGCGAGTCGGCATGTGCTGGAGCAGCAGCACTACTTGGTGGTCTGTTTCTCCGCCGGCAGCGCTTTCGGCATGGGGACGCGTGGCATCATTTCGGGCCGCATCGCGGTGTTATAAACGAACGCCGCCATGATGGCCGCGCACTGCATCATGTCGCCGGGCTGCACGCGATCATAGAGGTCCATGTTGGAGTGATGGGTGCGCGTGGAGTAATCCATTGGGTCCTGCAGAAAATTGAAGCCAGGCAAGCCCACGAAGTCGAAGGAAGTGTGGTCGGTGGCGGTGGGCCGCGCGGCCGCGGGCGAGGTGACGCGCATCACCGTAGTGGCGCCGAGATCGTGGAACGGCTTCAGCCATTCCTCAAAGATAGGCTGCGCTTCATCGTTGCCGGGCGCGACGATTCCGCGAAAGCGGCCGGTGCCCGTGTCGTCGTTATAGTAAGCGGACAGCTTGAAATACTCGGGTTTGGGCTGCATAGTGTCGCGATCCGCAAAATGCTGTTTCACATATGCTTTCGAACCGAGCAAACCCTGCTCTTCGCCGCCCCACAGCGCAATGCGCACGGTGCGGTCCATTTTGAGATTCAGAGTCTTCAGAATGCGCACGGCTTCAATTGCCACGGCCGATCCGGTGCCGTTGTCGGTGGCGCCGGTGCCGCCATGCCACGAATCCAGATGCGCGCCCAACATCACGATTTCGTCCTTCTTGCGCCCGCCTTCAATCTCGCCCACCACATTGAATGAATCGGTCGGCGAATCGATGAAGCGCGCTTGAATATCGAATTCCAGCTTCACCGGGATGTTGTGATCCAGCAGCCGGACGACGCGGTTATAGTGCTCGGGCGTTACCACCACCATGGGAGGGGGAACGGGGTCCTTGGGATCGCGCGATCCGCCAGCCTGGCCAAATACGATGCCCGCGTCGCCGATGTTGCCGGACTGCAAGACCACCAGGGCGCCTTCGTCTTTGAGAAATTGATTCACCTTGTTGCGGAACGCGGCGCGCTTTAGCTGCTCCGGTGTTTGCTCGGGGCCAAGCGGGCGGAAAAGATTCGGCAGCCGTCCCGGCTCGACGGTCGGATTGAGCTCGGCGTCGGTAAGACGGCGTCCCGGCGGATCGGTGGGCATCGCCAGATCGCGCGATTTCATCGAGAGCACGATCTTGCCGCGCAGTTTGCCTTTGAATTTATCGAGGTCCGCGTCTTCCAGGAGCGGCGCGTAGATGGCTTCGGCCTGCACCGGGCCTGATGTGCCGGGGCTCCACGCCAGCGGAAATCCGATCAGCGGCGCATAGGCAGGCTCCAGCATGTGCCCCGAGAAGCGGGTATAGGTCCAGCCGCGTCCGAAAGGACCCCACGGTTCTTCACGCACGTTGGTGAGCCCGTACTCGTCCAGGCGCTTCACCACCCAGTCGCCCGCGGACTTGAAGCCGGGCGAGTTGGTAAGGCGCGGGCCATTCACGTCGGCGAGATAGAAGACGTGCTCCATCACTTTGGAGTTTTCGAGCGCTTCGGCCTTGATGCGATGAATCACCGACAAGTCGACGGGTTCCTCGGAGTAGGCGGACAGGGCGGAGAGAGCGAAAACGATGGCGAGGGCGCGGAATGGCATGGGAGCTCCTTCATTAGAGGGTAAACCATAGGCAGAGGCGTTGGCTCCGCCGGGCGTTGGTAAGTGGAATTTGGTAGCGCGAGGACCTATGCGCGTTCGATAAGCGCAAAAAGAGTGCCAGACATCGTCGCGATCAGCCGTTCTTCATTGTTCGTCACTCCGAATGCGCGGCCCTCGCAAAAGGTGAGCGTGCGTCCGGCCTTTACGACGCTGGCGCGAAAGACAAATCGCTCGCCTTTCGCAGGCGCGATCAGGGTTGTTTTGAACTCCACGGTAAGGACGCCGGCTTCGGCAGGCATCAGCGAAAAGGCCGCGTACCCGCAGGCACTATCGAGAGCAGTAGTGATGATGCCCGCGTGAATGTATCCATGCTGCTGTGTGAGATTCCCCGAGTAGGGCATCGAAAGTTCTATTTCGCCGGGTTCGACCCTGACGATTTCAACGCCGAGCGTTCGCATCGCATTTTGCCGGTCGAAGTCCGCTCGGACGCGATCCTTGAAATTCGGATCCTTCGCGTGAAAATTCATGGCACTAGGATAACCGGATCGCATCCGGCTCCCCCATTCCTGCCACGCAGACGTGGTTTGTCGCTGGGGGTGTCGAATAAAAAGGGAAAATGATTTTGCCGTGTGCTGCCAGTGAACTTGGGCTACGGGGTTAGGTTGAGTAGCACCATGACGCCGCCGGAGGTGTCCGGGACGACGATGTCGGGTAACTCTGCCTTGGCCGATTGGCCGCGAAGATTTTCGACGAGAACCGAACCGGGAGAGGAGCCCGTGCCGATGCTAAACCACGTGGGAAACGTTTCATCTCCATTGCCAAGGTAAAAGGTCAATGTGCCCGCCCCCGACAGACCAATGTCGGCGATGCCGTCCCCGTTAACATCAGCAACCATCATTAAACTGCCAACGCCGACGGGCAGGTCGATGTATTGGATAAATGTGAATCCACCCTGTCCGTTGCCCAGCGCCATTACTATAATGCCGAACGAGAGCACTACGAGATCGAGGTTACCGTCTCCGTTAAAATCGGCCAGGGTCGGTTGATTCGCCCGGTCTCCGAATGCAGTCGGCACCTGTGTGAAGCCGCCCCGGTGATTGTTCACCAACACGGTTACGAACTGGAAAACGCCCGCGCTCGTAAGAACTAGATCGGGCCAGTTGTCGTTGTTAACGTCTCCTACGGTGATTCCGGAGTATTCATCTTGCGGAGGGCTTGCCACGATATCAGTTGGATTTTGAAACGTCCCATCGCCGTTGCCTAACGCAAGTAAGTTGCCTGAAGTCGCAAAATCGAGCTTGCCGTCGTGGTCGAAATCTCCCAGTGCGAGATATCCACCGGAGGGCGTCGGCGTTGTACTGGTGAGCGTGAAAGTACCATCGCCGTTACCTAAGTAGGTAACGACGGTCCCGTTGACTGGAACAAGTAGATCAAGTTTGCCATCACCATTTATGTCGCCCGTCACTAG
>JBEKLB010000613.1:0-3314 GCA_050010415.1 Bryobacteraceae bacterium | reverse complement strand
CGCCCGCCAATTTACGCGCGGCCCTGAAAGGTCTTTCGGACAAGCAAATCGAGACGCCCTATCGTGAAGGCGGCTGGACCCTTCGCCAGCTCGCTCACCATGTCCCGGACAGCCATCTCAACGCCTACATCCGCTTTAAACTCGCGCTCACCGAAGACGATCCCACCATTAAGCCCTATGCCGAAGACCGCTGGGCGCAACTCACCGATACCGCGACTACGCCAGTAGAAGTTTCCTTGACCTTGCTGGACTCTCTGCACACGCGCTGGGTCACTCTTCTGCGCTCGTTGAAGCCGGATGACTGGAAGCGTACGTTCCGGCATCCCGAGCTCGGGCAAGTGACTCTCGAGAAGAGCCTCGCGCTTTACGCCTGGCACGGGCGTCATCACGTAGCCCACGTCACAAGCCTGCGGGACAGAAAGGACTGGTAGGAAGGCTGCGAAGGTTGGCATGCTCGGATTGACCTCAGTGCTCATCGAAGCTGAATCGCGTAACGCGTTTCTAATTGATCCCGAGCCTCCACACCAGATAACTGGAGGCCTCCCGCAGCAAGGCATAGGTACGCTGCGGGACGCCCCGCGGAACCGAGTCAGGGCGGGGCGCGAGATAAACCGTACCAACCCCCTCGTGCTCGAGTAACCGTTTGATGCGAAACACGTGATAAGCATCGCTCACCGCGATGCAGCTGCGCAGCCCGTTCGCATGCATGATCATGGCCACTCGCCTGGCCGACTGGGCCGTATCGGAGCCTTGCGTCTCGGCAATCAGATTTCGTTCTGGAATGCCACGGTGCTCGAGGTAATCGCGCCCCACTCCGCCTTCGCTGAAGCTCGGATCGGCGGCAGCACCTCCGGTTGTGATCACCACCGGCGCCAATCCTCGTTGGAACAAATCGAACCCGTGATCGAGGCGGGCGCGCAACACGGGCGAGGGATGCCCGGAGTATTCAGCCGCGCCAAATACGACAATCGCATCCGCTGGATGCAATTCCTGACGCGAGCCTTCGTGGACGATGCGCACCGCGGTTAGAGTCAGCCATCCCGCAAGCACGAACAATCCCAGCAACTCCAGGCCGAGCACCCAGCGGGCCGGGGAATGCCGCGTAGCCGGAACGATGCTCATCCTTTGGCAAAGAAAGTGGAAATATCGTCGGCGGAGATTGCTCCTTCTCGCATCACCCGCCAGCGGACACCTTCATCGGTCAGGTCAATGATGGTCGAAGCAATATCGCGCGGCGAAGTTCCGCCGTCCACAATAATGCTGATGCGCCCATGCAGTTGTTCGTGAACCTGCTCTGCGCTGGTGCATTCGGACGCCCCGCTCAAATTTGCCGAAGTTGCCGTGATCGGAATCGCGGCCGCCGTCACCACCGCCAAAGGAATCTTCGCATTGGGCACGCGCAAGGCCACGTTTCCCGTGTTTGCCGTCACCTTTAATGGCAGACGCGATCCCGCTTTCACGATAATCGTCAGCGGCCCCGGCCAGTATTTGCGCGCCAGTGCGTAGAATTCCTCCGGCAAAGCCTTGGCCAGTTCCTCTGCCTGATCGACACTTTCGATCAACAGCGACAGCGGTTTGTGCCGAGAGCGCGTCTTGATGTCGTAGACGCGATCGACCGCACGCAAGTTAAACGGATCGGCGGCCAGCCCATAGAACGTATCGGTCGGCATGCCCAGCACTTCGCCCGCGCGAATCTGCTCGGCGGCGTACTTCACCAATGAACTCTCGGGCGAGTCACTATTTATTTTTAGGATTTCCGCGCGCACGGCACTCCCTTCCCTGCCTGATCTACAGCTTGAAGTGTTTTTCCTTGTGGAACTTACAATAATACGGCAAAGGGCCGCAATTGGGGGAACGGCGTATCATGCTGCATATCTCAATGAGAAGAGCACCTGAACGCGCGTCCAGCGCCCAGCAGCGCCTCCGCCGGATCGAAGGGCGGCACAATCCGCTGATTAAGCAACTTCGCCAGGCATTTTCGCGCAGCGAGCCCACCGAGACCGGCGATTGTGCCATTGAGGGCCTGCGCGTCCTGGAAGAGGCCATTCGCAGCGGGCTGCGTTTCAGCGCGGTATTCTTTCGCGAGTCCACGCAAGACCGCGCCGAACGCATACTGCCGCAGATCGGTGCGCAGGTGGAAACGCTGCTGCTGCCTGATAAGTTATTCGATACCATCATGCCCAGCGAGTCGCCACAAGGCGTGGCCGCGCTGGTTCGACTGAAAACTTTCTCGATCGATGATTTAATCGAGCACACTCAGGTAGGTCCCATCGTCGCCGTCGCCGGTCTCCAGGATCCTGGCAACCTCGGGACGATTCTTCGCTCGGCCGAAGCTTTCGGAAGCGCCGGCTTGATTTTAGGAGAAGGAACGGTGAGCGTTTATAACTCAAAAGTTGTGCGTGGTTCCGCCGGCTCGGTGTTTCGGCTTCCTATTTTTCACGCGCACGAAAAGCACGCGCATGAAAAGTCGGCAGCCGGAAAGCTCAAAGATGTCTCCGAGAGGTTACGAACCGGAGGCGTGCGCCTGATCGCAACCTCTTCGCATAAAGGAATCCCGCTGGATCAGGCAGACTTGAAAAGCCCGGCGGCAATTTTCTTTGGCAACGAAGGCTCCGGCCTAGCGCGCGATCTGATGGCGCAGATGGGTGAGGTCGTAGCCATTCCACATTCCGCGCAAGTAGAATCCCTGAACGCCGGCGTGGCCGCCAGCATCGTACTGTACGAAGCCGCGAGGCAGAGGAAATAAGCTTAGCCATTAGCTCTTGGCTTTTAGCTAAAAGCCAAAGCTAAGAGCTCTTTATGGGCCTCTTCGAATCCATCCCGCACATCGATCGCGCAACTGATCGCACTCGTCCGCTGGCTGACCGCATGCGGCCGCGCACGCTCGAAGAGTATGCCGGGCAGGAACATCTGATCGGTCCGGGAAAACCGCTCCGTGCCCAGATTGATCGCGATGACACCGGTTCCATCGTCTTCTGGGGTCCGCCCGGCACGGGCAAAACCACTCTGGCCAAAATCATCGCCAGCATGACGAAAGCGGAGTTCATAGAATTCTCGGCCGTGCTGGCCGGAATTAAAGAAATCAAGCAGGTCATGGCCGATGCCGAGCGCGCCAAGCAGTACGGCACACGCACAATTGTTTTCATCGATGAAATTCACCGTTTCAACAAAGCCCAGCAGGATGCATTTCTGCCGCACGTGGAAAAGGGCAATATCCGGTTGATTGGCGCGACGACAGAAAACCCGTCCTTCGAGATCAACTCGGCGCTACTCTCACGCTGCCGCGTCTACGTTCTACAGCCGCTAACGGAAGA
>JBEKLB010000612.1:0-3323 GCA_050010415.1 Bryobacteraceae bacterium | reverse complement strand
TAAAGCCTGCTTCTCTATGGCCGTCTTGGCCAGCTCGTCCGATACTTTGATCAGCACCGAATATTCGCCTGTATCGGCCAGCGGTGGAACCACAATCGTGTCGCGAAGCTTGGGCATCCAGTTCTTGTCTTCCTGAGTGACCGTGGTCTCGATTTTCTCGTCCTTGATGGGCTGCAGTAGAGCGCCGCTCTTATCGCGAACTTCAATCTCGATTTTGAGAGAGACGTTTTGCTTGCCATAATCGTCGGGCTTGTCGGACTTGCGATAGCCATCCACTTGGCAACTGAAGTGGATGGTTTCACCGGCGACGAAGTCTTCGTCGGAGGCTTCCGGCGGTCCGTCTTCACTGCTGGCAAAGACGGGGTGGACGACGGCCAGCGGCTTGTCGGCCGCGATGGCTGAGCAGCCACACGCTAGAACCAGAATTGCGACTAGCGATTTCACGAGCACCTATTCCACCACTGTACTCCAGCCGCGGCGCGAAAGGTCCCAATAGATGACGGCGCCGGCAACCAGGCCCATGGCGAGAAGGAAGGACCCGCTGGTGAATTCCTTCAATACCAATTTGCCAGTGCCGAACAAAATCCCATAAATAAGGAGACAACCACAGATCCAATCCAGCAAGTTCGAAAGCCCCCCGGTGGAAGGGCGTACGTCGGGAGCGAGTTTTGCTATGGGACGCCAGCCGGCCTTCGAGGGGTGCGTGCGGCGATAGAAAGCGACCAGCGTGTCCTTGG
Source organism: Bryobacteraceae bacterium (assembly GCA_050010415.1). GTDB lineage: Bacteria > Acidobacteriota > Terriglobia > Bryobacterales > Bryobacteraceae > Palsa-89. Next base: position 2,586 of record JBEKLB010000612.1, on the reverse strand, counting down.
ATTCCGGACGCGTGAGAAATGTCACCGCCAGCCACACCAGAGTAGTGATGGAAACGGTCACGATCATGATCCAGGCGAAATCGCGCGGTTGGTCTTTGTCGAGTCCGAAGGCGGTCTGCATGGCGAGTGACACTACGAAGCCCGAGATCATGGCGGAGACTTCGCTCCAGGCGTTGATGCGCCACCAATACCAGCGCAGCAACAGCACTCCGCCGGTACCGGCGCCGGTGACCAGCAAGAGCTTCCATGCGCCGGCGATAGAGTCCAGATAAAAGGTGACTACGGCCGAGATGATGGTGAGCAGAACGGTGGCCCATTGCGACGCGCTGACGTAATGTCGTTCCGTTTCGCTCTTCTTCAAGAACCGGCGGTAAAAATCGTTGACCAGGTAGCTCGCGCCCCAGTTCAATTGCGTGGCGATGGTGGACATGTAGGCGGCGGCGAAAGCGGCGATCATTAATCCACGAAGCGAGGGAGGAAGGTAGGCGATCATGACGCGGATGTAGCCGGTTTCGGGGTCGGCCAGGCCGGGGAAGAGAATCAGCGAAGCCAGCGCGACCAACACCCACGGCCACGGACGCACGGCATAGTGAGCGATGTTGAACCACAACGTCGCAAGCAGCGAATTCTTTTCGTCCTTGGCGCTGAACATGCGTTGCGCGATGTAGCCGCCACCACCCGGTTCGGCGCCCGGATACCAGGTGGACCACCAGTTCATCGAAATGTAGACCAGGAAAGTGATCATCGGCATCCAGGCGGAGTGCAGGTCGGGGACGAAATTGAGGACCGAGCCCTGAGCGGCGCCGCGCGCGTGATCCACCAGGATCAGCTTCGCCTTCATGCTGTCGATGCCGCCGACAGCGCGGACCGCGAACACCGCGAGCACCGTTACCATCCCCATCTTGACGACGAATTGGAAAAGATCGGTCACCAGCACGCCCCACAGTCCGGAGAGCGTGGAGATGAATGACGTGAGCGCGATCATTCCAATAACAATGGCGAGGGCCTGGGGCTTGCTGACGCCGAGCACCAGTTGCAGGATCTTGACCATCGCCAGGTTGACCCATCCAAGGATGATGCAGTTAATCGGGATACCGAGGTAGAGGGCGCGAAAACCTCGCAGGAATGCGGCGGGTTTGCCGGAATAGCGAATCTCGGAGAATTCAATGTCGGTCATGACGCCGGAACGGCGCCAAAGGCGAGCGTAAAAGAAGACCGTAAGCATGCCGCTGGCGATGAAATTCCACCACAGCCAGTTGCCCGCGATGCCACCCATCGCGACCATGCCGGTGACCGCGAGCGGGGTGTCGGCGGCGAAGGTAGTGGCCACCATGGATGTTCCGGCCAGCCACCAGGGGACGTTGCGGCCGGAGAGGAAAAACTCGTTGACGTTCTTGCCCGCGCGAGACTTGTAGTAGAAGCCGATGGTGAGGTTAAAGAGAAAGTAGAGCGCGACTACCAGCCAGTCGACCGACGTGAGTTGCACAAATGAATTGTAGCCTGCAACTTACGAGACCCCTCGCAACAGGCCCGCTACGCTGCGGAGCTCTAACCGCGTGACCGTAGATCGTTATAGCTAGGCAATCCCGCGATTCCACGCGCATTCATTACCGCACGCAGCACCGCTCGCGCCAGCACCTCGGCGGCCAGCGCGCCGATGGCTCCGTGATTCGCGCGGGCCACGATCGCGCCAGTGGCCACGGAAAAAATGGTGTCGCCATCGCTCGGAGTATGTACCGGATAAATGGTCCGCGCCAGCCCGTCATGCGCCATCTGGGCCACCTTGGTGGCTTGCGCCTTATCCAGCGCTACGTTGGTCGCCACCACGCCGATGGTTGTGTTCCTGGCCGCATCCGCTCGTACGCTGTAGCCTTCACGAATGCGCGCCATCGAATCCGCGAAGCCCGACCCATCGGGCGTGCGAGCGCCCGCGACGATTTTGCCGGTCTTGGGATCCACCACGTCGCCGACGGCATTCACCGCGACAATCGCGCCCACCACGATCCCGGTGCTGCCCACGCGAACGCTCGCGCTTCCCAAGCCCGACTTCATGGCCTGCTTCATGCCGAACATCTTGCCGATGGTCGCGCCGGCCCCCGCGCCGACATTCCCTTCCGCGACCCGCTCCTTGCTCGCCGCCTGGCACGCCTTGTATCCCGACTCGGCCGTTGGCCGGATCTTGGAATCTCCGATCTCCAAGTCGTATAGGATCGCTCCGGGCACAATCGGAACCACCACGTCCCCCACTGCATAACCTAAGCGATGCTCTTCCAGATACCGCATCACGCCCGACGCAGCCTCCAACCCGAATGCGCTGCCGCCGGACAACAGTAGACCCTGCACCTGTTGCACTGTATTTACTGGATTCAGCAGCTCGGTATCGCGCGTTCCCGGCGACCCTCCGCGTACATCCACGCCCGCCGTCGCGCCCTTCTCGAACAAGAGCACGGTGCATCCCGTGGGCCTGCCCGGCTCGGTGAAATGACCCACCTTTACGCCTTCGACGTCGGTGATGCTGCCCGACCCATCCGGTTCGGCAGCCCGAACTTCCCGTAAAGCAGTCCCCGCGGTAAGCGCGGCCAGTGC
>JBEKLB010000611.1:0-3323 GCA_050010415.1 Bryobacteraceae bacterium | reverse complement strand
CGCGGTTACGTTTTCGGGCGTGGCGATTTTGCTCTGCGCGGTGGCGCTGCTGGCGTGCTTCATACCGGCGCGGCGGGCGATGCGCGTGGACCCGATGGAAGCGCTGCGCCACGAGTAAAAGCTACAACGGGGATTTCACCATCGTATCGTTGGCTTCCGGCCTACATTCGCCAACGAATTCTTAAGCTACGTGTTTTCTCATAACTTCTTTGACCATGGGTACGAGATCGCGCGGGATCTGTGATTTTGTCAACTAGCCGCTAGCGCCCGCTTGGGCCGAGAGTCGCGCTGCTTCGAGAGATTCGTGGTTCGTGACGACTAGAACTTCCGCTTGAAGCCAACCTCGTGAACCGAACCAACGTTTCACTATGAACCAGTGATATAATATGCTAAATCATCAACACAGGGATGTCCCATTGCGAATAACAGTGAACCGTGTGCTTCTGGGCGTTTTTGTGTGCGTCAGTGCATTTGCCGGCCTTGCCGTGGCCGCGCGGGCGCAGACGACGGCTCCAAACGAATGGACCTGGGTAGGCGGAAGCAACACCGTAGTCAATCCCAACGGCCAGCCTGGCGTGTACGGAAGGTTAGGCACGCCCGCAGCGGGCAACATTCCCGGCGGACGTGACAGCGCGGCCACCTGGACCGACAGCAGCGGCAACTTCTGGCTTTTGGGGGGAGAAGGCTCGGATGCCAACGGAAACTTCGGTCTGCTGAACGACGTCTGGGAGTTTCAATTCTCCAAGCAGGAATGGACTTGGATAGGCGGAAGCAGCACGGTGCCGGCCAGTTGCGCAGGCAGCACCACGATTGCCTGTGGCCGGCCGGGAGTCTACGGGACCCTCGGCTCCGCCTCCGCGGCGAACATCCCCGGCGGACGAGGTGGGGGTTCAAGCTGGACCGACAGCAGCGGCAACTTCTGGCTCTTCGGCGGCTATGGCTTCGATGCCAACTCGACACTAGGCGAACTAAACGACCTCTGGGAGTTCAACCCCGCTACCAAGGAGTGGACGTGGGTGGGCGGAAGCAGCACCCTCGACATCAATGGCGGCCGGCCCGGAGTCTATGGGACCCTCGGCTCCGCCGCCGCCGCAAATATTCCTGGCGGACGAGACGGGGGAGGCACCTGGACCGACAGCAGCGGCAACTTCTGGCTCGTCGGGGGCGAAGGCTCCGATGCCAGAGGAAACTTCGGACAGTTGAACGACGTCTGGGAGTTCGACGCTACCACCAAGCAGTGGACATGGATGGGCGGAAGCAACACCTTGCCATCCGCCTGCGCAACGCCCCCTAACAACGGGCTCTGCGGTTGGCCCGCCCTGTACGGTACGCTCGGAGTGGCAGCGGCGGGCATCAGCCCAGGAAGCCGCGTAGCTCCCGCCAATTGGGCGGACCAAGATGGCCACCTCTGGCTCTTCGGGGGCCTTGGCTCGGTCTTTTGGGAGAGTGATGATTTCACCGAGGTTGATCAGTACGATCTCTGGGAATTCAATCCATCCACCAAACAATGGGCATGGATGAGCGGAAACAGCACTTCAATCTGCGGCGAAAGCACCTCGGAAGACTGGTGCGGACAGAGCGGCATCTACGGCACCCAGGGAACTCCCTCTATTTCCAACATCCCACCCAGCCGCAACAACGCCGCCACTTGGACCGATACCAGCGGCAATCTTTGGCTTTTGGGCGGAAGCCAGACGACAACGAACCTCTCCGGTGGCATCTGCAATGACTTGTGGGTCTTCGAACCCGCCGCGAACGAGTGGGCCTGGATGGGCGGAAATGCTCTATTTGGCAGCTATAGCTGCTTCGATTTTACACCGGGAATATACGGTACGCTGGGGACACCCGCCGCCGCGAACAGTCCTGCCGGAAGATCAGGAGCTGCCCGTTGGATCGATTCCAGCGGCAATTTCTGGCTGTTTGGTGGCCTTGGCTGGGCCAACCCCGCAAGCCCAAATCCAGTTGATCTCAACGACTTTTGGGTTTACCAGCCAGTTGCTCCGGCCCCCGAACCGTCCTTTGAGGTGATCGCGTCCCCCAACCCAATCAACATCGGCGCTATAGGCGCCGGCACATCCACCACAACAACCGGGACTACGACGGTGAACATCCTGGTCGCCGACGGCTTCGATTCTAATGTAACTTTGACAGCCACAAGTGACACGTGTAACGGAGTCACCTGTATTACCGGAAGTTTCAGTCCGGCGACCATCACCGGCGCCGGCTCATCCACACTGACCATCTCCGTTACCGGCGCGGCGGTTGAGATTGCCAGCCCCATCCCTCTCACCGTCACCGCGACCAGTGGCAGCGCCTCGGAATCCATCCAGGTCATCGTGGACGTGACATCACTTGGGCAAATTCCCGCTCCGATCTTTTCCGTTCCGACGGGAACATATAACAGACCCCAAACAGTGAGCCTAAGCGATACCTTCACTGCCGATTACAATAACATGTTCATCTACTACACCACTGACGGCACCACACCTACAACGAGTTCACCCGTCTACGTGAATCCAATTACCGTAGCGTTCACAACAACGTTGAAGGCGATTGCCATCCCGGTTTTTGACTTTCAGAGCGCCGTGTCCAGCGCAACTTATACGCTTGTCCCCGCCGCTGCCACTCCCACCTTCCTGCCCAGTGCCGGCTCGTATTCCTCTGCGCAGTCCGTTACGCTTACCGACTCCACCCCGGGAGCAAACATCTACTACACCACCAATGGCAGCATTCCAACAACAAGCTCGACCGCCTACGGCGGCCCAATCACCGTTTCGTCCACGCAAACGCTGCGGGCGATCGCTTCGGCCAGCGGCTATTCGTTGAGCGCCGTGGCCACCGCCGTATATACCATCAACCTGGCAACGCCCAGTTTCTCCATCACTGGCACAGCAGTCGGCGTAGTTCCCGGAGCAACTACAGGAAACACATCCACCATCAGCTTGACGCCCTCGGACGGATTTACTGGCGTGATTAGTCTGAGCTGTGCGATCACTCCCAGAGCCGCAAGCGATCCTGCGACATGCAGCATTCCAGATTCTGTGACCATCAGCGGTTCTGCTGCGCAAACAACGACTCTTATGGTGAGCACCACGTCAGCGACTCCCGCTCTCAAGCGGACCGGAGGGTATTTCCGGCCGTGGGTGAGCGGCGCTCTCGCCTGCATCCTGCTCCTTGGCATCCCGGCCTCGCGGCGGAGACGGTGGAGCATCCCCCTAATGGCCGTACTGCTTTTTTCCGTCGTGGGAGGTGCGTGCGGCGGGAGTGGTAATGGTGGTGGCGGCGGAGGCGGAGGCGGAGGGAATCCAGGCACCACCCCAGGC
>JBEKLB010000610.1:0-3330 GCA_050010415.1 Bryobacteraceae bacterium | reverse complement strand
ATGGATATTCTCGTAAAGACTCCAGCTTCTTCCCAAGGGCTGGCCCCGACAATTGAAGCGGTTTTGCACCATATCGCTCCACTGGATGCTATTGGGGAAGTTCGAAGTCTCAGCGGCTACATTGACGACTCACTCGCACGTCAGCGATTCATTTTGACGCTGATAGCGACCTTCGCTGGACTGGCGATGGCTCTTTGTGCGGTTGGTATCTTTGGAGTTTTCAGCCACTCGGTCTCTCGTCGACGTCGGGACTTTGGAATTCGTTTTGCTCTAGGCGCTCAAAAGCAAGATTTGATCAAACTGATTCTTCGCGAATGCACGGTCGTTTTGATTCCCGGATTGGTCGCTGGGACGGTGATCGGACTAGGCTCCTCAAAGTTCTTAAGAGCCCTGCTTTATAAAATCTCACCTACCGACGCACTGTCCTACTCGGTCGCATTGTCCATGATCGTCCTCTTGTGTCTGTGTTCGGCCCTGCTTCCCACGAGGGGGGCGACAAAGGTAGATCTTGTTGGGATACTCAAGGAGCCCTAGGATAGGTCCTCCCATGGGACCCTGAACGCGAGAATTGTCTCGCACGAGGATCATCAACGCTGCAGCGGCGGCAAGATCGAAAATTCGATCCACAATCCGATCCACAAAATGGGCGCTCTTGTACGACTTCGGTGGTTTTAGGCGTTCCCCCACGGGTTTGTAAGTCGTTGAAAAACCTCAAACGGCAAGACTGTCACGGCAGAGGTCGCGGGTTCGAGCCCCGTCGTCCCCGCCAACAAACTCCACAAAATCAGGAGCCTGCAAATCTATGACAGCCACGACTGTGCCCCCGGCGGTGCTGACGGGGGTGCTGTTCCGCTGTTTGCGTTGCTGGCAAGAAGCGAAATACCGTCATCTGTCACAAGCATCCTGTTTAGCCCGCATGGACATGTGCCATAGGCGTGGGCAGCCGGTGTCCACGATCGGAAGATCGTGGACGCTTAGACTAAGACTGGGAGAGGGAGAGGTTCCAGATGGAGCAGTGGTGCGACTGATCGGATGATCGGCTATCGAGGCCATGCACGGTGCGGAGACAGGCTTCGGTTTCGACACCGCTTAGCTTCGTCCTGCCGATCAGGGTATAGATCGTAGCGGCCCGTTCACCGCCTGAGTCGGTGTCACTGCAGCGCAATTGACCGGCTGATGTCACCAGGGACTTGCTCATACAGCAGCCCCGGGATCGAGTCTTGCCATTCACGTGAAGCAGAAACCGATTGTCTCCGCTCACATTCAGGAAACAAGGTATCGCTGTAACGCGTAATAAAGAGCGACGCGCGCATTATCGAGCCCAATGCGGCCGGAACTGCACTAACGGTATCCTATAGGGGTTTAGTTTGTCTATTGCGGAGCAGCGCCCGGCGATCGAGCAGTCATGAATCCAATCCAGGAAGCAGTTCAGGCCTGTTGAGGGCTCTGCTGACGGCATTTACATGAATCCCATGCGAAGCTGTACGCTGTTTTCTGCCAGTTTCGCTATTGAAATCGCCCTGTGCAGGAGTGAACATTGTCCAAAGTCAGGATCAAGCGCCTTTACCTCATTCCAATCCTTTCCAAAGGATTCGATGTACTGGAACTCCTGGAGCGCTTCCACGGGCCGATCAGTCTGGAGGACGTCTACAAGGAAACCCACATCTCCAAGACGAGCGTCTACCGGATTCTGAAGACCCTCGTGCATCGAGGATACGTGGCGCAGACGCAGAATGGGCAATATCGGCTGGTGGCGCGGCCTCGACGGCTGTGTTTTGGATTCGCGGTGCAGAGTGCGGATCTTCCATTTTCACAGGCTGTGTCCCGCAGTGTGATGGCAGCGGCGGCGGCGGCAGGTATCGAGATTCTTCTGCTCGACAATCGCTTCGATCCGGAGACCGCAGTGCGGAATGCGGAAGAGTTTGCGGAAAAGCGCGTCGACCTTGTACTCGAATTTCAGGCGGAGGAGTCGGTTGGCCCGCATGTGGCAAATATTTTCAAGAAGGCTGACCTTCCGGTGATTGCCATTGACGTTCCTCACCCCAATGCGACCTATTTCGGCGTGGATAACTTCGAGTGCGGCATTGAAGCCGGGACAGTGCTGGCGCAGCACGCGTTGAAGAAGTGGAGAGGCAACGTAGACTGGGTTCTCGGCGTGGGCTTCACCGAGGCGGGCAGCTTTGTGCAAAGCCGAATTACAGGAGCATTCGAAGCCGTGAAACAACGGCTTCATAACCTGTCTCCGGAACGTTTTGTGCAGATCGACGGGCGCGGCTCACGGAATCCAAGCCGATTGGCGGCCGACAAGTTCCTTGAACACAATCCGAAGAGCCATCGCATCCTGGTAGCGGCTGCCACTGATTCAAGCGCTCTGGGTGTGCTGGATGCCGCGCGACAGCATCGACGAGAGCGCGACATTGCGGTAGTAGGGCAGGATTGCATTCCTGACGCGATCGAGGAGATGGCCTCAGGCCAGAGTGCACTGATCGGCAGTATCTCGCATCAGGCAGAAACTTATGGGCCCCGCCTGATTCAATTGGGAATCTCGATGCTTCGCGGCTATGCTGTTCCTCCTTACAACTACGTGCGCCACAGGGTGGTCACGCCGGAGACGCTGAACGAAGAACCAGCCATTGGGAGCAGCACTGCGACCCAGTCTGCGGGAGGTCGAGTCCCGCAGCGTCGCAGGACGCCAACGGGTTCGGAGGCGAGGAAATCGTTGGGTGGAGAGCTTCAGTCTACGAAGCCATCCCCAGGCCGACCAGATTTGCCGCCGCGATAATAAGCAGAACGCCGGCCCAGAGAAGGCGAATGGAACGATTGTTCACCTTCGCCCACTCGCCAAGTGCGAGCCCCACGAGGCTTCCGCACAGCACGTAGATGCTCATGTGAAGCATCCAGTTTACGTAGTAAAGATGGGTGGAAATATTGGCCGCGCCCCAGGCGTAGAAGAAGAACTGCAGGTACCACATGATTCCGCCGGTCGAAGCCAACAAGGCGTTGCGAGCCAATGTCGATTTTGGCAGACTAAGGTCGTTGCGCAGAGAAAGCCGAGGAAGCACAGCCAGGCGAATGAAGCCGTAGGCGAAGTTGATCGCGGCGCCTCCTCCCATGATGACAACGTAGCTCGGCAACGCCGCATAAAGCGGATTGATGTGAAGTGCAAGCGCTGCAGCCTGCATGGGCTGGGCAGCATCGATAGCGAAGGACATTCCCGAAGAGAAGATTCCGCACAGCACGGCAACCGATAAGCCAAGATTGGAGGAGGCGCCGCGATCAACTTCGCCTACTGCTTCATTCGCCTGGCTGTGCTTCCTCGGCTTTCTCTGC
>JBEKLB010000609.1:0-3332 GCA_050010415.1 Bryobacteraceae bacterium | reverse complement strand
AACACATCCTGCAATCGCCTATCCTACAATCGCCGTTTACGCGAAAATAGAGGCCTTGGCAGGCCTTCAACAATACGAACAAGCCATAACGCTCGCAAACGCATCACTTGCACGGTTGCAAGGCACACCCTATGACGCCCACAAAGCCCAGGTTTACCTTTCGCGGGGCACAATCAATAGAGAGCGCGGAGACTGGAACACCGCGATCGCGGACTACCAACAATCAGTCGACCTCTCAAGCAAGATCAGCAACTACCGCGGCGTTACCGACGCAGGTGGACTTCTCGCTGAAGCGTATCAACATAACGGCAACCTCCCCAGCGCTCTTGCGACGATAAACCGCGCTATTGATGCGAACACCAAAATTCCCGATGAGCTTTACCTCGTTCCACGCAATTTGGCTATTAAGGCTGAAATCGAAGACAAGATGGGTCAAGCCAAGGAGGCTGACGGGCTCTATCAGAAGAGCATCGCGCTTGTAGATGGCATGATTCAGCATGCTGCCACAACCAACATCCAGCGGCAGCTTCTCGCAGAGATGAGCGATGTTTATTCGGGTTATTTCGCATCATTGTGCGCACAAAAGCGCTACGATGATGCCCTCCAAGCTCTGGAACAAGTTCGGGGCCGTGTCGAAACGGAAGCACTAGAGCATCATGCCAGTCAGCCAGTTCATGCGCCCACGCCGGATGAGCAAGAACTGACCCGTCTCAATCTCGCCCTCATAAACACTGACGATCCAGCCACCAGGGCCTCTCTGATCGGCGAAATTAACAACACGGAACTGAAAATCAGCCCTAGTGCGCTGGCACAGGAGACAACAGTTCACCCAGTCCATCTATCCGATGTCCAGCGCACCCTTTCGCCCAACGCGCTGCTAATCGAGTACGTTCTCGCCGAACGCAACTCGTATGCATTCGCGATCACTCGAACGTCGGTCACACCCTATCATCTGCCTGCGAAGACACAAATCGAATCGGACTCGAATCTCTACCGGAAAGAAATCCGCGCTCAGAAGGCGGACCTGGCGCTCGCCCAGCGCCTCTTCACCGAACTGCTAAATCCAATTAAGGAGTATCACCAGAAGACGGATCTGGTCATAGTTCCTGACAGTTCTCTCCATCTGTTGCCCTTCGCTGCGCTCGCAGACAAAGGCTCATATGTCCTCAAAACCCATACGGTAGACGTTGCCCCTTCATCTACCGTCTTTGACTTGCTTCGCAAACGTCCCGGCCAGGAAGCGTCCGCTGCCATGCCATACATCGGGGTCGCCGCGTGGACACAGCCTGCGGATACGCGAAATCCCATTGTTAGAGCAATCTCCGGACCGGAGCGGAGCCAGCTTGCCCCACTCCCAGACAGCAAGCTAGAAGTCGAGACCATCGCCACAGATTTGCCGCGACCGAGTACGATTCTCCTGGGTGCAGATGCCACTGAAACTCGCTTCAAACATCTTTCACTCAATAGCACAGAGGTCATTCATCTCGCTCTACACGGCTACGCCGACCTGGATTACCCAGACCGTTCCGCTTTGATCTTCGCGCCAGATCCTTCGGGGAGTGAAGATGGACTGTTGCAGGTCCGCGAGATTCGTAGCCTGCATTTGAAAGCAAAGCTCGTCACGCTATCAGCCTGCAATACTGGTGTCGGTCCGGTGGGCGAGGCCGGCATTGCGAATCTTGTCAACGCCTTCATCGAAGCCGGCGCTGACTCTGTTGTGTCCACGCTCTGGGAGCTAGAGGATCACTCCACCGAACACCTGATGGCCATGTTCTATTCCCAACTCGCCCAACATACCCGCAAAGTTGATGCTCTCCGGACGGCGCAGTTGGACCTCCTCAATCAAGGTCTTCCACCTTATTTCTGGGCCAGTTTTCAGATCGTCGGAGATCCTGACGGCACCTTGTGATATCCGTCTAATTGTCGCAAATGCCGGTTTTCGTCGAGCTGGGCTGGATTTGTAAACACTGGCCGACTTCTCGGTATTTATTTTGCTTCGATGAGTGCATTGGCGATTTGCACTAATCCAATAGGGTGGCAAGAGGTATAGTTGTAACAGTTCATCGCGCGAGCGGATGAGTCCACTACCTTTGCAATTCGATCTGTACCGCCGTCAGCCGATCGGCTTCTCTCCGGAGGATCCATAAAGGTTTGACGGCCTACGAATCTCGAAACCCTATGCGCGTCGTCGGTGACAGGTTGTGCAGCAGGCGAACTTCGTAGGCAATCATTCTTGATCCCGGGCTTGCCTAAAGTGACTCTGCTGCCACGACTAAGAGCATTCTTACGCCGCCGCTTCAAATCGAAGTAGCGTTAGGCACATAGCCGTTCTCAACAATCACATTGGACCGAATGACTTTGCCTGCTGCATCGATGACCTCGAGCGGTCCATCCGTCCTGGGATCTATTAATTCAACCCGAACAGTTCGCGCGGTATCAACCGGCGCGCTGCCTGTAGACCGATAGCTAATCACGTAACGGACTCTCAGGTTTTCCATCAGGTCGTCATAGACCGCAGTGAGATCGAAGCTGCTGCTTGGGGTGTACAACCGACCACCAGAGACACGGGCGATCTCCCCGAGTTGGGCTTCGATCTTCTTCCAGTCAAGGTGTGCGTAAGGGCCGGTATTCGCGAATCCCTTGGCGGCTTCACTCAGATCAGGACCGAGGTTGATGATGAAAACGGGAGTACCGGAGGCACGGAGGGCATTCAGCGCGTCGTCATATTTCGCCTTGCTGAAGGTGTCAACCCCAGAGGTGATAACGATCAATGCCTTGCGTCCAGTCACGATTTTCATGGTCTCTGAAGTTGAGACAAGTGCATCGTAAAAGTTCGTTTCAGAGGAGTCGGGCACGCCAGCGTTCGTGAAGAGCTGGTCGAGCTGGTCGTGAGTCGTCGCGAAGTCAGCTATCTGGTGAGCACTATCGGCATACTCCCAGATGGCCACCTTGTCTTCCCGGCCGAGTTCGCCGAGAATCCGTTGTCCGGCTCCGAGGATTTCATCGGACGAGTTCTTGTTGAAACCCTTGTAGCGCCCGCCATGTTCCATCACGATGCCCAACGTGATCGGCGCATGTTCGATCTCAACCGTCGCATTGTGTTGACGCACGCCGTTCTCGTAGACTGCGAAATTGTCGCGATGTAGGTCGGGAATAAAGTAGCCCGCAGGGTCCTGTAACAGCAGCTTCATCGTGACGGTGGAGGTCGCCGGATCGAAGTGAATCTCCGTACGCTGCTTTCCTTGCTCGCCCGTGAATAGAGCGGCTGGGCGAGTGGGAATCTGTACCTGACGGTGATGAGTAGCGGTAACGGAAACGGATTGAGCAACAGC
>JBEKLB010000608.1:0-3332 GCA_050010415.1 Bryobacteraceae bacterium | reverse complement strand
CCGCTGGGGATGATCAGATTCTTCCACCCGCTCCCGTCGGTCCCCATCGAGAAGACGCAAGGGGAAGCCGCGACATCTTTCTCCACAGCGGTGGCAGAGCCGGCGTCGCCGAACAACAGGCTGACCGCCCGATCCCCGGGTGACGAAAGCGTGCTGGCCACGTCACCGGCAAGCACAAGTACTCGTGAGAGCCCGGAGCCGGCAATCAGGCTCGTCGCCAGCCATAGTCCATAGACATGCCCCGAACAGCCGAGAGTCACATCGAACGCCGCGCAGGACGTGGACAAACCGAGCCTCATCTGCAGCGTGCAAGCGGTGGCGGGAATCTGCGGAAAATCGGGCGTTTGCGTGACGAAAATCAGCGCCTCGACAGTCGCCGGATCCCAGCGCAGTTCCTCCAGCAGTCGTTTCGCGGCCACGAAGCACAAGTCGGAACTGCACAACCCTGGTGAGGTGAGATGGCGGTATTCGATGCCGGTATTTTGGGAGATCTTCTGAATCATATCGGCCCCGAAAATCTCCGCGGCCGCAGTCAGCGGTACGCGTGTAGCCGGCACCGCACTGGCAATTCCGGCGATTCGAACGCAAGGTACCTTCGCGATCGCCATGGGGATTACCTTTTCTCGACGAGTTTCATTAAATCCGCGATGCTCTTGGACTGTCGTAGTTCCGTCGGCGTTACACGGACGCCATACTTTGAGTCCGCCATCGCGAGAAAGCTGACAAATGCCAGCGAGTCCCATTGCTGAAGGGAGTCCAGTTGCGTTGCGAGGCTGATCGAGCCCGGGTCGATTTCGAGCAGTTCTTCTATCTTTGCGATAAACTCCTGTTCATTCATCTTAGGTTGCCTTTCAGCTTGGCTGGCCACAAGGACGGCCAACCATGTTCCGCGCACGAGTTGGAGGTTGTGCTGTGAATGCAACCGACCCTGCCGGTCAATCTGTGCGAGTGACGTTCAAAGTGTAGAGCATCCTGATGCTGTTGCCTGATATTATCACCAAAATGCCGGGGATGATCGGCGTTTTCTGGATCACGATGCCCCGAAAACCACGGCGCTGCGCACGGTTCCCGCGGAACAGTTCTCATCTCGCTTTCAGGTCAGTTGAATTCGCTGCACGATGGGCAACGTCGTACGTCGAATGCGATATCGAGTCGAGGTATCGAATGTTACGCGAGCCTGAGAGAAGTCAGAAAGGTGAGAGGTGCTCGTAGTTTTCCTGAGAACTGTGGGTGAGAATTTCCTGTTTTCCAAGGATGTATTGGCCGCAGTTGTGGTTCCGGCAATCTGCGGAAATCGCTGACGACTGGATGTCCTGCAAGACCGACAAGAACGAGGTAGTACCATGCACAATCCTTTGAACCTCGCTGGCCGACGCGTTCTAATAACAGGAGCTGCGTCTGGCATCGGACGAGCCACAGCGCTTCTGGTAAGCCGCTTGGCGGGCTGTGTCGCAGGCGTCGATCAGGATCGGGAGGGTCTTGAGGAAGCTATGTCCGCTCTGGAGGGGGATGGACACACCTGCCACGCTTGCGATCTGCGGGACATAAGCAGTATTTCGCATTGGATGACGAACCTGGCAGATCAACGAGGACCGCTGCACGGACTGGTTCACGCGGCCGGATTGCCGTGTACGGCGCCGCTTCGGGTTCTTGAGCCGGATGTCTATCGTGACGTATGGACGGTGAACACCGAAGCCGCGCTTGCCTTGGTTCGGGCGTTCCAGAGCCGAAAGGTATATGCGGGAGATCGTGGCTCCATCGTTCTCATTTCGTCCGTCATGGGGATTGTTGGCTCGGCTACGGTCGTGGGTTACTCGATGAGCAAGGCCGCTTTGATCGGTATGGCCCGGTCGATGGCTCTCGAACTGGCGCCTAAACAAATTCGGGTAAACTGCGTTGCACCCGGATTTGTGCGGACGCCGATGTACAACAAGGTCGCAGGTTTCTGGGATGCCGAGCAAGTGGCGCGGATTGACGCTCTGCATCCACTGGGACAGGGCGACCCGGAAGACGTCGCCAACGCGATTGCCTTTCTGCTGGCCGACGCCTCACGGTGGATCACCGGATCGGTCTTGACAGTTGATGGCGGTTACACGGCGCAATAATGCTGAAATAGCACGACCTGGGTGCTGCCGGCATATCCGATGGAAATGTCGATACGAAAATCGGCGGGCATGCCGGGACATTTCGCTTCTTGAACCGAGACATCCAGGAACGGATGAAACGGCGCACGTCCAACTTGTCAGTAAAGAATCTCTCGGCATCATCCAAATCGGTGACGACAAAGGCTACCTGGTATGTGCTCAAGCAATTTGGAAGAATTCGCAGCCATGACGCGGCCTTTGGGTATCAACGCTCCGCCTGTGCGCCGACGGGAGATGCTGCACCTTCGACATTCGGAGCGCCGGGAAGTTTGCAAATGATTTTCGCAGGATTGCCGGCGACCAGGGAGTAGGGAGGTATTACCTTAATGCGCACGACTGAACCCGCAGAAATGATGCTTCCCTCCCCGATTGTGACCCCCGGAAATATGATGGAGCGTCTGCCAACCCAAACATTGTCGCCAATGAACACTTCCTGCACATCGTCATCTGATGGGGGGGCCCACTTGTTCTGGGTTTGATCGACCATCCGGTTGCCTGCGCTCACCGGGTGTCCGCTGGTATCCATAATCAAACATTCGTTGGTAATTCCACAATTCCGGCCAATCGTGATACGTTTGCCAACCGTAAAAGTGCACCCATGGCCAATACCACTTCCGCTGCCAATCTCCAGCACTGGCCGGTCCACGAAACGGCAGGCAAAGCTAAAAGTACTCTTTCCATCGATAAGAACGTTATCGCCGATGATGATATCTCCCTTGCCCATGACCCAGTGAACGAAGATGTCGGTTCGGAGATTCCGCCCATAACGTGTGCAATAGGCCTTGAAAAGCGGCTCGGCAATGAAGACTCGCCGGAAAAAATACACCACAGAACGTAGCCCGAGATAGACCAATAACATCGGCTTCACGACGATGCGGGGAGCTGGCACGCTTACGCGTTTCCGGTGGCGGTGGAGCCAGCGGATCGCCCGAGGCCATTGCTCGTCGGAGGTAGCCAGGTACCGGCGGAACGACTTACGAGTGAATCTGACCTCTTCCGTTGTTTCCGGATTCCCGGTGACGCCCGTTGTCATGCCTTTCTCCGTAAAGCCAAAATTGCGTCCTTAATCGGTGAAGCAGCCAAATGAGCCTCTCGCACGTCCAACTCGAATTCCTCGCCCGCGTTGCTCACATCGAGCCGTCGAAATCCTACTTTAGCATAGAATTCCTCCACAATAGAGTTCTTGGG
>JBEKLB010000607.1:0-3334 GCA_050010415.1 Bryobacteraceae bacterium | reverse complement strand
CCGACATCGAAGCCTTCGAGCATCCCCAACTGTTTCTGCACCTCCGCGATCGGAGTCTCCGTTGGATTCACCGCCAACGTTGCACCCATCTTCCTCGCCAGCTTCAAGCGGAAGGCATTCATGTCGGTGACGACGATGTGCCGTGCTCCGGCGTGTTTCACAACTGGAATCGCCATCAAGCCGATGGGACCCGTGCCGGTGATGAGGACGTCTTCGCCAAGCACCGGAAATGAAAGAGCGGTATGCACGGCGTTACCAAAGGGATCGAAGATCGCAGCCACTTCTTGATCGACCTTCGGGTCGTGCCGCCAAATGTTGGTCATGGGCAGCGAAATGAATTCAGCAAAGGCTCCCGGTCGATTCACGCCCACGCCCAGCGTATAGGCACACAGGTGCCGCCTTCCTGCCAGGCAGTTGCGGCACCGGCCACAGACCACATGCCCCTCGCCGCTCACGATATCGCCTGGATAGAAGTCGTTGACGTTCGCGCCCACCTCGACGATCTGGCCGACAAACTCGTGCCCGATGGCCATCGGCACCGGAATTGTCTTCTGCGCCCAGGCGTCCCACTGGTAGATATGAACGTCGGTGCCGCAGATGCCCGTATATCGAACGCGAATCAAAACGTCGTTGATGCCGATGGTCGGCTCAGCAATATCTTCCAACCAAAGGCCTGGCTCCGCATGCCTCTTTACCAAGGCTTTCATTTAATCTCCGGTCTGCAGCAACGATCCGCTTCCGATCATTGTCGGTGCGCACACAGTGTATCGGAAATAGCCCACGCTAATGGCCGTTGGGAAACGGCCGTGGCATGCCTGGCTTCCAGTCGGGTATGGCGTACCCGTCTCGATTCGGCATTTTCACTTGCGGTAGCGTCGTTTGGGCGAGGACATCATCCTCCTGGATCACCCCGTTCTTGTAGAGCAGGAACGCGGTAAGCGCGTACACCTCGTCCGGCTTGAGGGAGCCTTCCTGCCGGAAGGGCATGCCGCGATTGATGTAGTCCCAAATGGTCGTCGCGTAAGGTGCATGCAACGCCATTACATCCCCCGGTCCAATACATGGCTCAAGACATGGCGTCGAGCTCTTCACAGGGGTTGCGGGCTTGATCAGAATCGGAGCAAGCCCACCGGAGCCATTCTGTCCGTGGCACATCGCGCACTTCTGGGCGTAAATCGCCGCACCCTCTTTTGCCGTCCCCTTCCCGGGTGGAAGATTCCTCCCGTCCGGGCTGATGGTGATATCTTCGGCGCGAATCTCCTCGGGGGTCGGCGTCTTCCCGACGCCATACGTCGGCGATTGGGCCCACGCAGGGCCGCACGCGCACAAAATCAGCGCCGCATGCAGAGCTCTAAATCGCATTGTGCACGCTCCCATCGCCCGCTACCCGCCACGGCTGAATCGTGTTGTCCGACCCTTGAACGCCGTGAGTCTTGTAATGGTCCGGTGGTACCTTGAAAAACGCGGCCAGTTCCGCGCGCGAAGGTTGCACCTGCCCAAGTTCATCGGTGCAGCGCGATTGCAGTACACACTCCTTCCCGTCCCACTTCCAGTCCATGCCAAATCGCGTATGCGCTTTCGCATGGACCGCGCCGCGGATCTCCGCCTCTTTCCACGTTTTCCCGGCGTCCGTCGAAACTTCTACGCGCCGCACGGCGCCACCACCCGACCATGCCAACCCTGTCAGTTGGTAGATTCCAGGACCGGGGAGCTTCTGCCCTCCTGACGGAAACGTGATCACCGATTTCGGCCCCCACTGGAAGGTCAACGCGGCCACTTCTTCATCCTTCGAAATATGTCCATAATCGTTGTACGTCATGTAGTAGCGGTCCACGACCTTGATCCGCCGCAGCCATTTGGTGTTGTAAATACCTTCGAATCCCGGAACCACCAGGCGCAACGGAAAACCTTGCTGCGGCCGAATCGGCTCGCCGTTTTGCCCGTAGGCGACAATGCAATCGTCCATCGCCTTCGCCAGCCGGATACTGCCCGCGCCCTTTACCTCTTCCGAGCCTTCTGAAACTACCCACGAGGCGTCCTTCTGTACTCCGCACTCTTTGAGCAAAACCGAAAGGAGCACGCCTGTCCATTCGCTGCAACTCGTCAGCCCGTGCGTCTCCTGCACCGTCTTGTCTTCCGGCTTCGAATGGTTACCCAGGCACTCTATGAAATGAACGCGCGATACTGAGGGAAAGCGCTTCAGATCATCCATGCTGAACTCCAGCGGCCGGTCGACCATGCCGTGGATCATCAGCCGATGCTGCTGAGGATCGATATCCGGCACGATCGACCCGCGATGCGTCCCGATGAAATGAAGCGACGATGGTGTGATAATGCCCACCAAATCCTGCAGCGGCGCTAACACGTGAAAGGTCATCCCAAATTCGTCCGGCGAAGGTCTTCCGTCTACCGGCACGCGAAGCGAGGTCACGTAGTGCGACCGATCGCCATACGCGACCTGGTCCTTCAGCGACTTTGGTTCGGCAGCCGGTGTTTGGCCGGTTGCTGTTCGCACGGCGCCCAACGCAGCTGCCGCGGCGCCAGTCGTTAAAAATTTCCTTCGGCTAGCCTTCGTCAAATCGGTCGGTTTTTTCGATGCCGAGTTTCTTTTCGAATCCATGGGGCCTCTCCTTTTAGCGCCTTTTTCACTCGAGCCGAGCGAATGCCTGGAGGTAACTTCGTTCTCGCGTTTCCCTTGTCGCAAAATCTACGCTTGTTTGGTGGATCAAAGCAAGGTTGGATAGAATCCGATAACGGCATACCTACTGGCCCCCTCAATTGAGCCTGCATCGCTCGAATGAGTTTCGTTCTGGAGGGTGATCGTGCAATTATTGCGAACGTCTCGTCGCATGGCGCATGGACTGCGGCTTCGATCCATCGGTTGCCTCCTGGCTGTTGTTGTTTGCCCGGCAATCTCTTTACTCGGGCAAAGCAGAACAATTCCCATCACGCAGCGATACCTGAATATCCCGGTTGAACGCAAAAGTGAAATGCGGATATTTCAGATTAGCGTCGGCGGAATTCAAAAGCGTGAGTTTCCTGTGCAACTGGCAGAGGATGCCGTCGACTATTGGATTTTCCTGGATGTTAGCGAATTTAAGGGTAAAACCATTACCCTGACTGGCCCATCCGATCTCTCAGGCCCTTCCGCTCAAGCCGCTTTGCATCGCATTTATCAGGCGAACCAGATTGAGGGGGCGGCTACCTTATACAAGGAGAGCAATCGGCCGCAGTTCCACTTCAGTGTTAAGCGTGGCTGGAGCAATGACGTCAACGGTCCGATCTTCTACCAGGGTCAGTACCATCTTTTCTGGCAGGCCTTCCCGTTTGGAAT
>JBEKLB010000606.1:0-3336 GCA_050010415.1 Bryobacteraceae bacterium | reverse complement strand
CTATTGCGCGACCGACATTAACGGCAACAGCGGGCCTCGCAGCGCGGCCCAGGGAGCTGTCGCGGCCATCCAATACGCCACCATCGGCGATGATGGACCTACCGGCGGGTACTTCAACGACGAAGGGCGAGTGCCCTGGTAAACGGTCAGCGCGGACCGAACGCTTCGTCGTACGGGAAATCGCATCCCAAGCGCTTCAGCTCCGCCCGGCGATGGCCGTCGATCTTCTGTTGCAGAGCCGGCGTCAGCAATTCGCTGGATGCGCCGTGCTGCCCGCGCCGCATCATCGCTCCGCGCGGTTGAGACCAGGGAACCAGCATACCGGTTTCAAACTTGTGTTCGATCGTCTTCATGTGATCGAACGACGACAACCGGACCACTTCGTTCGCCTCTGCCTCCGAGAGATCCACTTTCAGGAAGGCAGCGCTTCGGCGAACCGTTACCGGCAAGTCCCTTTTTAGCTCTTCGTAAGTCAGGAAGAGCACGTTTTCGCGATCGCGCACGCGCCAATAACTGTCCAGGAATGAGGGCCAGGCGCAGAACTGGAAAGCCGGTGACAGGAAATATTCGACGAAGTTCGCGACCGACGGCGTCATCGGACCCATTGCCTCGGCGCGAGAGAAGTGATACGCGGAGACGCAAACGTCCTTGGGGTCGCGGACGACGCAGATATAGCCCGGCTCGCGCGAATCGCGGACCTTGGCGAATTCGGGGTGAGTTTTGATCACGCGCAGGCCGGTGGGCGAATTCTTCCACGCCGTCTCATCGGACAGAGGAACGGCATAATCCGGATCGGGCGAGTCAGGCCATGGAGCCAGATCGTGGATGTGCTCGAGCTCGCCTGCGCCGTAGTGGATCAACTGCACCAGGATTTGCATCAGCCAGTTGGTGCCGCTTTTGAAGTAGACGCATGCGAATACATCATGGGAGGTGGCCTGGTAATCGCCGAAATTACCGTAGAAATCGCGCCGTCGCCGCTTTGACAGGCGATTCCACAACCCGGTTTTCTCCATCACCTTCGCGAGCGGCACCAAGACGGCATAGAGCAATACCATGCTCGGGTAGCGAACCCAGGGCGAGAAGGATTTCCGTCGAAAGCCCGAGGGTTTGCCGGTGGCCATGGCGTCTTGGGCCGCTGCTTAGTGGGCCCAGAGTTGTTTCGTCGCGAGCGCGGCGCCTTCCGACAGCGCCTTCAGCTTGGCCCACGCAATTTGCGGATGCACGCGCATTCCCAGCCCGCAATCGGTGCCCCCGATAACGTTTTCGCGGCCCACCAAGCTGGCGTAGAGTGCGATACGGTCTGCCACCAACTCCGGATGCTCGACGACATTGCTCGCGTGGCTGACTACTCCGGGAATCAGGATCTTGCCGTCGGGCAGCTTCACATCCTTCCAGACCTTCCATTCGTGCTCGTGGCGCGCATTGGCAGCCTCCACCGAATAGGCGCCCGCCTTCACTTTGAGCATCAGGTCCACCAGATGCTTCAATGGCAGATCGTGCGTGTGCGGCCCGTGCCAGCTTCCCCAGCAGATGTGATAACGCACGCGATCTTCGGGAAGCCCTTGCAGGGCATGATTCAGCGCGTCGATCCGTACCTCGGCGAATTTGCGGTACTCGGCGATGGTGGGCGTCGGCACAATCATGTCGTAGGTGTCGGGCAGTGCCGGGTCGTCGAGTTGCAGAATGAACCCCGCGTCCACGACGGCCTTATACTCGTGTTTCATGGCATCGGCCAGGGCGAATAAATACTTTTCGTCGTTCAAATAATATTCGTCGTGGAAGAAGTGCTCCAGCCAGCCCGGCGCAAGCACGCACAGGAACGTTTCCTCGGCGCGCGCCCCGGCTTCCGCCAGCGCTCGTTTGAAGTGAGCGATATCGTTCGCTACTTCCTGCTGGCCGATGTAGCTGATGGGTCCATTGCAGATGGTACGCTCCGGCGGCAGGAGCCTTTCGAAATTGAGATCCTTGTAAAACTCCGCGAACTCCAGGCGCTCGCCAGTGTTGCCGCCCATCCACCCCGTTTCGCCCGGCTGGACTTTGCGCGTCCCAAGGCCCGCCAGCCGCCGGCCATAATAGGCGAAGCCGAAGCCGGTCTTGCCCAGCTCGCCGTCGCTGATGATGTCGATGCCCGCGTCGGCCTGTCTGCGGATCACCTCGGTCATGCTGGCGCTATCCAGGCGTCCCGCGTGCGTCGTGAGGATTCGATCGGTGCTGTGTTTCACGAGAGCCATTCTATAGCACCCGCGGGGCTGCCGAGCTAAACTGAGTTTTTATGCAATATACGTTACTCGGCAAGACCGGAATCACCGTGTCCCGCATTTGTTTGGGATGCATGAGCTATGGCGGCGGCGAATTGCCGGATTGGGCGCAGGGCACCAAGGGCTGGCACGTCAATAAAGAAGACGCCCGTGAGCATTTCAAGATCGCGCTCGATTCGGGGATCAATTTCTTCGACACCGCCGATGTCTATTCGGCCGGCTTGAGCGAAGAGATCACCGGAATCTATTTGAAAGAAATGGCGTCGCGAGAGGACGTCGTGGTAGCCACCAAGGTGTTCGGGAATATGGGAAAGAGTCCTAACAAGAAGGGGCTGAGCCGCAAGCACATCATCGAAGGCTGTGAGAGTTCGCTGCGCCGCCTGGGCATGGATTTCATCGATCTGTATCAGATCCATCGCTGGGATTTCAATACGCCGATTGAAGAGACACTGGAGGCGCTGGATTCCCTGGTATGCGCCGGCAAAGTTCGTTACCTCGGCGCCAGCAGCATGGCGGCCTGGCAATTCTCCAAGGCGCTTTATGTGGCGAAAGAGCATGGCTGGCATCGCTTCGTCGCCATGCAGAATCACTACAACCTGGTCTATCGCGAAGAAGAGCGCGAAATGATTCCGCTGTGTATCGATCAGGGCGTGGGACTGATTCCGTGGAGCCCGCTGGCGCGCGGATTTCTCACCGGCACGCGGCATCGTGACGGCGGTTCCACTACGCGATCGCAAGTGGACACTTTCGCCAAGGACATGTATTACAGTGAAGACGATTTTCAGGTAGCCGACGCCGTTGCCGTGGTCGCGAAGCAGCGCGGCGTCTCCGCCGCTCAGGTGGCATGCGCCTGGGTGCTGCAGGCGCCCGGCATCACGTCACCCATCATCGGAGTCACCAAGACGAACCACTTGCAGGACTTGATCGCCTCCGTGGACCTGAAGCTGAGCGCCGACGAAGTGGCGTCGCTCGAGAAGCCCTACAAGGCGCATAAAGTGCTGGGACACACGCAGCCAGCCGCAAAGGCCATGACAGCTTAGGTCGGCGCGTGGCGCGCGCACTCCTGCGTGCCGTGTTC
>JBEKLB010000605.1:0-3338 GCA_050010415.1 Bryobacteraceae bacterium | reverse complement strand
TTTGGCGTCACCGGAGATGAAGGGCCGCGCCACTGGATCGCCGGAGCTCGAAAAGGCCGCCAATTATATTCGCGATCAGTTCCGCAGCGCCAGATTGAAGCCGGTTTCCCTCGACAGCTATTATCAGGATTTCGACGTCACCACCAGCGCCCGCCTGGGTAAGAAGAACGAACTGACGTATAGTGCCGGCACAGATCCGGCAACGTTGCGGTTTGAACAGGACTTCATCCCGTTGAATCTTTCGGCTGCGGGCCAAGTTTCCGGCAACGTGGTCTTCGCTGGCTTCGGCATCACCGCTCCGGAATACAATTACGACGACTACTCAGGCTTGGACGTAAAGGGCAAAATCGTTCTGCTGTTGCGCCATGAGCCGCAGGAGTTCGACGAGAAGAGCGTGTTCGAAGGGAAAGTCTATACCGCGCACTCGCAGATGTTCAGCAAAGCGGCCAATGCCAAATTTCACGGCGCCAAGGCCGTGCTGCTGGTGAACGACGTCGGCACGCACTCCGGCGATGCGGACGACCTGGAGAAGTTCGGCGCCGCTGAGGGTCCCGATAATGCAGGCCTCGAGTTCGTTCAAGTGAAGGCCAATGTCGTGAACAAATGGCTGGCGCTCAGCGGCAAGAATCTGGAAGCCATCGAGAGCGGTATCGATAAGGATCTGCATCCGGAATCCTTCGCCCTGCCTGAAAAACTGCGTCTGGACCTGACCGTCGATATCGGCCGGGAAGTGAAAACGGTGCATAATGTCGTGGCCTACCTTCCCGGAGAAACCAGCGAATACGTCGTCATCGGCGCGCATTACGATCATCTGGGCCTGGGTGAGCAGTTCTCCATGGCGCCCTCGCTCGCGGGCACCGTCCATCCCGGCGCCGACGACAACGCTTCGGGCACCGCGGGCGTTATCGAGCTGGCGCGCTGGTTCGCGAAGCAACCGAAACACCAGCGGGGCATTTTGTTCCTGACCTTCGCGGGCGAAGAACTGGGACTGCTGGGCTCCAGCTACTACGTCAACCATCCACTTCTGCCGATCAAGGATGACGTCGCCATGATCAACATGGACATGATTGGCCGCATTCGCGACCGCAAGGTTTATGTGGGCGGCGTCGGCACCGGAAGCACATTCGCCGAACTTCTGAAGCAGCTCGTCCCCAGGCACGATTTCGAAGCCGATCTCACCGAGAAGGCTGGTTACGGATCGAGCGACCACACGTCGTTCACCACCAAACAAGTCCCCGTGCTGTTTTTCTTCTCCGGTCTCCACGCCGACTATCACAAGCCGAGCGACACCTGGGACAAAATCGACGCGCCCGACGCCGTGCGCCTGCTCGATCTCGTGGCCGACGTCACTGGTCATTTGATCGATGGCTCACCGCGCCCGCAGTTCGTCCGCGTAGCAGAAACGCAGCCTCCCGGCGAAGTGGCCAATCCGCACTCGGGCAAAGTGACCGGTGGAGGATACGGCCCCGATTTTGGCAGCATTCCCGATTTCACCGAACTGCCCAACGGTGTTCGGTTCGCCGATGTCCGGCCCGGTTCCCCGGCCGCGAAGGCCGGCCTTAAAGCCGGCGACATCTTGACCGAGTTTGACGGTAAACCCATACAGAACTTGTACGATTTCACGTACGCGCTGCGGGCCAGTCATCCTGGGCAAGAAGTACTTGTAAAGGTGCTCCGAGGGACCCAAACAATTGAAGCCAAGGTACTACTGACCGAGCGGAAGTAAATCCGCATACTTTGGTCATGGCACCTGAATCGTCCTTCGGAACCGCACCGGCCTTCGAGCAAAGCATTTTACGCACGCTGCCGCCGCTGATTTTGCACCCCTTTGCCGACGCCGGCGGACCCGGCAAGCTGGTAGAAAGCTCGCGCGCTAACTTGAAGCTACAAGGCCTGTTACCGCAAGGCGAAGCCACCCGTGAAGACCTGGACCGCGCTCTTCTCGACGGCCGTTACTCCGAGCTCCGCATGCTCTTTTACGTGGGAAAAGACTTGGCGCGCTGGATCGAGCAATGTCTCGAATTCGCGGAGCGTAACCAGACCGCCCTGCCCCGCGGCATCTGCTTCCAAAGCTTTGCAGGACTTTTGATCCAGGACCCACCCACCGGCGTCCAGGCCAAGCTGCGCAAGTGGGGTGTTGCCGACTACAAATCGATCTTCAGCCGCGCGCTTGGATTACAAACCTTGTTCGCCGCCGCGCCGCCGCGCGAAGTGGTCTCCGATGAGTTCGTGCGCTCCTATTTCCGTTTCGCCGATCAAATCTTCCAGAGCAAGCAGAGCGAATGCGATTTTTCGCCGCTCAGCTCGCGCGAGTTCCATTTCGAGCTCTATTCGTCGGGCGAATACTCGCGCATGCTGGAACGTTCCTGGGGCGAGTAATTAATCCTTTTCGAACTCGGCCAGCGTGGCCAAAAATCCGGATGCGGCATTGAGGTTGTATCCGGCGATATCTCTCAGGAACCGCGGGCCCATTCGCTCCCGGTGTTTCCTGGCAAGCCAAAGACCAATAGCCAACACAGCAAGTCCAAATGCCACGTTAGCTGCGATCCAGGCAATTCCGAAGAGACGATACACATCTGCTCCGAGAAACCCCTTCATCACAACGATGAACATCGGCGCCCAAGCTAAGGCGGAGGTTAGCAGAATAGTCTGGCTATAACGGACACGGAACATGCGCAGCGTTTCGAGCTTCTTCTGAATCACGGCGACGGGTTGATTGTGGTCGATCTTCCATGCCAGAGCGATCTGTGCATTCAGCGCCGCCAGTGCAGCGATGGCCGCCAGATCCAGCACTACGGCCGGGACCGCGAATCTCGGCATTAGCCAGTTGATGGCAACGAAGTGGCCCAACCACACGATCACTACCAGCATCCCTATCGATCCCAACGCCAGCATCGTGGCCAATCTCCAAAGTGCGAACTTGGCTTTCCGCGTGTAAGTCTCACGCAACAACTGGCGGTTCAGGCGAATACTCTCATCGAGCTTTCGATCGTGTTCGGTCCACTTGGATTTGAGTTCATCGAGTTCCATACTTCACTCCCGCTTCCTGCCGCAGGGTGTGCTTCAAGCGGCTGATTTTTGTCGCCACGTTGGTTTCGCTGATGCCCAGCACATTCGCGATTTCCTGATAACTGTTTCCGTCCAGGTAGAGCAGCACCAGCGCTTTGTTGAGCGGATCCAGTTCCCCGATCCATTGATAGAGCAGCTGGACCTCTTCCGGTTGGTTGCTTGCCTCATCAATCGCCTCCAGCAGCCGCTCGTCCGCACCGGATAGGACATGCCGCGTCCGAACGCATTCGCGGCGATAGAACGAAATGGCGATGTTCAACGCGATGCGA
>JBEKLB010000604.1:0-3338 GCA_050010415.1 Bryobacteraceae bacterium | reverse complement strand
CGAATCCGCTCTCTCGATCGCGCTCCCATCCGGGCGCGCAGCTCATGGTCCGCTAGCAAGCGTTGCAGGGCATTCGCGTACTCTTCTACTTGCGACGGTCCCGGCTGGATCAATATCCCGCAATCGGCCGATACCAATTCTGCCTGTCCGCCAACATCCGCTGCCAACACCGGAACGCCCATCGACATCGCTTCGAACAGTGTCAGCGCGATGCCTTCGTTTTCCGACGGCATGAAATAAACATCGCTGATCGCGAGTAACTCCCGCACCTGTTCGCTCGGAACCGAGCCCAGCAGCTTGATTTGATCGAACCGGTGCTTCGCGATAAATTTCTCCAGCCATCCCTGGTAATCTCCCTCGCCCGCCACCAGGCACACGAAGGCCAGGCCGCCGTCGCGAATCTTCTTCAGCACCGTTGCCATCACGTCAGGCTGCTTCTGCCGGCACAATCGAGCGACGAAAGCGATGACGGGAACACCCTCCCTCACGCCGTATTTCGCCCGGATGGAAGCTACGTCGCAATGCGAGCGATCCCAGAGCTCTGGGTTTATGTTGGTTGTCGCCACCTGGATCCGGTTCGCGTCGCCTCCTGCTTCGATCAGCCGCCTCTTCAGGTACGCGGACGAAACGATGGTGCAATCGAGATACGCGGCGTATCGCAGCGACAGCCGGGGAAAGCTTTCGTCGTCCGAGTCCTCCATGTGGAGATAGTCGACAAAAGATGGACCACGCGCGGTTCGCAAGCTTGGCAGCAACTGATAGGCGATCCGGCTATTGGTGATCAGTACCGTATCCGGCTTTTTCGTGTCCATCAAATTCAAGATGAATCGCGAATAACCCTCCACTGGCACCAGCTCATGCAGCAAAAAAACATCGGGCGTCAGGCGTTCGAACTGTTCGCGCCAGCGGTGGGGGCTCGAGCGAGTGGTCACCACCGACACTTCGTAACCGTGATCCCGCTGCAGGCACGCGATCAGATCCAGATTGAATTTGTCGGCGCCTCCAATTTCGAGATGGGGTGCCAGCATCAGTAGTCGCCGCACGCGCCTTCTATTCTACCGGCTGAAATCGAGCCGGTTGGTGGTTATCGGCCATCCCGAGCGTGCGCCAATCGCCCGGAACTTCAAGAATTCGCACGGGATCGGGGTTGGCACGGGGAATGCACTTATACTTGCGTCGGAAGATACGGTAGGAGGAAAAATCCATGAAATCGAAATTGCTTGCTCTCTTGTTCCTGGTTGGCAGTGCCGCGTTCGCTGCACCGCGTGTCGTAGTTGGTGTCGGTGTTGGACCGGTTGGCGTCGGTGTTGGAGTGGGCCCGGCCTATGTTGCGCCCGCTGTTCCTTATGTTGCTCCCGCGCCGGTTGGCTATGGCTACTGGGGTCCTCGTGCTTACTACGGTCCCCGTTATGTCGGTCCTCGTTACTACGGACGTGGCTATTACGGACGTGGCTACTATGGACGCGGCTATTACGGACGTGGCTGGCACCGTTAATTCGTCAACCAGTTACTGTGGACGTTTTCCCTCGAAGGCATCTTGCAGTAATGCACGGATGCCTTCCCGCGTGATGGGGCGCGGATTGTAATAAGGATTCTCGACCGCGATGCCGGCGGCTCTGTCGAGATCTGGCGCCCTCAGTCCCAAAGCAGCCAGCGATGTTGGCGCGCCGAGCGAAGCGGCAAGATCGTAGAGCCCTGGCGCTGCTGATTTCGCCCCCAGCGCCCGCGCGATGCGCGACATCGCTTCGGGAGCCGCGGAGGCCGTATAGGCCGTCGCATGCGGCAGTACAACAGTATGCGTCTCGGCGTGCGGCAGATTGAAGCTTCCTCCGAGTGTATGGCACAGCTTGTGATGCAGTGCCATCCCCACCGCTCCCAGCGCCACCCCGCCCAACCACGCGCCGTACAGAGCGTTGGAACGAGCGTCCAGATTCGTTGGATCCTTGACCACCACCGGCAGTCCCAGTGCCAGCGCCCGAATGCCTTCCTCGGCAATCATCGAGATAATCGGATTCGCGTCCTTCGAATACAGCGCTTCCACGCAATGTGCGATCGAGTTCATGCCACTGGTGGCCGAAAGCATCGGCGGCATGGTGACCGTCAGCGTCGGGTCATAAAGCACGGTCTTGGGCAACACGCGCGCATCGCGGCCGGTCTTCTTCAATCCGCTTTCCGTGATGCCCCAGATGGGCGTCATCTCCGATCCCGCGTAAGTGGTCGGGATCGCAAGAATCGGAAGCGTCGAGACCAGCGCTATGGCTTTCGCCAAACCCGTTGTAGAACCACCCCCGACAGCCACGCAGCAATCCGCGCCCAGCGCCTTGGCTTTTTCCCGGGCCTGCTGTGCGATCTCGATCGGCACGTGCATCACTGCTTGGTCGAACAGGCCGACGGCACGCGACCCCAGCCGGTCTACCATCAGTTGTCCTTCTTTGTGTTGCTCAGGAGTCGACAGCACTAGAGCCCGGGTGGCCCCCAGCCGCTCAATCTCCTCCGGTAGTTTCTCCAGACAACCCACGCCAAACACGACACGCGAGGGCAGGATGTCGTAGATGAAGGCGAGCGGCATGCCCTGCAATCAGGCCTGTCCGGCGTGAGCGCGCGCGGTGCGTTCGTTCAGATCCCGAAGCACGCGCAGCTCGGTTTCGGTTGGCGGCTCGGTGGTTGCAAGCTTTGGAGCAACCTTGAGAGCCCAACCCGTGGACTCGATCGCATTTTCGACGGTCACTCCTGGATGCAAGCTGGTCAACGTCAACTCCTTGGTGGTCTCGTCCGGAGTCATGATGCCCAGATCCGTGATCACCGCCGTCGGGCCCTTGCCCGGAAGATTCATCTTCTCCCGGCTGTCGCCGCCCGTGTAGTGCCCACCAGAAGTGACGAAGTCCAGCTTCTCGATAAACGCGCGTTTGTTCTGTCGCAGCGTGATCAGCACTTCTTTGGATGACGCCGCGATCTCCGGCGCTCCTCCGGCGCCCGGCAGCCGCACCGATGGTTGGTAGTAATCGCCGATCACAGTTGTATTGATATTCGCGAAGCGGTCAATCTGCGCGGCGCCCAGAAATCCTAGATCGATGCGCCCGCCTTGTAGCCAATAGGCGAAGATCTCCGGGATGGAAACCACCGCGTCGGCGGTTTCAGAGAGCTCGCCATCGCCGATCGAAAGCGGCAGAACCGTGGGCTTCGTTCCGATGCACCCCGATTCGTAAATCAGCACCGTATCCGGTGCATGCGTCAGCCGAGCCAGGTTCGCGGCCGCGCTCGGCAGCCCGATGCCCACAAAGCAGGAAGCTCCATTGCGGATCATGCGCGCCGCCGCGATGGTCATCATTTCATCGGCG
>JBEKLB010000603.1:0-3349 GCA_050010415.1 Bryobacteraceae bacterium | reverse complement strand
CAGTTGATCAGTTCGGCAGGCGTCACGAGATCCCATTGCTCAAAGGACGATTTAAGGAGCAGCCGAATAATCCAAAGCGCCCCGACGGGAGTTTGCACGAGTACTGCCCACCCCTGCATGTTCAGGCGGAGATGGAAAACCTCCTACGTTTTCTATCGGGATACGCATCGGAAGATCCAATAATTGTAGCGTCATGGTTGCACCACCGCTTTATACAAATTCACCCGTATCAGGATGGGAACGGGCGAGTGGCACGTGCCATCACTACGCTTGTGCTTCTACGCTCGCAGCTACTTCCACTTGTGATTGATCGAGACCTTCGAGTGGAATACATCTCTGCCCTGGAAGTCGCCGACTGCGGCGATCTTTCCGCTCTGGCACTGATTTTCGCGCGTTTGGAGCGCACCGCCATATTGCAGGCTCTGAGCGTGGACGCTGATGCCGAAGTTTCGCACCAGAGGACGCTTACTTCTGCGGTAATCGAGAGCCTCGCGGCGAAGTTCAACAAACGCCGCGAAGAAAAGTCCGCGGAGCTTCGAAGAGTAAACAATATCGCTGCATCTTTGCGTACACTTGCGCACCAGGTGATTGAGGGCTCTCTCAACGAGTTGAGACAGCCGATTTCGGAATTGGCAGAACCTCAAGTGTATATCGTCGACGGAGGTCCCGATCACGGGAACGGGCACTGGTACCGATACGAGGTAGGAACTTCCGCGAGGGCAGCCGGCAAGTTCGCAAACCTCACCGAGGCTCATTACTTTGTCAAGGCATCCTTCCGAGCTGACCGCGAGCGCTTGGTGTTCGTGACGTCGTTTCATCACGTTGGCCGCGATTTGACAGGCATTATGGAGGCTTCGGCCTTCCGGCAGCTAGAGTCGTTTGAAGACGCCGAGGACAGGGAGTCGGTCTCGCAGAGCTTTTCCCCATGCTCGGTAGAACCATTCGTATTTACGCACAAAACGAAGGAAGAGGATATTCGCGAGTCCTTTTCCCGGTGGCTGGATCAAGCTATGGCGGTTGCGTTCAAAGAATTTGGCGACCGTCTTTGATGATTTTTAATTCTTCAGAACTTCGATCAGCCGCGCCCTGTCCGCCGCCGACATTCCTGAATTCTTCGCGATATCGCCGCGTGCTTCGAGCTTCCTGCGGTAGCGCCCGAAGTATTCTTCAATGTCGCCGCCGTACTGGAAGCTGTACATGATGTCGGCGAACACCGCGGTGTGCGCGAGCCCCAGCGCATGCCCTGTTTCATGCAGACAAGTCAGGTACACGATGGCGTCGCGCAGTAACCGGTCGCCATTCACCTGCATCGGAGATGGCCGCACATAAACTTCCGCCCCCAGGTGTCCTTCAAAAGCCATGGGGCGAGTCTCGCCGTACATGCCTTGCTCGGCCGAAGCCCAGTAGAGGCGAATGCGGGCGTGGTCCCGATCCTTCACGCGTGTGAATTCGAGCTCCCCGCCCGACGCCTTCTGCCACGCTTCGAAGGCCCACTGGGCTAATTGCGGATCGTCGGCCTGGCACAGCGACGCGGGATCGGTGCAGGGCTGCACCCAATATGTGTATTTCTGCGGCGCGGCGCTTAAGCCAAGAGCCAACAGCCCAAGAGCCAACAGCCGGGGTTGTGTCATCGTCGTTGGGCCAGCCGGTCTTCCGCCAACAACTTAATCTGCGCCTCCAGCTGCTCGATGCGCCTGGTGAGATCGTCGATCAATTGACCCTCGGGATCGGGAAGAGTTCCGTGTTCGAGATAGTCGCCCGTGTCGACGCGCAAGCGAACCACGCGCCCTGGCACACCCACCACGGTGGAGTGATCGGGTACCGAGCGGATGACCACGGACCCCGCGCCGATCTTGGTGTGATCGCCGATGGTGATGTTACCCAGGATCTTCGCGCCGGTGCCGATGACGACATTATTTCCGATCGTCGGGTGTCGTTTGCCTCTTTCCTTGCCGGTTCCCCCCAGTGTCACGCCTTGATAAAGCAGCACATCATCGCCGATTTCGGTAGTCTCACCTATGACGACGCCCATTCCGTGATCGATGAAACATCGCCTTCCGATGGTCGCACCGGGATGGATTTCGATGCCCGTGACGGTTCGATTAAACTGCGAAACAATCCGCGCCAGTAGCGTGAATCCCGCAAGGTGCATACGGTGAGCCGCTCGATGCAACAGGATGGAATGAAAACCGGGGTAACAGAAGAAAATCTCGAGCGCGCTCTTGGCGGCTGGATCGCCGTGGAAAACCGTGTCGATCTGTTCCCGGATGGCCCGAAACATACTGCTTTCTTTTGATTATCTCACCGGCCCGAGCGATGCACCTTACTGAAGAGATTCGAGCATTTTGTCGAATGCCGCTTGGTTGGCGGCCACAATCTTCGCTGGACCGGTAAACTTAAAGAAAATCGACCCTTGCGGACCGATCACAATGGCGCCCAACAATCGATATCCGGGAACGGCAGGGCTGGGGGGCGATGCCGTTGGACCGCCCATTCCGGTGTAGTCGCCTGACACATCCACCGTTGTCACTTCGGAGCCGTGAATGGATCGTTTGACGATCTTGGCCGCCGCTTTCGATGGCTTTCCGTCGGCTTGCAGAAACTGGCCGACCCAGCGGTCCAGGTTCGCATCCACGCTTCCGCCTTGGCCGGCTCCGAAATAATACACACCGCATTCAGCATCCGCGGACACGCGGTAGGTAGCCAGGCGCATCGGACGCTGCGCCTCGGCCGTCCATGTGGGAGGCATGGTCCAGCGGACTCCAGCGCCTGAATCCGCCATCAACCACCCCGCCGCAGCAAGAAGAAGCGTTCCGAAAACCAGCCGGATCATATGGCATCAGTATGCCACGCATTCGCTCCGCAGGCTCACAGGACATCCGAAGCCTTAAATCTGCGCCGCGCGCCGTGCCGGATGTGCACGATTTCCACCTCCTTGCGCTTTTCCTGGACGCGGAAGATGACGCGGAAGATGACGCGGAAGATGACGCGGAAGATGACGCGATAGATATGAGGCCTGTGGCCGAAGAGCAAATGCCGGAGATTCAAATTCTCGCGAGTCACCGGGCACCGGTTCGGGTGCTCTTCGAGGCTGAGGATGGCCTCTTTGAGGCCCCGGTACCAACTGAGAGCGGCTTCCGAGCGGTCGGCGTCGACTTCATCGAAGAGAAACCCAAGGTCGCGCTCCGCTCGGGCAGTGACGTTAACGACGTATGCCGCGCCCGGCCTGAAACTCGTCGAAAAATTCCCTTGCAGGCCGGACTTTGCCTTCGCGGATGTCCTCCAGGCCCTGGCGGATACCCTCCTCTGCTTCAGCCCGGGCGGCGATATCGAGGAGGCGCTGATAGGC
>JBEKLB010000602.1:0-3353 GCA_050010415.1 Bryobacteraceae bacterium | reverse complement strand
ATCTGGAACTCGGTATGCTTCGGCCAGGAGTGAGAGTCAAGACCAGCGCGACGGATTACCAGCCGATCAAGCAGCTCTTTCTGATCCAGTTCGATGGCAAGGAATGGACTGGGCTCGGAAAAGTAGTCGGCTACTGAATTGACATGGGTACCGGTCCGGAATAACCGGTCATTTCCAGATAGCCGAGGCCCTGGAGCGGCTGGCCCTTCTTCGATGCGCTCACCTGGATGGAACCCTCCCAGTAAGTGGGTGCGGAGCGTGTCTTGCCCGCGAGTTCCTGCTGTGGCAAGCGAGTGGAGAGTCGAGCGTCCAGATCCAGCGAAGGAACTCGAATGCTCCATTCGATCGGATAACGGCCGCCGGAGTTGGGGCTGGCCCAGATCTTCCCAGGCGTGAGCGAAAAGTCTTTCGCGGACAAGTGCATTGATCGGCCTCGCGGATCGATATAGGTGCCCGCGGAAAATGGATCGAGCGTTCCGTCCTTGCGGCGCAACTGGAACAGCATGATTTCGGACCCGTCGGAGAGCTGGAGACTAAACCAATCCCAACCGCTTTGGTTGGCCGCGAGTTGGTGCGTGAAGAACTCGTGGTCCATCCAGCTCTCGCCTTCCACGTTCCACCGCTGCCCGTCGATGACGATGACGCCGTTGGTCTTCAGGCGCGTAAACGAAATGTAGTGCGAGGCTCGGCCCAGCCCTTCGGCTTTCTGGCTGATTCCGTTTTCACCATGAATGACGGGCGGCTTCGAGGTCTTCATGGTGAGGTCGAACGAGAAGCGAGCGGCCACGGCCTGCAATCTTTGTGACGCCATTCCTCCCGGCGCCTGCGGGTCCAGCTTCCATTGCGCTTGCCAGTTCCCGTTCCACACGCGTGCCTGCTCCCCATCCTCGTTAGCGATGCCGGCGCCCGCGATGCCGGCGCCCGAGCGATTCAGACGTTCGGTATAGAGAAAACGCCCGTCATCCAAATCGCTGAGCGCAAGGTGAGCTAACCAAAGATCACGTACATCCCAGACACCAGGTGCTGTCGCGCTCCGGTCCACCCCTTGGCGGAAAAAGGTCAGTTCGAAACCAAAGCGCCGGCCCGTGGAAGTCCGAAGATTCCCGGTGTAATACCACCACTCGGTCTGGAATTCGGGATGGTTGAAGTTGTCGCGAGGGAAGGAATAACGATAGCCCGGCTCAGCCAAACGGAACGGCTCGCTCGTGGCGGCGCCCAGTTGCCATACCAGCAGCAGGGCGATGCTACTCTTCATGAATCACCTCAATGGGCACCAATCGAGTGGCCATCCGCGCAGGGTAAATCCCAGCGATCAACGTCGCCAGGTACACGATGGACAATCCACTGAGCAGCACCGTGACCGGCCAGTGAAACTGGATGGTCCAGCCGAAGGACTGTTTGTTGATCACGAAGATAAGCAGCAATGACAGAAAGAAGCCGAGAATCACGCCGGCGATGTTCGCCAACAATCCCAACAGGCCGGCCTCGAATAGAATGATGCGGCGTAATTGGGGCTTGCTCGCGCCTAGAAAACCGAGCAACCCGAATTCCCGGCGGCGATCCATCACCAGCGCGAGCAAGGCGCCGCCCACGCCCATGATCGCGACAAACACCGCTACCGCTTCGAGCGCATACGTAATCGCAAACGTCCGGTCAAATACGCGAATCCCCTCCCGGCGCAGAACGCGATTGGAAGCCACCAGAACTTTGCGTCCGGCCAGCGCGGCCTGCACCACGCTCTGCCCTTGCTCCTGGTTCACGCCGGGCTTCAGATACACAGCCACGTCGGAGGGACCAGCGTCCGGAAGGTATTTGAGCAGCGTGCCGCGATCCATCAGAATGAAGCCACGTTCGTTCGAATAGTCGTAATACACATCCAGAACGCGAAACGGAATACGCGCCGCTCCTAAGGGCAAGACCAGCGTGTCGCCGGCATGAACATTGTGTTTGTTGGCGAAAGGCTCGCTCACGAGCACCGCATCGCGGCCCACCAGTTGCGGCCAGACCGATGCGGGCTGGGCTCCGGAAAGCAGCGGCCGAGTTCCGTAGCGTCCCGCCAGCCGTGCCTCCATACCGCCGAGTGTGGCGGGTAAACCTTGATAGCTGATTTCATACGCGCGCAGCGTGTCGACGGCTTCCACCTGCGGGAGCTTGGCGAGATCCCGGGGAATATCCGCGGACATGACGGGATGCCGATCTGTCCCCAATGGCCCAGCGGGGCGTACGTATACATCGGCCTGCAGACGATCGCCCATCCAGATCAGCACGGTCTGGCGGAAGCTGCCCACCATAATTCCCACCGACACCAGCATCGCGAGCGCGGTGGAGAGAGCGCCCACCAGCACCGAAGAACGGCGCAAGGAACTCGCCAGCCCGCGCGTAGCGAGCAACGCTTCCACGCCGAAGATCGCGCGCATCGCGCCGGCCACCGCCGCCGAGAGTCCCGAAACCAAAGCGGGAATTGCTAACGCAGATGCGCCGATCAGCAGTAACGCCGCCAGATAACCGAACATTGGTTTGCCTTCCACCGGCCCTTGTTGCGACGCGAGCCATGCGCCGGCGCCGAGCACCGAGGAGAACATCAAGTCGCGCCCGCTATGCATTCTGGCTTGGTAATCTCGCCGGCCGCGCGCCATCGCTTCCACCGGAGAAACCTGCGATGCCTCCCAAGCGGGCGAGAACGCCGAGACAACCGAGACGCCCACTCCTATGGCGATGGCGATCCAAGCGTCCATCCAGGAAAGTGAAATCGCACCCGGCTGGCTGCTGACGTAGAGGGATTCCACGGTTGCAGCCACCATCTGCACCGCCCCCAGCGCCATCAATCTTCCGAGCGCGATGCCAACCAGAGCGCCAGCCAGACCCAAGGCCGCGGCTTCGCCTAGAAATCCAGTGAGGATTCCAACGCGTGTTACGCCCAGCGCTCGCAGAATGCCGATCTCGAAACGGCGGCGAACCACGGAGACCGAGATGGTATTAAAAATGAGGAACGCGCCGACCGCCAGAGAAACATAGCTCAGCACCCGGAGATTCCAGCGGAAAGCCGCCAGCATGCGACGGTTCTCGTCGGTTTGCGTGCCTTCGCGCGCGACGGCAAGTCCGGCGGGAAGCGCAGAGCGAAGTATCGATTCCCACGCGTCCATATTCGTGCCGGAGTCTTTGGGAACATCGATCAGAATCCGGTCCAGCTTTCCTTCATTACCAAGCACCCGCGCGGCCGTGGCAAGATCCATCAGAACGATATCGCCCGATCCCGCCGGTAAAATGCCACGGACCGTGTACTCAGCGGAGGTGTCGTTGATGATGAGCTGAAGGCGATCTCCCGCCTTGTAGCTTAAGCCGCTCCCGACTAG
>JBEKLB010000601.1:0-4391 GCA_050010415.1 Bryobacteraceae bacterium | reverse complement strand
ATCGAGTTCGTACCGGCGGAGGATTTCTGCACCGCCGCGATCCGACGCGTCCGTCTCTATAATCATGATTGCCGCTCTTGTTTCCCCGCCAGCATAGCGCATCAGACAGCGAATTGATAATCGGGGAAAGCGATTCCCATCATCGAAGAAACGCGTGACAAGTCGGGCGCGGCAGCAGCTAAGAAGGTACACCCTATAGGCAGAGCAAGAGTGAGCACTCTTGCTCAGAAGAACCAGATCCGAGGTTAACTCCAGTCCGTTGTGACAGCGAGCCGAGGGAAGACCTTGCCGTCCTCTATCTCTTCTATCGGAATGGCAGGCCACAACACGGATGAAAAACCGGCCTCCCATGCCTTGCGCTATTGAGTCCTCAGGCATGAGAAACGGTCTAGCTTTTCGATTGAAGTGCAAACGGAAGCGGTCCTCTTTTCTGCTTGACATATAGGAACTTCACGGATTAGGCTGAGGCGATTTCGGCGAACGGGAGAGTGAAGCTGAGCAGCTTCTCGTCTGAGGGGGCTCCCACCCGCTGACTTCCCCGAAAACTATAAGTGCCTCTTACGCCCACGTCAAAGTGTGCGTAGCCGTAAGTGTTATGTCCTGCCGCTTCGCACCCGCTGAAGATTGTGATCAGCGGCGCAGAGGGGTTGCGCTGTCGAGGAATCTAGTAGAGGTGTCGTCATGAAACAGAATGCTGGCCTCATCGTAGTCATGACGATGTTCCTGGCTTCCTTCGGTCTCTCGAATTTACCGAAAAGCATACCCAATGGCAGAACGGTACCGGAGGCTACGAGTACGAGTAAGACGAAATCTTCGCAGAAGCAGAACGCAAGCAATCCGACGCTATCTCCTGCCTGCGAGGAAATCGGCGTGGCTCTGGAGCCGTTGCTCGAAGGAAGCTCCCTTCGAGAAAGACAAAGACACTTGCAAATCACCACTTTCACGCGACGTGCATTTTGTCAGCGTCACGCGGCAATACAAGCATCTCGTTCAGAACGCATACAGCACATCTTGAGTAATGGCGGCGTGAACCTTAACTTTGCGGATGTAAGGCTCAACTACGATCCAGCGGCGCCTCAACAACGCTTTCGCGATGCCGGCTTGGAAGCGGCGTTCATGAGTCCGTCGGCACAACTACCCACAGCGCCTGCGTGGCCCGAGGGAGCCGCTCCCAAGGCCGTCCCGCTGACGCCCGCGCCGGCGGAAACGGACGACCTCGCACGGTTTGAAGGATATGACGCGGTCGTGATTACGTGGACCTCAGCCGAGGCCAGCGCACTTGCAGCTCTGATGACTCCCTCTTACCCGATCAGCACCTGGTATGAATACCGCCACGATGTGCGCGCTTATGAAAAGCTGGTGACGGGAAAGACGGCTCCGTTCAACGATTCGTCCGCGGAGATGCAGCGCTACTACCACAGCTTGGGACTCTACTTCCCCTGCCAGATTGGCAGTGCCAAAGTATTGCTTATCAAGAGCGGATTGCATCTTGCGTACGACGGTCCCGCGACACCCGTAAAGAAGCTAATGGCTGAAATCGCAACCGCGGTCAAGCCAGAGATCTTCATTACGACTGGCACTGGCGGCGGAATCGGCGCGGACGTCTTGCTGGGAGATGTAATCGTCGGCGCACATGTGCGCTTCGATTGCACAACTCAATTCAAGAATGAACCCTGGCATAACGCATCCTTCAATGCATCGGCATTGCCCGCCGGTGGAGTAAGCGCGGCTACGCCCGCTCTGCTCCAGAGCAATGCGTCGCGAATTCCTAACGCTAGGTCCACACCGAAGATCTGGTCCGATCCGGCGGATACCATCGTGACCACCGACTGCTTCGCATTTGACGACTCCA
The DNA here is from genome assembly GCA_050010415.1 of Bryobacteraceae bacterium. Lineage (GTDB taxonomy): Bacteria > Acidobacteriota > Terriglobia > Bryobacterales > Bryobacteraceae > Palsa-89. The sequence continues at coordinate 2,539 of JBEKLB010000601.1, read as the reverse complement.
CCGACTACTACAAACTTCAGGGTCTCGGTCAAGTCTGTGAGATGGGCGATGCCATGGTGGCCAGCGCACTTCAGGGCATTCCGAGACTCTCTTGGTACGCCGTCCGCAACGCCTCTGACCCGCAGATACCGAACCCGAAAAACAATATAAAAGAAGCCGAACAGCAGGCCGCGCAAATTTATGCCAAGTACGGCGGCCTGACCACGGCCGGAAGTGTGATTGCCAGCTGGGCAATAGTTCGAGCAGCAACAACCGCTGGCACCGGATTACGTCCTGAAAAAGCAGGTTTCAAACTGGGGCGTTTGCCGCGCGCGCGGGAAACGCAACCGACATAAATCGCGTCAGTAACAACAAAATCAAAAGGAGGATACATCGATGAGTAATGATAGAAAGTCTTTCAAACTGGGCCGCCTGGCTCGGTCGCATGATAAACGCATTCCCATGTTGCATACGCTCATGACCAGCGCTGGCATTGCGCCACAACCGGTGGTTGCGTCGGTGGACTACACGCAGGGAATGCCGCCGAACCTGGGGATGATGTTGAACGACACGCTTGGCGATTGCACATGTGCTGCCTATTATCACGCCATCCAGGTTTGGACCTACAATGCACTCGGCGTCCAACAAATGGCCACCGAACCAGACATCGATGTCGAGGAGTTGTACGAGCAGGCATGTGGCTACAAACCTTCGCATGGTGGCGAGGGACCAGGCGGAAACGAACAGCACGTTCTGACGTTCATCCTCAAGAAAGGTGCGCCTTTCGGGCCTGCAGGTCAGCAGCGGCACCGGATCAATGCGTTTGTCGAGGTCGATGTGAAAAACACTGACAACATCAAACGCACGATCAACGACTGCGGCGTGGCTTACATCGGTTTCAATGTGCCGCAGTACATCATGCCGCCGGACAAGAATCCGCTTCCTGTCTGGGACGTGGATCCCGCAGCCGACAACACGATTGTGGGCGGCCACGCAGTTGTTCTGGCTGGGTATAACGCCGCCGGAGCGCGAGTTATCTCCTGGGGCGGGTATTACACGATGACATGGGCATTCTTCGCTAAGTTCGTAGACGAAGCTTACGCCATCGCCGACCCTGACTGGATCTCCGCGAAGAAGACAACTCCCGGTGGTCTGTCCCTCCAACAATTGGAGCAAGCCATGCAGGCGCTAAAAACCGAGCCGGCAGAATCGAGCGATGATAGCGTGCCACAGCTCAAGAGAGTGAGCTAAAGCATCGCCAGCTGGCAGCGCCTCTTTGGCATCGATTTACCCCCCGCCTAGCGGCGGGGGGCTAATAAGTGAGTGGGTGGTCGATCCAGGCAACGCCCGCCGTGGGTATCTGCATCCCGCTGCAAAGGCAGTCGGGGTCAAGATTGGCGGGTGGCACGACTTCCGGCACACGCTGATTAGGAAGATGCGTGCATCCGGTGGTCGTAAGCGGAACAGTCGGTCACAAGCCTGTCGAGCTTGCGCCCGAAGTGTACGACCGCGTGCCGCACTCCGTGTGGTAGGCAAGCAGTTGCTACCAGACGTGCTACCAAGTGGTTGCCGAACTAGCTAAGTTTGAAGATGGTGAGCGCGGTAGGAATCGAACCTACAACCTACTGATTAAGAGTCAGTTGCTCTGCCAATTGAGCTACGCGCCCACAGTGAACTTCTCGTGGTGTGGACAATTCGTGATTGTAGCATTTCTCGCATGGACGGTCATGGCCAAGCCAACCAAGGCTTGCGGCGCAGGCACATTTGACCGGCATTTGCCGCTGATAGCGGAAACTTTGTATGGTTCACAGGTGTGGCCGACCGGACGATTCATGAATCGCCCCAGCGGACATCCTTCCGAACGTACCTTCGACACTTCAGTTTTATTTTCCGGGGCATAGCGCCCGCATTACACTTGCTTCCAGGATTTCACCACAGTCCGAAGTCGGAAAACCAGCGGAGACAACTATGCTGAAGGATATTCTGCGATTCGCCGTGGTTACGGTTTTATTTTCCTGCGGGACGCTGTTGGCACAGAATGGCGCTCCACCATCTGCGGGCAATCCGCCATCGTCTGCTCCGGGACAAACTCGCCAGGAACCCTGCTGGCGGCAAGCCGGCATCAGCCGGACGGTAATGGAAGAGCATCGCTCAATTGAAACGGACGCTCATTCGCAACTTGCGAGTGTGTGCGAAAACTCGTCGCTCACGCCGCAGGAGAAACAACATCAAGTCAGGGAAATCCGCCAGCAAGCCCAGCAGAAAATCGATGCGCTCATAACTCCCGAGCAGCAGAGTGCTCTGCATTCTTGCCAGCAGCAGCGCGCCGCGGGTTCAGCGAATGGTGGACATCATCACGGAGGCGCAGGACCGTGCGGGAATTTCGCAGCATCGCAGGAGCGTCAGGGTCCTTCGAACGGCAAGGCCTCCGGGAGCAACCCTCAACCTCCAGCGGATGCTCCTCAGAACTGACGAGCATGTTCCGTGAAGGCTCATCGAGTCGTAACGCCAAAATCTAGGAGCGTTGCCGGACTTCCGCAGCCAAGCCCCGAGAACCCTC
>JBEKLB010000600.1:0-3364 GCA_050010415.1 Bryobacteraceae bacterium | reverse complement strand
CGCCGCAGCGTGTTGACCAGCGGGCAGTGCCTGACGAACCAGCCTTCGTCGACATGGCAGCAGAAATGCATGAACTCGTAGATCAGGTACATGCCGGTGGTGACGCACATGAACAGCCAGCCGACGTTCGGCGAGAACAACGCGCCCAGAATGAAGGCCGCCGGAATCGACATCAGCGTGAACACGACTAGCGCATAGGGCGGGAACACTGTGACGCGCCAGTCCTTGTCGTCACGGAAGCGCATCTCGTCGTCGCTGAAGAACTGATGGTGATTGAGCGTGTGGCGCTCATAGATCGCGCGCAGACCCTTGATGTTCACCGGCCGGTGCATGACGTATTTGTGCACCGTCCATTCGAAAATGTTGGTGAAGATGAAGGTCAGCGGAACGGTGAGCCATTCCAGCCACGTCACGTCATGGATATGCGAGATGTAAATGTAAAATACCGCAGCGCCCATCGCATAGATCAGCGCGATGTGGAAATAGCCATTGTACCAGCCGACGATGCGAGAGCGGTATTCGTTGCGGAAATCGATCTGGCGTTGCGAGATCATTCCTAAACCTCCCTCGCGGCGCGTCTTTCTTGTTCTACCGCGAGCTTAGCACGGCGAAACGCGGAGGCGAACCAGATCCGGTCGACTATCGCCAGCTACCTGGCCTCGATACCGCGCACAGCCGCTTCGACCTCGTCTCCCGTCAGGCGCCAGTCGTTGTCGAGATTGGCGACGATCTCTTTCATGAACGGTTCGGATAGCCGGATCGCCTTGTCGTTGTCGCCGAGGAAATCCACCAGGATCGCCAGCGCCAGCTGTTGCGGGCTTTCGCCCTCGTAGGTCCATTCGAAACCGAACCGGGTGAACCGCTTGACCTCGTAGTGCTCGGGCAGCGGCTTGCCGTCGATCGTCACAACCAGCCCGTCGATGGTGCGCTTGCCCTCGTAGGTCTTCATGGTCAATCGCCGTTCAAGTGCCGAGAAGATGCCTTATCTCCTCAAAGAATCGATCTGTGGCTGGCCGAGATTATCGTCCCGGTCTTTCCGGAACGCTTGCCGTGATTGCACTGATTGCGGTGCGCACAAGTCAGAGAAGGCTCCCTACGACAGAGCAAGCTCGATCGATTGCTCGATGGCCAGATTGTGCCCCACTTGCCACTCGGCGTGAAAGATCGTGGCCGGTATTTTCGTCTTCAGTTTCTCCACTGCGCTTTGGTATTCCTCTATGGAGGCGAGCGAACCGAGATGGGCATTGATCGAACCAAGCTCCCGGTCACGCGCGTCGAGTGCGCCGACCAATTGGGCCGCGGGCGCAAAATGGCTAGAGGCAATATGAGCGATGGCGATATAAACCAGCCCTCTCGTCACCCACACCGAAGACGTATACGTCCGATAAAGTGCAAGACTTTCCTTGAGATTGCTGAATGCCGCTGCGAAGTCATTCTGGCGTAACGCCAGTCTGCCCAGGAGCCAGAGAGTTTCTGCAATGCTGTTTCGGTTACCGGAGCCTCCCACCAGAGCCAGACTTTGGTCGAGGTAGGACTTGGCTGCAACAAAATCGTCTTGCAACATCGCCACCAATCCCAGATTCCCGGCGCATCGCCCGAGTAGCGTAGCATCACCACCAATCCGCTCGGCTTGTAATGCGCCTTCTCGCAACGCCAATTGTTTTGCGAGGTAATCACCAACCCGTTCGGCTTGCACCATGCCTTCACGCAGTGCCAATTTTGCCCCTTCGTAATCACTGACGCCGATTTTGTACGCGCCGTACCAAGCATAAGCGTGGACAGCGCCCCAAGCGTAATCGATTTCGCGTGCGAGTTTGATGCTCTCTTCGAAATACGGCTCGGCGGCACCGTCCAACTTACCAAGGTCCAACGCGCAGCCAATGAGCCATAAGGCATTTATGATACCTTCCTTGTAATCGAGGGACCGGGCCAGACGCAGGCTATCCTCGGCAAAATTCCGGGCCTGCGCCGGATCATAATAGTTTGTGATGTGACCGGCCGCGAACATCGTGCGCGCGCGAAGTGGGGTGCGTTCTTCTGTGCCCGATACCGAGAGGAGGCGCTTCAGCCAGCCATTCGCCTCACGCCAATAGACGCGGGCTACCCAATAGCGGTGCAACGATTTGCCCATACGCATTCCGTCGCGCACGCGCGTTGGCGAGAGCGAATGCTCAAGGGCCGCGCGCAGGTTGTCCAGCTCGACCTCGGCTTTGGCGTACCAGCGAACCTGGTCGGGGCCACTGAAACGCGGCATCAACCACTCGGCCTGTCTGGTGAAAAACGCGAGATGCCTGTCGCCGACCCGTTCGGCCTCATTCGCTTCAGCCAGCTTTTCACGGCTGTACTGGCGGATCGTCTCGAGCATCCGGTAGCGCGGCTCGGCTGCCTTGTCGTCGGGGACCACCAGCGATTTATCGACCAGGCGAGTCAGAAGATCGAGCACATCACCGGACTCGATGTCCTCGCCAGCGCAAACGGCTTCCGCGCTCTCGAGCGTCCAGCCGCCGGCGAACACCGAAAGCCGCCGCAGCAGAACCCGCTCCGAATCGTTGAGAAGGTCGTGGCTCCAGTCGATCGCCGAACGCAAGGTCTGCTGGCGTGGCAACGCGGTGCGATTGCCTCCGGTGAGCAACTGGAAGCGATCGTCCAGCCGTTCGGCGATTTGTTCGACCCGCAGAGCCTTGACCCGCGCCGCCGCCAGTTCGAGCGCGAGCGGAATGCCGTCTAGTTGGCGGCAGATGCGCGCAACGGCAGCCGAGTTTTCGGCAGTTAGCCGAAACGACTGAGAGGCGAATGCGGCGCGCGCGACGAACAGCCGAATGGCGGAATATTGCAAAAGCTGATCGCCGGATTCGCGCGCAGCGGTGTCCGGCGTCGGCAAAGGCGGCATGCGCCACACCAATTCGCCCGCGATATCCAATGCTTCGCGGCTGCTGGCGAGGATGCGCAGCCCGCTGCTGGCGCGCAGTGCCGCCGCAGCAAAGCGGGCGCAGCCTTCGATCAGATGTTCGCAGTTGTCGAGAATGAGCAGGAGACTTCTGCGGCGAAGAAACTCCAGGAAGGTATCGAGCAGGGGCCGGCCCGCTTCCTCGTGCACGCCAAGCACTTCGGCGACAGTGCGCGTTACGAGGGCTGGATCGCTCACGGGCGCGAGCTCGATGAACCACACGCCGTCATTGAAGCGATCCAGCAGAACGGCTGCAACTTCCAGCGAGAAGCGCGTTTTGCCCATACCGCCGGCGCCGACGAGCGTCAGCAGACTGGTCGTTTCCATCAGCTCTTTGACTTCGGCCAGCTCAGATTCTCTTCCGATCAGCGGCGACAGGTGCTGAGGAAGATTGTTTGTCCTTTCGGTGATATCAGG
>JBEKLB010000599.1:0-3386 GCA_050010415.1 Bryobacteraceae bacterium | reverse complement strand
TCGCATGCATGCCCCCATTTATTTCGCTCTGGCCGCAATCCGCCGCAGAGCGAGCGAGATCCCGAGCGACAGCAATCCGATGCCACCGAGAAGAGGCAACGGAGATGCCGTAGCGGGCAGTTCTTGAGGAAGTTCGGCAGGCGCGGACCGCGCCGCGGCTTGCGCCAGCTCTACTTCTTCGCCGTTCGGTTCCTCCTCTTTCAACGGAAGCACCAGCAAAGCCAGGATTTTCGGCGCCTTCATGGAAACCTCAGGCTTACTTATGCGCGGCATCTCGGTTGGCGTGGCCAGCACCGGGACGTTATTCGCCTTAGCTAGCTCCAGAGCTTCCTTCTTCGGATAAACAAATTCATGGCCGTAGGTTCTGTGCGGGTAGAACCAGGCCTTGATCGCTTGTGGCGATCCGGCGGCGCGCTCCTCAAACCGGATGATGGTCTTGTCGGACGCCTGTCGGCGCTGGCTCGGAATGGCAAGGAACGTGCCGAAAACATGGTCCTCCTCTTTGTTGAAGACCTGCACGATGTGCCGGCTCGAATTGGAATTGGCCACTTTGAACACATACGTTCCGGCGGGCAATATTTGTCCCGGCATTTCAACCGGTGCACTGAATGTCAGCACTGTTCTCTGATTCCATTCGTCGGCTTTGGCGCCCGGCAGCAACGCCCCGAGTCCAAGGCCGATGAACAGCGCGATTTTCGTCTCCAGTTTGCTCATCTTTTTTCTCCTATTGGAAATTCGTGAGGCGATCGGGCGTCAGCACCCACCATCGCCTCACGTGCACCAAGCGCACCTGGCGAGCCACACCATCCGACGATCACGGCCCGCAGTTATCCTTTGCGCATTCATCAGCTTCGGCCGCGATCACCGTGCGTGATGGGCCGCCCCTGGCTCGGAACCCGGCGCGACGCGGCGAAACTTTGCGACACGCTGATCGCGCAGCGTCTCAACGGCTACGGCCGGTTCGAGGTAACCTCAAGAAAGCTCACCCGCGTGAATATGGTTCAAAACGCAATCCGGCCGGCGTCCGCGATGCTCCGCTATGGCTTTGCAATTGCATTTGTCGCGGTCGCTTTGGGTCTGACGTTCTTTTTGCAGAGCGTTGTTTCTATCGCTGGATTTCTGTTTTTCTATATCGCCGTGGTCGCAAGCGCCTGGTTCTGTGGAAAATGGCCCGGGGGAATCGCCGCCGTCCTGAGTATCCTCGCTGTTGAATACTTCTTTATGGCTCCCATCCACTCCTTCGGAGTCAATCGGGAGTCACTGCCCATTTTTACTGAGTTTGCGATCTCGGCACTCGTCGTAGGTTGGTTCAGTTCGTGGCGGAAACAAACCGAGTCCGAACTCCAACAGGCTCGCGACACGCTACAAATACGAGTGGAGGAGCGGACGGCCGAGCTGAAACAAAGGAATGAGCAGTTGGTTGCGGAGATGGCTGAGCGCAAACGCGCCGAGAGCGCCTATTACGAAGCCCAGGCCGAATTGGCCCGCGTAACCAGACTCAGTACCCTGGGAGCGCTCGCCGCGTCCATCTCTCATGAGGTCAATCAACCTCTCGCCGCCGTTGTCACCAACGCCGACGCTTGCATGATGTGGCTGTCCAGCGCGTCGCCGAATCTGGAAGAAGCGCGCTCGGCCGTTGACTCCATAGCTCGGGAAGGAACACGCGCCAGCGAAGTGGTTCGAAGAATTCGGGCCATGTTCACCAAAGCCAGCCAGGAAAGAACTCCGGTTGCGATCCACGATCTCATTCGCGACGTGGATGCCCTGATGCAGACGGAGGCGTCCAGAAATCGGGTCACGCTGATCACGGAACTCGGCGACGATCTTCCGCTGGTGCTGGGCGACCGGGTGCAATTGCAACAAGTGCTGGTCAATCTGGTTCAAAACGGCATCGAAGCAATGAGCGCCATTAGCGATCGCCCGCGGCGCGTCGTTCTGCGCTCCGCGCTCCAGTCTCCAGACGAGTTATTGATCTCGGTGCAGGACTCCGGTATCGGTATCGACTCCAAGAATGAACGGCGAATCTTCGATGCATTCTTCACCACAAAATCCCAGGGAATGGGGATGGGACTCGCCATCTGTCAATCCATCATCGAGGCCCATGGAGGCCGTCTCTGGGCCAGCGCAAATCCGGATTACGGCACGATGCTTCAATTCACTTTGCCGGCCGCCACCAAGACCCGCTCATGACGGATTCCGAACCGATTGTTTTTGTTGTCGATGACGATGCGTCCGTCCGTGAAGCGGTGAAGAAGCTCATATCCAGCGTCGGATTACGCGTGGAGACATTCGGTTCGACACGCGAGTTTCTGGATGGCAAGCCTCCGGATTCGCCCGCCTGCCTGGTGCTCGACGTGCGCCTTCCCGACGCCAGCGGTCTGGAGCTTCAGCACGATTTGGCTGAAGCCGGCGTCCAGATCCCGATCATCTTTATTACCGGCCACGCCGATGTTCCCATGACCGTGCGCGCCATGAAGGCCGGGGCCGTTGAATTCCTCACCAAGCCGTTCCGGGGCCAGGAATTGCTGGACGCGATTCAAGTCGCCATCGCGCGGGATCGCGTTGCGCGCAACGAACAAGGTCAGATCCAAGATCTGCGCAGCCGATACCAGACGTTAACCGCGCGGGAGAAAGAAGTGCTCGCGCTGGTGGTCTCCGGTTTACTGAATAAACAGGTCGGAGCCGAACTCGGCGCCAGCGAATTGACCGTAAAAACGCATCGCGGCCGCGTCATGCAAAAGATGCAGGCCGAATCCCTGGCCGACTTAGTGAGGATGTACGAACGCTTAAAGCCTTCCATCAGTAAGTAGCCACGTGCTACCAAAGCTGGATAGACTGCCGCCCAAAGACGCCTTACCATGGAATTGCGATGAAGACCGATGAGAAGAATGCTGCGGGAGCGGTGATGGATAAGATGCCGCCCCGCCGCATCTCCATCGTGGATGACGATGCATCCATCCGTGAGGCAGTGAAGAGCCTCATGAGATCCATCCAGGTAGATGTTCAGGCCTTCGCTTCGGCGGAGGAATTCCTGAATTCTGAACGCGTGCATGACACATCTTGTCTCATTCTCGACGTGTACTTGCCCGGAATGAGTGGGTTCGAGCTGCAAAACTGTTTGAATCTCGAGCGCAAGCACATCCCGATTATCTTCATCACTGCTCATTCCGACGAAGTATCGCGGCAACGCGCGCTCCAGGGCGGCGCGGTCGAGTTCTTGAGCAAGCCCGTTCGTAGCGACGCCTTGTTCAAAGCCATTCAGTCTGCAATCGAGCGCTAACGCGTCGTCGCATACCCGATTCTTCCGTCTAAATTACTCAGTGATTGTAAGGCACAGTTGTCGCAGTTTCCGCCCGTAGCGCAGCGATACAGATGATCCGCATCCT
>JBEKLB010000598.1:0-3389 GCA_050010415.1 Bryobacteraceae bacterium | reverse complement strand
CACTGCAAGCGTCCGTATCCCCGTTCCACGGCGATCTTCGCCAGTTCGATCAGCAGCGCCTTCCCGATTCCTTTGCCGCGATGCTCGGGCTCGACAAAAAGGTCCTCCAGATAGATGCCGGCCTGGCCCAGAAAAGTCGAGAAATTACGAAAGTACAGCGCGAAGCCCACCGGTTGTTCGTGCCAATAAGCCAGCAGCACCTCCGCTGTGGCATTGGCGCCAAACACATGCTCACGGATGTTCTCTTCGGTGGCCACCACTTCATGCGACAGCTTTTCGTACTCCGCCAGTTTGCAAATGAAGCTCAGGATAAGGGACGCGTCGCCCTGGGCGGCCGGCGCGATGCGCATGCTCATGCTAACGCCTCCACATGAGCTCGAATACCCGATGCCAGGCCCGTCAAGCTATACCCGCCTTCCAGGACCGAGAGCAACCGGCCGCCGGCATGTTTGTCCGCAATCTCCCGCATCACGCGCGTCAGATCGGCGAAATCAGTGTCGGTGAGCAGGAATTGGCCCAGCGGATCGCCGGCCCGGGAATCGAAGCCCGCCGAGATCAGCACGAACTCGGGCTTTACGTTGTCGGCCGCTTTCATTAATTCTTGCTGGAACGCGCCCAGAATTTCTTTGCGCCCGGCGCCCGCTGGAAACGGGCAGTTGAGCGTCATGCCGTCGCCGGGGCCCTCTCCACGCTCTTCCCGCGCACCAGTGCCCGGATACCACGGCGATTGATGCGTGCTGAAAAAGAACACCGAGCCGTCAGTGTAGAAAATATCCTGCGTCCCGTTGCCGTGATGGACGTCCCAGTCGGCGATCAAAACCCGGCCCACACCATGCTTCTTCTGTGCATAGCGCGCCGCGATCGCGATGGTGTTGAAGATGCAAAAGCCCATTCCGCGGACCTCGGTAGCGTGATGTCCGGGCGGCCGGCCGATGGAGATGGCATTGGAGATTCGTTTTTCGACTATGGCGTCCACCGCGTTCAGCGCTCCGCCGGTGGAGCGCAGCGCAGCGTCCAGGGACCTAGGGGAAATGATGGTATCGCCCGTGCTCAGTTCGTGGAAGCCCTCGAAGATCTCGCGCTCGGCCAGTTGAATATACCGGCGCGCGTGGCACAACGCGAGTTCATCGTGGTTGGCGACACGAGGCGAAATCGGAATCAGATTCAGATCTCGCAGTGCGCCCACCGCGGCGTCGAATCGCGCGGGCTGCTCAGGATGCTGCGGGCCGGTCAGGTGTTCTTTGCAAACTGGATCCGCGGCAAGCCCTGTCATCGGCGGCATACCCAATCGATTATAAGCCCGCAGCCCGTGGCGCCGGAGTGGACGGGAGTGTCCGTAATCCTTCCGTAAGAGGTGCGCGCGTCTTGTGGCGGCACGCACTCGTGCGTGCCGCGTTCACAGTCCTGTGAACGATTGTTGTGTTGGCACGATTGCCAACACGGCACGCACGAGTGCGTGCGCCACGCATGGTTGCACCGATAAGGTGACCATGGGAGAACACAACCGAATTGCCTTGGCTTACGGATGGATTATGGAGTGTGTGAAATGGACGAGTGCTACATTTCCTCGAAGCTCTCCAGGAATTGCGCGTCGGTGGGCGACTCGGCCAAGGCCTCTGGTTGGAGCGAACCCTTGGAGACCGGCGGTCTGAGGGCGCGCAATCCGGGACTAGCCCTCGCTCGCGTCGCTATCGGTTTGGGTTTCGGCGCACGTCCGGCGACGGCAGGTCTCGCGTGCGCTTCGCTGGTGTCGCTCACCATTCTGGATAGCTTGCGCACTGCGTGCCCCATGGCTTCGGCCTGCGCGGATAGCTGTTGGCTGGCCGATGCACCTTCTTCGGCGCTGGCCGCTGTGCCTTGCGTTACTTGATCCATCTGGGCTATCGCTTTGGAAATCTGCTCGATGCCGCGCGCCTGCTCCTGGCTGCCTAGATTGACTTCATCCACCAGCGTCTTCACCTTCACGGTACTCTCGGTGATGGCCCGGATCACCTCGGAGACGCGCTCGAGCCGGGTACTGCCTTCATTCGATTTCGCGATCGACTCCGCGATCAGCGCGGAGGTATCCTTGGCCGCTTGCGCGGAGCGTTGAGCGAGGCTGCGTACTTCGTCGGCAACCACCGCGAACCCCATGCCCGCTTCACCGGCGCGGGCGGCTTCCACCGCTGCGTTCAGAGCCAGGATGTTGGTCTGGAAGGCGATCTCATCGATCACCTTGATGATTTTCGAAATCTTGTCGCTGGATCCGGTGATCTCCTGCATGGACTGCACCATCTCGCCAAGCGTCCGGTTGCCTTCGATGACCCGCTGATCGACGTCCGTCATCAATGTCGCCGCCGCAGCGGAATTTTCCGCGTTTTTACGGGTCATCGCGCTGATCTCTTCGGTGGACGCCGAGGTCTCTTCGAGCGATGCGGCCTGTTCGGACGATCCCTGGGCCAAGGCCTGGCTGGAGGACGCCACCTGCGCCGAGGCTCTGGCTACCTGCCCTGCGCCTTCCAGCAATTCGCTCACCGTCTGGCGGAGCACGCCTGTTAGACTCCTGACCACCAGGAACAGTCCACCGCTGCCTAAGCCGATGGAAAGAAGCAGGAGCACCCATGTTAACCAGCGGAGGCGTTCGCCTGTTGCGACAGATTCGGCGGCATACTGCGCGCTGATTCTGCGGTTGTATTCCGTTTCGTCGCTCAGCGCCTGCGTCACATCGGCGACGCTCGCGGAGGCATCCGCCAACTGCCCGTATGCCCCCTGGTTGTGTTTCGCGCTACTCACCACTGCGACCTTATCCCACAGTTCATAGAAGTGCCGCAGGGCGGGATCGATCTTCCGATGAATCGCGCGTTCTTCGTCAGAATTCAGAGAGCCTTGCAGGCCCTTTGATTCCGCGTCGATTTCGATTCTGAGCCGCGCGATCTCTTGCGCCATGTGCGCCTTGTCCTGCGGATCGTCGGCAGCCACGTGTCTCCACGCGTCGCCCCGCATTTCCAGGAAATTCGCCTCCATCCGGCTACTGGCTGCAACGCCGGCCAATGCTTCGTCAGCCAGCGAGTGCACCACCTTGTCATAGCCTCTGAGCCCGACCAGCGTGACGATTCCCATTACGATCGTCAGCCCTATGAGCACAGCGCCGATCATCGCCAGCTTCTTCCCGACAGTCATTTGCGAGTGCATAAGGCTCCCTGTGTTGCCTTATCGGGCTTAGGGCGATTTTTGAGAGTTCTGGTTACCTGGCCGCTGTTTACGACTTGATTTCGCGACCGTCCGGGAGCTTGATGATGGAGCTAAGCATTTGCGGCGTGCCGCTCTTGGCCGCCCCACCCGTACAGCTGATGACATCGCCCGGCTGCACCAGGTTTCGCGACCAGCCATAGGATTTCAAGTGATTCAAC
>JBEKLB010000597.1:0-3401 GCA_050010415.1 Bryobacteraceae bacterium | reverse complement strand
GGCGCGCCATGGCCGTATTATGGCATCGTGGTTCGGGCGGCGATCGTTTTACGGCGTTGACGAGACGGGCGGTGGTGGCGGCGCCGATGCGGCCCTACCTCGACGCTGTCTCGCCTAGCTTCTTCAGCAGAGCCGCGGTGTCTTCGTGAACGTCGATGCGCTGTCCGCCCCGGCTGTTGCCGCCCGCGCGGCCCATCGCGGAATCGATGGGCGTCTTGCCCTTCAAATCCACGGCGTTCAGATTCGCATGCTGATCCACCAGGAACTGCACTACGTCGTTCCAACCCCAGAAGGCCGCGCCATGCAGTGGAGTCTGGCCACGGCCGTCGGCCGCGTTAATCTCGCCGCCAGCCGCAAGCAGCAGTTTCAACGACGCCAGGGATCGCTCTTGTACATCAGGAGTGGTGAAGACTCCGCGCGTATCGGCGTCCACCGATCCCAGCCCGGCCGCCGCCATGGTGGGAGTGGTGCCGCGAATATTCGGAAGATTCACCAGCGCGCCGTGCGCGAGCAACAGCTTGATGGCGGGCGCATCCAACGCCTTGGCGGCGCGCAGCAGCGGCGTCACGCCGATGGTTAACATTTGGTCCACGCCCCGGTCGGCGCCCACCGAACGAAACGGCGGCAGCAGCTTCAATTGCAGATTCGGATTCGCGGCCTTATCCAGGAGCAGCGCGATAATATCCAGCGGCGTGGTCTCATCGAGTGAAGGCCCATCGGCCCGCCCACCATGCGGAATCGTATTCATGTCGACCGCGCAGTACAGCGGGCTGCGCCCCCACCAATCCCACTTGTCCACCATCGCGCCCTTCTCGATCAGATATTTCGCGGCGTCGAAATGCGCGTTGGTAATGGACATGATCAGCGGAGTGACGCCCTCCGGATCGGGCAGGTTCAATTTCGCGCCGCCTTCCACCAGGCTCTGGACGCACGATAAGCAGCCTTCGCGCGTGGCGTACAGCAGCGGCGTGAATCCGCCATAAGATTGATGCTGCGCGCGCGGCTCGGAGCTCACCTGCGCCAGCCATTCGTCGATATGCGAGTGTGCGTTCACGTCCGCGCCGTGTGCGATGAGTTCGCGCACCATGCCAGGCTGGCTTTGGGCCGCTGCCCACATCAGCGCGGTCTGTTCCTTCTGCTTCTCGCGCGCATCCACTTGCGCGCCGTGATCGAGCAGCAGTTTCGCGGCAGCTACATTATCGGTGCGCGCCACCAGCATCAGAGCGGTTTGTCCGTCGGCGCCCGGTGAGTTGGGATCCGCGCCCGCCCTCAGCAGCTTTTCGATGATCGCCACGTTCCCGCCGAATGCTGCTTCCGACATCGGAGTGGCGCCGAATTGGTTCTTGGCCTTGGCATCGGCGCCGGCGCTGAGCAGGCGATCCACCAAGTCGACGTCGGCGTTATGAGCGGCCCAATGCAACGCCGTAGTTCCATCGGACGTGGGCGTATTGACGTTGACGTGCTGGTCAAGAAGCGCCGTCACGGCCTGCCGGTTACCGGCTTTCACCAGATCCACCAGCGAGACATCGCCCGAGGTGCCGGCGAATAACGGAGCGATCAGAAGCGCTGCGATCAGCGGAAGTTTTCCCATGTTAGACCTCCGCGAATTTGCCCGAGCTGTCGCCGAATTTGTCCAGCGGTACGCCTGCCCGATCGAGCACGGTAAGCAGCATGTTGGCCAGCGGCGTCTGCTCGGGATACTTCAAGTGCTGGCCGCCCTTCACCGTTTTCCATCCACCCACCAGCGCGGTGGGCAGCGGATAGTGGTTGTGCAAATTGCTGTTGCTCATGTTACTGCCGTACAGAATCATGGAGTGGTCCAGCATGTTGCCGTCGCCATCCGGCATCTTCTGCAGCTTGGCCAGGAACTTCGAGAACAGCTCGGTGTGATAGGTCTGGATCTTCACCAGACGGTCCATTTTCGCCTGTTCATTGTTGTGGTGCGACAAAGGATGGAACGCGTCGGGCACCCCGATCTGGTTGTAGGTCAGGTTGCTGACCTCGGCGGCCATCATCATGCTGAAGACCCGCGTCATGTTGGCTTGATAGGCCAGCGCGATCAGATCGAACATCAAGCCGATGTGTTGTTCGAACTGCGGCGGCGTTCCAGCCGGCGCATTCGGGATGTCGACGTGCGAGAGATCGTGCGCTTCCATTTTCTCGATGCGCCGCTCGATCTCGCGAACGGTGTCCAGATAATCGCTCAGCATCACGCGATCCTCGGGACCCAGGGTGCGCTGCAGATCGGTTGCTTCGCTCGAAATCAGGTCCAGAATGCTCGCGTATTGCTTGCCTAGAATCTTTCGTTCCTGCGCCGTGTCGCCCTGGCCGAACAGGCTCTGGAAAACCTTGCGCGGCTCGGTCTCCATGGGAAGCGGCGTGGTGGGAGTGCGGAACGAAATGGTGCCGGAGTAACTGCACCCAAAATCGCGATCGCAGGATCCGCCTCCGCCCCGGCCTTCGATGGCCACTTCGAGCGAAGGTAAGGGCGTGTCTTGTCCGATGTGCGCCGCGGCAATCTGATCGATGGTCGGACCGCAGAACGGATCCTGGCTGGCGCGTGGATGCACGCAATTTAACCACGTTCCGGGCGTAATGGCGTGGACCGCCGGGCTGATCGCGGGTTTGTTTTCGAGGCCGCTGACCACCGTGAGCTGCTTCCGGAAGGCAGCCAGCGGTTTCAAAATGGTGGGGAGATCGAAGGTGGTTCCTTCCGTTTTGGGCGTCCAATGTTCCATGACGGCGCCGTGCGGAAAGTAGATGAAGCCCATGTGAGGCGTGGGAGTGGCCGCGGTCTGCGCCAATGCGGTGCGCGCCGGAATCATTGCGTCGAGCAGCGGCAGGGCCACGGCTGCACCCATGCCGCGCAGGAACGTGCGGCGCTCCAAATGTTTTTTGGTGATGAACATTCTCGATCTCCTCTACTGTCGCGCGGCTACCTGAACCTGCTTGGGAGCAGCCTCCGGCGTTCTTTCCATTTGGAACGGAGCGCTCTGGGCGATTCCCATCACGATGGACGAAAAACGATAATTGTCGCGCGCCGCATCGCGCACGATCTTGCGAACCGTCGGCATGTCGTAAGCCGTCAGGCTGCGGCCGAGTGCGTAGCTCAGGAACTTTTCCGTCATGGTTTGCACAAACTGGTCGGGATGCGACGCGAGCGCTTTACGCAGATCGTCCGGCCCGCTAACCACGGTGCCATCCATCAGCTTGCCGGACGCGTCGATCACGGTGCGGGTATAGCGGTCCTTGCTGCGCCAGGCACCCACGGTGTCGAAGTTTTCGAGCGCGAATCCCAGCGGGTCAATGATTCCGTGACACCCGTTGCAAGTTGGATTGGCGCGATGCATTTCCATCGTCTCTCGCACCGTGTGCGGCTTCTCGCCTTCCTTATTTTCCTT
>JBEKLB010000596.1:0-3434 GCA_050010415.1 Bryobacteraceae bacterium | reverse complement strand
TCATCCACCGCGGAGAGCCTGGTTGGAAGAACGCCCAGCTTGGCCAGAGCCTTTGCGCCGAGAGAGGCCGCAAGTGTAAAGGTGGCCGGTAGAGCAACCGGGATCGAGGCGAGAACCGCCGTCAATACCAGCGGTATGATCTCGCTAACGGGCAACTTCAGAACGTAGGCATAGGCCACCAGCATCAAAATGACGACGCCATTGACCATGGCGAGATTGCGCACTACGCGCAGGACCGCCTTCTGCTGCGAACTTTCGACGTGCGCGGTGCGGACCAGTTCCGCGGTGCGTCCAAACTTAGTGCGCGTTCCCGTGGCCGTAACCTCCGCCACCGCTTCGCCGCGCCGCACCAGCGCTCCGGCATAAGTGTTAAATCCCGCGCCGGCTTCGATGGGAACGGATTCGCCGGTGAGCATCGATTGATCGAGCAACACCGATCCCTCGGTCAGGCGCACGTCGGCGGCAACCACGGCGCCGAGAGACAACTTCACTACGTCCCCAACGACCAACTGGGCCGCGGGTACCGTCGTCCAGGCATTGTCGCGCTTGACCGAAGCATTCAGGGCGAGCCGCGACTTCAGCGCGGCCAGAGTCGCCTGAGCGCGCCCTTCCTGGAAGAACCCGAGAGCAGCGTTGAAGGCCAGGAGGCCCGCGATGATTCCCGCCTCGATGTACTTGCCGAGGACAATTTCCAGTACGATCGCGGCCTCGAGCATCCAAGGAACCGGCGCCCAGAACTTCGCGAGCGCCCGGCGGAGCGGATGCAGGGCCGTGTCGGGCATCGCGTTTGGGCCGGACTTCTTCAGACGGCTTCGGGCTTCGGCACCGGTGAGGCCCGTTGGAACTGAGGCCTCTTTGGGGGGAGCGGGTTCTTCTATAGTCATTGGATCACCAACCGTTATTTCGTTAGCAGCTTGCGAATCGATTTCAATTCCTGGAGGCGTTTTGGGGTGGTCTTGGGATACGCCAATTTGAGCTCGCTGAGCGCGTCCAGGACAATTTGGGAAACAATCAAGCGAGCATTCTCCTTGTCGTCGGCGGGAACTACGTACCAGGGCGCGTGATGGGTGCTGGTAGCGTTCAGGCACTCTTCATAAGCATGCACGTAATCCTTCCAGTATTTCCTCTCGTGAATATCCGCGAGGCTGAATTTCCAGTTCTTGTCCGGCTCATCGATGCGCTCCAAAAAGCGCTTGCGTTGCTCGTCCTTCGATAGGTGAAGGAAGAATTTGAGGATCCGCGTGCCGTTACGATAAAGGTGGTTCTCCAGGTCCACGATGGATCGATACCGCTCCTCCCAAATGTTGTTTTCGTCTCGCAATTCTTCCGAAAGCCCCTGGTTGCGGAGAATTTCGGGATGCACTCGAACCACCAGCACTTCCTCGTAATAGGAGCGATTGAAAATGCCGATCCGGCCGCGTTCCGGCAAACAGCGCGTGGTGCGCCAGAGAAAATCATGTTCCAGTTCCTCGGCGCTCGGCTGCTTGAAACTGAAAACCTGGCAGCCCTGCGGATTGACGCCGGACATGACGTGCCGTATGGCGCCGTCCTTGCCGGCGGAATCTATCCCTTGAAAAATCAGCAGCAAGGCATAGCGGTTGGAGGCGTAGTGAAGCTGCTGCAGCGCGCTGAGCTTGTCAACGTGTTCCTGGAGGAGTTCCTGATACTGCTCTTTGGACTTGCGAAAGGACTTCACGAACGTCGGCCATTTGCTGAGGTTGACCTTTTTCCCGCCCCGTACACGGAAGGTGTTTGAATTAATTTTCATTTCATGCTTTCGTCTCGGCTATTGGAGCGATGCAGAAACGCCAAGTCATCGCCCAGCAAATAAATCGTGATCGCAGCAGTTGCTCTCGTTCATTGCGGTAGCGGCTTCCTTTTCCAGTTTCGTATCTCCCGCAGGTCCTCTCCGTGCTTGTCGATGTAATGTTTGTGCTGGATGAGCTTGTCCCGCATCATTTGCTTCAGGTAAGCCCCCTCGGAACCTAAGTGCGGAAGGCGAAGCGGCCGCGCCGTATAGCCCGTGCGTGGCTGGGACGCTGAGCACGTCAAGTTAGAAGCGCATCTCCATGCCACTCGCATGATCGCGCGCTGACCCGCCAGTTCCGTTTCCTGTTCCTCCGCCGAAGAAAGATCCAAAACGCGCACTCTCTGGCCTTCATCCAATCTCTGCAATAGAACTTCAACGCCGTCTTGAAATCGGACTGCATCCCGAAAGGTGTTTACGGCGGCAGTAAGCTGAGTAAACACGGCCTGTGCGACGTCCTTCTGGAAACCGCATTCATGCTGCATAATCACACATCGTTTCACATCTCCTTGAAAGAATCTGAACCGCGAATGAACCGAATCATCTTGGTCCCAAGGCGCGCCATGTTTGAAAGTTATCGCAAAGAACGTCAAAACGCCGTCAAAAACGGGCAGCATGGGAGGGGAGTCGGGTGTGCCAGTTTTCCAGTTCACTATCGCCCATTCGTTCACTGCGTGTTGTCGAAAGTCCAGCCCCCGCCAAGCGCTCAATGGTGACAGATTTCGGTTAAGAGCGGCCACTTCACGCTTCTGTTGTGCTTCGACGACAGATAGCTTCTGAGAGGCGATAAAAGCATCCGACGGTTCCCGAAATGCTCTCAGTGCGACTCTGCGAATATTGGTTCTTGGCCTGATCGAAAACATCGGCCGCCGCTCGGCGCGCGTTACTGAGCGCTCCGCCGGTGAAAATAGGGCCGGAAGACGACGCGAGTGCCCAACATTCAGTATCGGAGGCCCGGTATGGACCCCCGCTCTGTCGGAACGCCTTCACGCTCGAGCACGGCGCATACTCGGCCGGGTTCGCCCAGATCACTCCATCCGAGACCCGTGGCGCGAAGCACGGCGAGGTCATTTGTCCGGACCGATAGGACGTCTTGAGAAAAGCACGTGGCGCCAATACCTGAATAAAGTTCGCACGATGCCGTTTTTTCGCGTGCAGTAAAAAATGACGGCCGAATGGATTCGAACGCAGCGACCAGACTTGGAAGCGCACTCCGGATGAGGTTTAGAAAAGCGCGAACACAGCCAACCATAACGAAGCTGTTCCACAGACAGCCGCGCTCCATCAAGTCGAAAGCAACCGTCTCGCTCGGCTTTTCCCAGAAGCGGCTCACACTGCAAACGGAGTCCGGCAGCGGGGGTCCCAGTGGAATGCCGGGTTCGATCCAACCGTACTCAACCTCCGGGGTCTCGGGCGGAATGCCCAGCAGGACAACCATTTCGGGCAGGGAAGCAGCCACGACATAAGCCGAATCGATATGGCCGACGAAAGCGTCATCGTCCGAGAAATGATGATCCGACGGAAAGAAGGCTACAACAGCTTCCGCGTCCATTTCGTAAAGGCGCAGCAGACTATAGAGAATCGCGGGCGCTGTCCCCTGGTTGGAAGGCTGGATCAGCAATTGTGA
>JBEKLB010000595.1:0-3461 GCA_050010415.1 Bryobacteraceae bacterium | reverse complement strand
AAGGAATTGCGCGGCGCTGCTTGGGAGCCGTGAGTTGGTGCGAAGCCGTCATTTCCTCATTCTCTGGTTCCTCGTATGCAGCATCCCTACGTTCGCGCAGTCTCACTCCAACCGCGGTCAGGAGTTGTTCACCCAGCGCTGCGCGGTCTGTCATGGCGCCACCGGCGGAGGAGCGCTGGGACCAGGTCTGAGTAACTCGCAATGGCAGGCGGACACCACAGATCAGGCTTTGCAGAATACGATTCGCGACGGTAGGCCGGGCACGTCCATGCCCAGCTTCAAAAACACACTTACAGCGGATCAGATCCTGTTGCTCGTGCGTCATATCCGTTCACTGCGTGTCAACGATGCGCCCGGAAGCGAACTCACTGTTGCGGGAACGCTGGTGAGCCCTGACCGGCTGTCGGCGGCCGCGCAAGATCCAAATAACTGGTTGATGTACGGGCGCGACTATACCAACCAGCGCTTCAGTCCACTCGATTCCGTGCGGCGAGAGAATGTCGACCGGCTGGTTCCAGTCTGGAGCTTCCAAACCGGTGTACCTGACGGGCTTGAAGCGACGCCACTGTTCGTAGACGGCGTGATCTACCTCACCACCTCCTGGGATCACGTCTTCGCGATTAACGCACGCACGGGCACAGAACTGTGGCACTACCAACGTCATCTGCCGAAGAAGCTTCGTTATTGCTGTGGGCCGGTGAATCGCGGCCCCGCGATCGTGGGCAGCCTGCTTTACCTCAGCACGCTCGATGCCCACCTGGTGGCACTGGATACCAGAACCGGCCGGGTTCGATGGGATGTGCTGCTGGGAAATGTCGAGGATAATGTGAGCGCCACTTCGCCGCCGCTGGTGGTGAAGGATCGGGTGTTAGTCGGGATGGCGGGCGGCGACTACAGAAGCCGTGGATTCATTGATGCCTACCAGGCGGAAACCGGTAAGAGGCTGTGGCGTTTTTATACCGTTGCCAATGGAGGCGGAGGAGCGACCTGGTTGAATGGATCTTACGATCCCGAACTTGACCAGGTTTATTGGGGAGTAGGCAATCCCAATCCTGATTATGACGGAGACGCTCGCCCCGGAGACAACTTGTACGCCGACTCCGTGATCGCGCTTGATCCATCCACCGGCCGGTTGCAATGGCACTATCAATTCACCCCGCATGACACATGGGACTATGACGGAGTGAATGAAATGGTGCTGGCGGATCTGCGTGTCGATGGCCGGGTAGTAAAAGGTTTGCTGCATGCTGATCGCAATGGAGAGTTCTACGCGCTCGACCGCACCAATGGGCACTTCCTGTTCGCCAAGCCCTTTGTGCACGTGACCTGGAATAAAGGCTTCGACAACGGTCGTCCCATCGTCAACCCGGAAGCAACTCCAACCGTCAAGGGCGCGACAGTTTGTCCAGGCGCCGCCGGGGGCAAGGAGTGGAATCCCATGGCATATAGTCCGGTCACGGGTTTGGTATATATCCCGGCAATCGAAAATTGTGCTGTGTTCACGAACTATGGAGTGGAAGCCCGGCGGCGTGGGCTTCCTCCAGGTCCGAGTGGGTTCAGTTACCTGCCCAATCTGGCCTATGGCAAATTCATGGCTGTTCGGGCCGACGATGGTGAAGCGGTCTGGGAGGTGAAAACGCGCACGCCCATGGCTGCGGGAGTTCTGGCGACCGGCGGCGGCCTGGTATTTACAGGGGATGCCGAAGGCAATTTTGTTTCGTATGATGCTGGCAGCGGCGAACGGTTATGGTCCTATCAGACCGGGTCGGGGATTCGCGCCGCGCCCATTGCGTTCCAGCTTGACGGCACGGAATACGTGGCCATCGCCTCCGGTATGTCAGGCTCGGTCGGAGGGTACACGGGGGCGGGTGCTCCATGGATGCGAAATTATCGCAGCGGAGGAACCTTATTCGTCTTTGCCCTGTACGGCGCGAAAGAATCGCCACGATGAAGGCGGCAAAGGCGACGGCGCTGTTGCTTTTGCTGCCGGCAACGATGTCGCCATCGCCTCTCAAGCCGAAGACATCCGCCGTTGCTTTTACCGATATCACCACGTCTGCCGGCATCTCCTGGAAGCAGGTGAGCGGGGCCTCGGTCCGCCATTTCCTACCCGAAACCATGGGCGGAGGCGTTGGATTTCTCGATTTCAACCACGATGGGCTGCCCGATATTTTCCTCGTCACCGGCGGCGAGACGGCGAACCATCCCGCTGATCTGCCGGCGCGCAATGCACTGTATCGCAACCTGGGGAACGGCAAGTTTGAGGAGGTGGCGCAAAAAGCCGGGGTCGATCGAAACGCATTTTATGGTCTTGGCGTAGCGGCGGCAGATTATGACAACGACGGATTTCCAGACCTGTATATTACCGGCTATCCTCGCAGTGCCTTGTGGCACAACAATCGCGATGGAACCTTCACCGATGTGACGGATAAGGCGGGAGTCGCCAACTCCGGAAAATTTGCCGCGAGCGCAGCCTGGTTCGATTACGACCGCGACGGGTTACTCGACCTTTTTGTCTGCAACTATGTGAAGTTCTCTTACGACCTGCCGCTGGCCTGCAGCTACGAAGGCACCCCGACCTACTGTGCACAGAAAGCCTATCAGGGAGATGTACCGGCGCTTTATCACAATAACGGTGACGGAACGTTTACCGATGTCACTGCCCAGGCCGGACTCTCTCAATTGGCCGGGCGCGCATTGGGCGTAGTGGCGATTGACATAGATGGAGATGGCTGGCAAGACCTGTTCGTATCCCGCGATGCATCGCCTAACCTGCTGCTGATGAACAAGCACGATGGAACCTTTGAAGATAGGGCCTTGGATGCCGATGTGGCCTTCAACATGGACGGCAATGCGCTCTCTGGTATGGGAGTCGATGCGGGCGATTTTACGGTTAATGGATTCCCCGGCTTTGCAGTCACGAATTTCAGCGGCGAACGCCACTCGCTGTTTGTCAATCCGGGGCGGTTTCCTTTTGCGGCGCGAACCCTCGAATCGGGTTTCGGCTCTTCGACCATGCCCTATGTCGGTTGGGGGGTGCAGTTCATCGACTACGACAACTCCGGTCTGCTCGGTTTGCTCATCGCCAATGGACACATATACGAGTCGATTGAAAAACAGCAACCAGGTATTACCTACCGCGAGCCTCCGCTGCTCTTGAGCAACTCCGGCGATGGTAAGTATCGAGACATGAAAGAAGCGGCGGGGGCTACCTTCCAGCGGAGACTTGTCGGTCGCGGTCTGGCGACAGGAGATATTGACAACGATGGACGCATGGACGCTATCATCACGCGCTTGAACGACTCGCCGGTTTTGTTGCGAAATACATCGCAGCCGGCCGGTTCCTGGATCGGGTTCGAATTGGAAGGGACACGCAGCAATCGAGACGCGATCGGAGCTAAAGTCACCGTTTCGCTGCCCAAACGAAAGCTGGTTCGCTGGGTCGTCGGCGGTTCGAGCTA
>JBEKLB010000594.1:0-3485 GCA_050010415.1 Bryobacteraceae bacterium | reverse complement strand
AACAGCGGCTTGGCCTCTGAACCATCCCAGTCCCAGAAGCTGAGTTGACCAAGGATCGTACCCCCATCGGCACCCTGGTATGCACCCACAAGAAACCGCGCATGGCCCTTGGTCGAGGGGTAGACCGGCAGAATCCTCGAGACCGTCAGCGGCCCATTGTAGTAAGCTCGCCGGACGAGATGCATCCAACGGCCTATTTCATCGCGCTGGGCGTAATGCTTCTCGGCCAAATCCTTGATATTCCACAGGGCGTGAAAGTGACCGTCCCGGCCGCGTGCCACCACCATGAAGGTGCCCGTCAAGAAGTCCACCCCATAGCTGGCTTCCACAACGTATCGGGATGGGCCGATGCGAATAGCGCTGCCTCTAAGGCTGTACTCGCTGTATTCGAGAAAGTCACCAAACTGGGACTTGACGCCGCGTGGCGGAGGCGCAAATCCGTCGAATATTCCCACCAAGTCGCGTCTCGACGCCGTGGTATGGACCTCTAAGTACGCGGCGGCCCACTGGCCTGCTAGGTCCCAGCCCTTTCTTAGGAGCGCCGGAACTCGCGGGTCGTCCAACTCCATGAGTTTTCCGTCTGCATCCTTCGTGTTTAGTTCGTCCAGGATGTGCTGGTGCTCATTTCTTAGTCGCTCCATGCCGGGCGATGGCGCTATCCGGCGTGGACCTGCGGCCTGTGCAATATGCAGCGGACTGCATGCGAATACAATCGCGACAAGACAACACTTGATCGAGCGCGAAAAGCTAGAGTTCATATTCCGATTAAGACTGATTCGTCACGGTCCCCCGGGCACGTTTGGTGCCAGCACAAGAGTGCGTGTGGAGAGCGATGACTAGTCGCGGTTGCGTGGCAACTTTGACATGTTGCGCGTCCGCACTGACACAGACCGAGGACTCTAGGCTCGGCGGGATGGGCGATTCCAAGCTGGAACAGCCCGTTTGATCTATTCGCGCCTCCAGAACCCGATATCTGTCATACGAAAGAAGCGGCGCGCCGCAGCGAAATTCTGCGGTCCTGTGTACCATTGACGGACCCGTTCTTGAGGCTTTATCATGATCTTGCAATGTTCTTCTCTGTTATCTAGTTCTGGACTGAAGAGCGGACAGGCCTCGACTGGCTGGTCGGGGTCCGTCCGTTCCGCACTGACATGGGCGGCGCGCTTGAGTGCTGTCTACGCAGCAGGTCTAGTTCTGGAAACAACAGGAGAAGTTCATGTCTTGGTCTGAACGTTCCGTTCGATATCACAAGCAACAAACCGACTGCGCCATCCATCGCGCCTACTCACGCCTCGCAACAAATGAGCACGCTGCAGCAATATTTCACGAATTGCTCTACTACGTTCGGAATCGAGCAGCACGTTTGTTGGAAGCCCCGGTCTTCAATGGGCACCACCCCGGTGTCGCAACGCTCGTCAATCTTTCTCGATACGGGAAGGCACACATCCGGCGAGTTGCGGACTGGTCGGGGACCACATCGTCCTGGCGCCTGGCGGTGTCATCGCTTACGCACCACCTCGTCTGCAAGTACGAGGTTCCATTGTTTCTCGCCTCGTCGTGGTATTCGGCTGAGGAGGCAACTGCGGACGAAAAGCGCGGCTGGTTCGTGGCGCATGCGCGTGGCGCCAGCTTTCGATCGCTCAATCTGCCGATCGCGATGACCCGGAAGATGGAGAAATTGTTCCTGGCATCACAGGATCATCTAGCAATCGAACACGCAATGCGTCGAGCGGAGTTACTCGCCCTGGGCGCACCTGCCGAATTCGTCCAAGCAGTCTTATCCACCAGATTGGCGACAGACTTGAGTAATGGTATGTTCTGGCGCACGGTCTGGTTCTTCCTGATCGCGAACGCAAGCATTATTGAACCGGCGCAGATTGGGCCAATGATCGACTTCATCCAGGCGATTCGACATGACCGCGTAGCGGTGCAGACGCCAGACGGAATGGTGGAACTAGATCCGCCTCAGCCGGCCTTTTCAATCAAAGGGAGAACCATACAATCGATGCTACGTTTGATGCAGGATTGGCATCGTAGCCTGGGCCTGGGCAACGCCGGTCTGGCATGGACACCGTCGCCTTTACAACCGATGCTGCTGGAAGAGCCGAGTCAGGACGCTTCGGCTCCGCCGAGACGGTGGCAGATGATAGAACTCACCAACAGCGCCCAGCTCAGGACGGAAGGGGCAGCCCTGCATCATTGTGTCGCCAGCTATGCTGACCGCTGCTGCCGAGGGACGTCCCGCATCTGGTCACTTCGGTTCCGGCGGGGTGAAGACGTTCACCACGTGCTGACTATCGAGGTCGATCCGAGGCGGCGTGCTATCGTTCAGGCTCGCGGTCGGGCGAATCGTGCGGCTTCCGGAAAGCCACTTCGGCTCTTGCAAGATTGGGCTGATCGAGAGAGGCTAAAGCTGGCTATTTGAAAGCGCCAGTCTGGTTGCGGTTAATGCCGACCCTGCGCTTTTTGCCGTTCAAGGTCCAGACACATTTGCCGTTCAAGGTCCAGACACATAAGACGCAAGCCACTATTAAACAAATCGGTGCTATCCTTTAATAACAAAGGCCCTAATTAAGGGATCGCTGAATTAGAGTGGAAGACTCGCCAAATCAAAGACTTGGAACCTACATCGTCTCCACGATCGGTGGCGAAACCGTCCGATCGTATGTCCCGCCACCCCTTCCGCCCGTTACCGCAGGTGGGATGGGACCGCTTCAGCTGCTCCTCGAACAAGCGAATCAGGCGCTAGGTCGGTTGGATGGTTTTACCTCCGTGCTGCCCGACCTGTCGCTTTTTCTGTATGCCTATGTGCGTAAGGAAGCACTGCTGTCGTCGCAGATCGAGGGGACCCAGTCCTCCCTTTCGGATCTTCTTCTGTTCGAGAACAGTGAAGCGCCGGGAGTTCCGATCGAGGACGTTCAAGACGTATCCAACTACGTCGCTGCGCTAAACCATGGTATGCGCAGACTGCGCGAAGGATTTCCACTTTCGCTCAGACTCATTCGTGAGATCCACGGGGTTCTTCTGTCAGAGGGCAGGGGGAGTAACAAAGAGCCCGGCGAATTTCGTCGAAGCCAGAATTGGATCGGAGGTACGCGTCCAGGAAACGCCGCGTTTGTTCCGCCGCCGGCAGACCGCGTCATGGAGTGTATGGGTCAACTCGAAATCTTTCTGCACGAGGAGCGGCGCGATATTCCGATGCTGATCAAGGCAGGACTGGCGCACGTCCAGTTCGAAACCGTCCATCCATTCCTCGACGGCAACGGGCGTTTGGGCCGGCTTCTCATCACCTTGATGCTGTGCGCGAGTGGCGCGCTTAGCGAGCCGATTCTGTACCTGAGCCTTTATCTGAAGACGCACAGGGAGACATATTACGAACTTCTGACCGCGGTGCGATCGAAAGGCGACTGGGAAACGTGGCTCGAATTCTTCTTGACGGCGGTGAAGGAGACGTCGGACCAAGCAGTAAATTCCGCACGTCGGAT
>JBEKLB010000593.1:0-3492 GCA_050010415.1 Bryobacteraceae bacterium | reverse complement strand
GAACAATGAGACCCAAAGAATTGCGATGTCCGAGCGAGTAGATCTCAGGCCTGTAACCCGCGCGTCCGACGAAAGGATTGTCGGGCGGCACCGATCCATCGTCGCGCACGCGGAGAATCTTGCCCCGGAGACTGCCGGGCTCCTGCGCCACCCAACCGACGTTGCCACCGGTGGCCATGAAGAGCGTCCCATCGCGGCCAAATGCGATGCGTCCGCTCAGTCCGCCGGTGCCCTCATAAGCGTCGGTGATCAGAATATCGCGCACCTCGGTGAGAACGCTCGATTCCAACCTTCCACGCGCAATGGTTGGGGCGCCTTTTTTATGGTCGACTGGCTTGTCGTAGGTGAGATAGACCAGATGATTCTCAGCGAAGCGGGGATGCAGTGCGACATCCATGAGGCCGCCGTTGCCGTTGGTCCTAACGCCCGGCACGCCGCCGAGGGGCTTGGGGTCCAGCACTCCGTTGTGTATGATGCGAAGCCGGCCGGGACGCTCGGTGACCAGCAGGCCGCCATCCGGCAAAAACGCCAGACCCCAAGGATGCACCAGGCCTTTGGTTACGACGGTGACTCGAATTCTATGTTGCTCCGCAGTGTCGAGCACGAACGGACCGGCGCCCAAGGGAGGAACCGGGACGCCGATGGCCTGCTCTTGAGCGCGGGCTGAACAGAGCGCGACGAATAGCAGCGGTAGGAGCTTGATGGATGACATCGGGAATCCTTTGTGAGTGCGGTTCACTCAGTTTACCCGATGGAAGAGTGGAATTGATGGCGTAGTCTCAGAGTTCGAGCTTGCCTTGAAACTGCATGGCCGCAACCAGAAAGTGTTGCGATACCTGAAGGCGTCCGATGAGCGCGCTAAACTCGACGACGTCGTCTTTCTTGCTGATTTCAGCCGACAGCGGGAATAAGTACGTTACCACTACGCTGTTCTCCAACTGAAATACCTCCACTCTGGATGGCAGGACGTCTTTCTTGCCCTCGCGCTTTAGAGCAGCCGACTCCTTGAGAGGTTTTCCCAGGCTGGTTGGATCGCCCTTCGCAAAGCTGGCTGGAACGCCATAGACGGCAATGGTGTAGCCGTTGTCAGACAAAGTAGGTGGCGGATCTTCATGGGCCTTGAATTCCGCCGCGCGGACTGGAAGAGCGCTCTCCCAGCGCACCAATAATTGGATGTTGGGCGCGGTAGATGGCAAGGGCTTGCCTGGGATGAATGGATTGCCGATGGCCTGTTTGATAGGGATTTTCTTATCCTGTACGCCATCGTAGCCGACGCCGGTAGGCTGGCCCATGTTTCCACCCTCCCGGCGTTCGTCCTCGGTCTGCCGGCGTGCTATGCCCGCAAGCACTGTCTTCGCCCAGGGAGAGTGTCCCAGGATCTGTTGCGCATCCTCATCGGTCCAGGTCGCGACGGGCTTGTTCTGCCAGGCTGGTTCTTGCGCTATCAGCAAGAACGCCAGGGAAGGAATCAGCCAATACTGGAATTTTAGTCGACGCATGGAGCCCTCTGATTGACAGGAACCTTAGAACTTCACCATGACGCCGAACCCAAGCGACGACGTGCTTTCGCGAAGGTCCGGGTACCATACATCGTTCGCGCCACCACAGGCTGCTTGCGCGGCGGCCAAGTTTCCCGTGCCGGCCGACGTTCCGTTCATGCAAGTAAAGTATTGCGGCAATCCGTTGTTGCCGCCGGGAGGAGTGATGCCGCCGCGGCCAGAGAAGTAAGGCACGTTCGAATGGCGATAACCAAGTTCCGCCCACCAGGTGAGATATTGCTTCGGCATGTAATGGAAGGTGAGGGTGCCGTCATACATGAAAGCCGTACTGCCCGGGGTTTCAGGGAAGTAAGCGCTGCCCACCGCTGCCCAGGCTCCATCGATGGGAGGCAGCAGCGTGAGATACCGTCCCGCGTTGTTCATCTCGCCACCGCCGAGCGTGATCGCAAAGACATCTTTGTGAAACCACCAGCGGTTGTATAGCATCCAGCCAAGGAACGAACTCTTATTGGCGCCGCCATGGCAGGTGATTCCACCGCCGTACTGGCATCCGGCGTCGCCGGTGAGAGAGAACGCCATCTTATCGAGGCCGCTGCTCTCGGGATGGTTGTAGTATCTGACTTCGATACTGTCATCCGTGTGGATGCGCTGCGTATGGGGAAGGCCCAGGTTATCCTCGCCGAATCCATACTGGTTCCCGACAAGCTTGAACCACTCCTTGGGCTCCCACAGAAGCTGTCCTCCCAGGCCGAGGTGACCGTTGTACTTGGCATAGGACTGCCAACCATTGATGACCCAGGGCTCGATTTTCAATTTGTTGGTGGGAAACCACTGAACACGCATGCCATTGAAGAACCACGGCGTGTTAGACGACACATAGGACGGCTGATAGACCCAATTATCGAAATTGTAGTAACTGAACAGCCCGATGTACGACACGAAAATACCCGCGTCGATGTTCAGCCCATGCTGGACGTTGAAGTGATAACCGCCGTAAGCTTCCGAGACGTACTTGTAGGCATTCTGGAGATCCCATTGACCGACTCCTCCGGTATTTCCCGCTCCATTGCCGGTCGCGGAGCTGGCGTCGTTACGAGGCGTAGTGACCGCGAACAGGCCATCCATGAACATAACGCGGCCACGCACGTTTTGCCAGTGGAAATCGCCGCCGATGCCGATGTCCTCAATCTGAAATTCGCCGTTGCGGAACTCCTCGGTGGACCCGCCCATCGTATGATCGATCGGCTGGTTGAAATCGTTGATGAAGTTGGTATCGAAACGAATTTCGGGAGTAAAGAACGGGGTGTCGAGCACCACGTCCTTGTTGCGAGGTGTGCCGTTGAGCCAGGTGAAGTCGCCATAAGCAAACGGCGTCTGGTTATCCACCGCTGGGGCTGCGGGCGCCGATACAGGTTGCTCAGTTTGTCCGCTCGAACTTGCCCCGCCGGCAGAAGCCACCGCTTTGCTCATGTCGGGCTTGCCGAGCGGGACCGCAAGGATGGGGATTTGGCTCGGATCCTTGGTGAGTGTGGCGACAAGATCTCCGCGCGGCGCGGGCGTCACCGGTTGCTCTGGTGCGGACTTGGCTTTCAGCTCAGCTTCGAGCTGTTCGATCCGCGCCTCCATAGCTTCAAACTTCTTCGCTACGGCTGGGCTGAGGCCGGCATCCGGAGGCTCCGCCGTGCTCGCGGCCAGCGCGAGATCCACCTTCAGATCCTGTTTCTCGGCCACATCTACGGTGGCTGTGGGGCTGTGCAATTCCTTTTTGTTGGCTTTGACCTCGTATCGGCCAGGCTTGAGATTCGACACCGAGAAAGCGCCATCGAAGCCGCTGATGGTGGTCAGGTCTGTGCCGTCGCCGGGCCTGTGCACAACCACCACAGCCGACGGGATCACCGTGCCATCCGGATTCGCTGTCACGCCGTGCAGCGCGCCGAGAGGCGATTGAGCCTGCACGGAAAAAAGATTAAGCGCCATCCAAACCGGTATGGCG
>JBEKLB010000592.1:0-7543 GCA_050010415.1 Bryobacteraceae bacterium | reverse complement strand
CACACAGCAACGGCGCGCATTCGCATCAAACGACGTGCAGCAACACTCGGCAGTTACGGGCTTGATTTAGCACCGGCGCGCTGTGTTAACCTTCGTCCTAGGAGATCCTTCCTGGGAGATCATGGCTCGCTGTTTCCCGTCCATACTGACCTTTCTCCTGCTGGCCGGAGTTCCCGGTTTTGGCCAGACCACGTTCACTGGAATGTTGCGGAGCATTGGAAAGAGCAACGTCGTCGTTGAGTCCGACGACAAGACCATCACCACTTTCTCGACCGCGAAATCGACCAAATACATAAACGCTTCTGGGGGTTCGGTACAGATCGGCGATTTTCAGCCTGGCGATCACGTGCGTATCGCCGCGGACCAGGTCAACAACGTCTACCATGCCTCAACGATGGCGATGGTCAGGGAAGGCACAATGGACGAGCGCGCGGCCGCGTCGCAGGCCATGAACGACACGTCGCACCCCTTAGCGTTATCGAGCAACGC
This sequence comes from Bryobacteraceae bacterium, assembly GCA_050010415.1. Classification (GTDB taxonomy): domain Bacteria; phylum Acidobacteriota; class Terriglobia; order Bryobacterales; family Bryobacteraceae; genus Palsa-89. The sequence continues at coordinate 7,054 of JBEKLB010000592.1, read as the reverse complement.
GACCAGTAATTCGGCGAGCAACAACCCGGGCGCCTCATCCAGCGGCAGCGCCCCCGACAGTCCCCCGGACAGTCCTAAGTTGCACAAGGCGGCTTCGAGCGGGGCCAGCTCTGCCGGTGGTTCTTCAAGCAATCCCTCAAACAGGTCCGCAAGTACCAGCGCAAGCAGCCCTCCAAGCAGCGCTTCAAGCGACTCCTCAAGCAACACCCCCCCAAGCAGCCCTCCATTCAACGACGACCCCGACCGCCCCAGACTAAAACGAACGAGCGGGAGTTCAAACGGCACACCGCCCTCGACAAACTCCGACGCCACGGCCGCCGATGCACGCCCGAGCCTGCAGGCCGACGTCTCTAACGGCGTAACGCGGACACCCTCTCCACCCGTGGTTGGCGCACCTTCGGAAGAACGTTCGTCCGCGAGTGGGAACAGACGCGAGAGTTTGCCTGGATCCGAAGACCCGTTCATCGATCAGACTCGGGAAGAGGCTTTTTCGTTCACCGAAACTCTCCCCAATTACGTGGTCAAGCAGTACACTACGCGCTACGCGGCCCGGTTGGCGCGCGGGAGCCAGACTTCCTGGCAGGCGCTGGACACCGTTACCGCCGACGTGATCGAAGAGGGCGGCACCGAGAAATACAAGAATATTCTCGTCAATGGGCAAGTGCCCAAAGTGGATGTCGAAAAGACCGGATCATGGTCACGCGGTGAATTCTCCAGTCTGCAGCTGGACGTGCTGGCTCCCAACACCAACGCTCATTTTCACGGCAAGAAAGCCACGACAATTGTGAACCGGGCCGCGTTCCTTTACGACTTCTCGGTGGAGCAACCCAACTCGCACTGGCACATTGAGGCGGACGGCCAGTCTGAACAGCCGGCCTACACGGGTTCGATCTGGATCGACAAAGAGAACCATCGGGTGCTGCGGATCGAGCTGTCGGCACAAAACCTGCCGCGGGCGTTTCCTCTCGACACAGTGGAATCGGCGGTCGATTACGACTATGTGTTCATAGGCGATGCCAAGTATCTGCTGCCGGTGCACTCCGAGGCGCTGAGCTGCGCGCACGGAGCGAACGGGTGCACCCGCAACGTGATCGAGTTCCGGAACTACAAGAAATTCAGCGCTGACAGCAACATCACGTTCGATCCCGAAAAATAAGGATACGGCTAGCCAGGCAGGCTGCGCATAATCAGCGCGCGCATTGCGACACAAGATGGAAGACGCAGAGTGCGACGTTACAGGCTCGCGCGGTCGATCTGGTTTACCATACGGAAGGCAAGAGATGATGACTGGCAAGCAAGAGACAGTGAAATGGGCGTTTCTGATCGGGGTTCTAAGCGTCGTCGCAGCATCGCACGCTCAGAATTCTCCGCGTATCGAGGTGCCTGGCGGTCCGATGCCCATTTGGGTCTTGGCACAGAGTCCGGCCGACACCTCTACTGACCTTCAAGTGATCTGCCTGTTTCGCTCCTCGCCAGCCAACACGCTGCATGGCTCTTTGGTCGAAATCAACGAGAAGCTGAATGGCCTGCTCGATCGCATTCGCAAGCCGGAGTTGTTTCGTGGCGAGCTTGGGGAGACGCTCGTGATCCGTCCACCAAACGTCAAGCATCCGTTCTTCGCTCCCACCGTCCTGGATGGCGGAGTCACCAAGTTCACGACTGGACCGGTGGCCGAACAGGTGATCACGGGATTTCTGCGTGCGGATGCGACGGAAAAAGCATTGGCGAGTGGAAGTGCAGCGCGTGGTTCCGGACCCAGTGAGCTGACCTATCTGGCCGGCGTAAAGAACGTGGGCAGTACGCGCGACGGGATCATGAAGGTGATTTCCGGGGCCGCACAAAGGTAGTTAGGAAGACGACCTGTCATGGCCGATGAAGAACGCATCGCAAGGCTCGCTAGGCACATTGGCGAGGATGTAAGGAAAGAGCAGCACCTCTTGCTGACCGATGGCGAGGTACTTGAATTTCGCCGTCAAGGAGCTGCGCTGTTGCACGCCATCTGCGCCGACTTTGCCGCGTCCATCAACCGCTTGCTCACGCCACCGGTGCTCGAAATGGTACCGCCGGACTTCGCCCCCGAAATGTTTCGCAACTCCGGCGCCAACCTCATCCAGCTCAATGCGCAAGGGCGGATCGTGCAGATTGCGTTTGAATCGACGCGAGAAAGATTTTCGACCGACAAATTCCTGATTCCGTACATCCTCGAAGGCGAGGTCCGCGCCTACAACCAGGAAATGCTGGAACGAACCCAGGTCCGCTCGCATGCCCTGTTCTATTGCGTCGAGGACAGCCGGAAGGCATGGCGCTACCACGACTGGCCCAGTGGTCGGTCTGGTCTGTTCAGCCAGGAACAACTAGTCAGTTTAATGGAGCGGATCGTTTGAGCCGTCGCGCCTCTTTGGCGCTCGATGAATTCCGGCGGTGCGGATTGTCGGACGCTCCAGGAGAACGCCAATTCCTGAAGGGCGTATACTGGGCGGCCATGAAGTTACCCTGCGCCGTTCTGATATTTGCGCTTGTAGCGATGCCGTTGAAACCGCAGTGGCTGAATTATCCGACTCCCGGAATTCCGCGCCTTCCAAATGGAAAGCCCAACCTGGGCGCGTCGGTTCCTCGAACTGCGGACCACAAACCGGATCTCTCCGGCGTCTGGCAACTGGAACCTGCACACTGCAATGTTTCTGAAAGTGTGGGATCTTGCGGCCAAGATTACACGGGTGGGCCGGAGTTCGCGAATATCGGCGCCCGCCTTTCAAGCGAACTACCTTATCAGCCATGGGCCGCTGACCTGGTGAAGCAGCGCGCCGCTGGAATAGGAAAGGACGATCCAGTCGCATTGTGTAAACCAGCCGGAGCGCTGCGCCTGTTGACCTTTCCTCCTTACCGGAAGCTCATCCAAATGCCGGGGCTTGTCGTGATCCTCTCGGAAAGGGACGTGACGTTCCGACAAATCTTCATGGACGGTAGGCCGCTGCCCAAAGATCCGAATCCATCCTTTAACGGCTATTCAGTTGGCAGGTGGGAGGGCGACACATTGATTGTCGAGACCATTGGATTCCGCGACGGAATTTGGCTAGACCGCAAGGGAAGTCCGCTCACCGATGCCGGACGAATGACGGAACGTTTCAGACGGACGAATTTCGGGAATCTGGACATTGAGGTAACAATCGATGATTCTAAGGCATACACCAAGCCGTGGACCATCAAGCTGCACCAACTGCTTGTGCCGGACACGGACCTTCTCGAATATTACTGCCAGGACAACGAAAAAGACACCGCTCACATTATCGGAAAGTGACTAGATTCGCTTCGTTCATCGATTCGCGGTTGAGGGGATCGATCTACCCTTCGCCGTCAGGGAGGACCTATTCTTGCACATCTCATTAAACGTGCATATTTCGCGCTCATGAGGAACTGTCCGACAGCCGATGTTAAGTATTGGGCCAGTCTGAAGTCGGCAAAGGCCAATTGAGGTATCCCCGTGGGCACGGATCATCGGTCGCTCGTTCTGTTGACAGGAGCCTCGGGCTATATCGGAGGGCGCCTTCTCAAAGCGCTTGAGTTGGCAGGCTGGCCCGTCCGCTGCCTCGCTCGGCATCCTGAGTTTCTTGAGTCACGAGTTTCTTGCTCCACCGAAGTTGTTCGGGCGGATTGCCTGGAGCGTACTTCACTCACGTTGGCGCTCAAAGGGGTAGAGACCGCGTACTACCTGGTGCATTCCATGGGTTCATCGGGACAATTCGAAGACGAAGACCGGCAAGCCGCACGGAATTTCGCCGACGCGGCACGCGAACAAGGCGTGAGGCGCATTATCTACCTAGGCGGCTTGGGAAACCGCGATCAAGACTTATCCGCACACTTGCGGAGTCGCCATGAGGTGGCAGACATCTTGCGAGACTCCCGGGTTCCGACCATCGAATTCCGCGCCTCGATCGTAATTGGCTCCGGAAGCCTTTCTTTCGAAATGATTCGTGCTCTGGTGCAACGCTTGCCGGTCATGATTTGCCCGCAATGGGTTGAGATCAAAGCCCAGCCAATCGCGATCGAAGATGTAATTGCTTATCTTGTGGTGGCTCTGGAATTGCCGGTGGAACAGTCCGTGGTATTTGAGATCGGTGGTCCCGACCAAGTCAGCTATGGCGAAATCATGCAAGAGTACGCGCGCCAATGCGGGCTGCGGCGATGGATGATCCCCGTGCCGGTCCTAACGCCCCGCCTATCGAGTTTGTGGTTGGGTCTCGTCACTCCGATTTATGCTCGCGTAGGCCGCAAGCTTATCGAGAGCATGAGAAATCAAACTCTAGTCAACGATCGGTCCGCGCTGACGACCTTTGGTATTAAGCCGAAGGGTTTGAGAGAAGCAATCGAGAGAGCTCTTCATCACGAAAGCCGGGATTTCGCCCTGACCTCCTGGTCCGATGCTCTCTCCTCCGGTGGGAAGACGGCATCGTGGGGTGGTGTGCGGTTTGGGACGAGGCTGGTGGATTCCCGGACCATACAGGTATGCGTTCGACCGGCCTTGGCTTTTGCCCCGATCCAGCGGATTGGAGGCTCGACCGGATGGTACTTCGCCAGTTTCCTATGGCAAGTTCGAGGCTTCTTCGATCTTCTTGTCGGCGGCGTGGGACTGCGCCGGGGCCGCAGGGATCCTCATTCGCTGGCCGTTGGCGATGCTCTGGACTTCTGGCGGGTGGAGGGCTTTGAACCGAATCGCCGGCTCAACCTGGTGGCGGAGATGAAAGTGCCGGGCCGCGCGTGGCTTCAGTTCGAGGTTGAACCAAACAGCGGGGGCTCCCTCATTCGCCAGACAGCGATTTTCGATCCTGCCGGACTAGCGGGGCTTCTCTATTGGTACATGCTTTACCCAATGCATAACTGCATCTTCAACGGGATGCTTCACGAGATTGCAGCAATCGCGGAGCGCGAGCCAGACGCAGCTTCGTCCCCAGCCTAAGGCCAATCTCCGAAGGTCTATTGCTCTATTGCTGCCCGATCGTCGTGAGATCTACCACTGAAGTGGACGCGACACGTTTCGATTCAAACTACGCAATAGAACTCCCGGAGTGTCGGCCATTCGGCGGAAACCGAGCAGGGTCCCAGCGATAGTCGTTCTAGTCGTTAGCCTTGATCGGGAGTGCTTCGGCGAGCGTTGCGGGGGAGCGAGAGATAGCCCGGGCCGAAGCACTTTCGATAAGGAGACTTGAAGGAAGTCGCTGGCAGGGCGGACGAGTATGGAGCTACAAGCTTGTTTGGAGGCAGTCGAAGTGAACCGACGAGTGCGGGGTACGACGGAATGGCTGCTCATTGCTGCTTTCGAGATTACCGGTGGTGATATTGGAGAGCCTGAAAGTGCCGAGAGCGGGCAGCCGCCCGGCATTGATCAGTCGATAGACACACGACCACGCCGGCACGCGAACGCATGTCATCGGGCCGATGGGAGCGACGTCTACGAGCTGTCGAAAAAGCTGCACCGAGAGGCTAACTCCGCCGCGGTGAGGGGAACACCGATTCTCATCGGCTCTCCACAGCGTGGACAGTTCCAGGTGCGCACCTCTGAAGCAACTGGAGCACAGGGTGGTTGTCGGGGCTGAGGAAGAAGTTCCCGGATAAGGCGCAGCCGAGCAGTACGACAGCTATTGGCCAGAAATCCGAACTGTCGAATGCGCACGAATCCGCGCGGCAGAATATGTTGCAGGAAGCGTCGCAGGAACTCGATGGCCGTGAGCGTCATCTGTCGTTGCTTGTTGCCGCGCGCGTAATCCTTCCAGCGGAAGGTGACGCGCTCACCGTCGAAAGCCAGCAAGCGATGATTGCTGATGGCAACACGGTGAGTGTACCGGCCGAGGTAGCGCAACACCTTGCGAGCGCCGCCGAAAGCTGGCTTGGCATAAACGACCCAGTCCTCCCGGAACAACGTGCGGAGAAATCGCAGAAACAGTTTGGGCTGTTCCAGTGCGGCGTTGGTGGGAGGAAACTGCAGTTTCTTCTTGCGGAAAGCTCGCTTGAGGCGGTTCACGAATTTGCCCCGAAACACCCGGCTGAGGACCTTCACGGGCAAGAAGAACGGGTACTTGGGATGCACCCATCTGGAGCGATCCAGGGACAGACCGCCGGCCGGGATGACACAGTGAACGTGAGGATGCGGCAGTAGATTCTGTCCCCAGGTGTGCAGGATGCTCAGAAAACCGATCCGAGCACCCAGATGTTTGGGATCGGCCGCGACCTCCAGCATGGCGGCCGCGCTGGCCTGAAACAAGAGGTCATAAAGGATGCGCGGATTGCGCTGACAAAGTGGAATCAGAGCGTGGGGTAGAGTGAAGACCACGTGGAAGTAGGGCACGCCGAGCACTTCTTGCTCTCGCGCGGCGAGCCAGCGTTGGCGCGCTTGCGCCTGGCACTTGGGGCAGTGGCGGTCGCGGCAGCTGTTATAAGAGATGGCCTGGTGGCTGCAGCGTGGACAATCATCGATATGTCCGCCCAGAGCCGCAGTGCGGCAGTGAGCGATGGCGCGCAGCACCTTCAACTGCTGATAGCTGAGATGCTGGCGATGCTGGTCCACGAACCGAGCGCCCTGTGCATGAATGAGATCGGCCACCTCGAAGGTGGGCCGGCTCATTCAGGTTTGTGCAGTCTCCGCGAACGTTGCCGTTGAGTCGGTCCCGCTACGGCAATCTTCTCCAAGGGGTTGGTCGCCGCCTGCAGACGCTTGGTGGAGACGTGCAGATACCGGGTGGTGGCTTCGATATCTTTGTGGCCCATCAAAACCTGGATGGTGCGCAGATCCGCGCCACCTTCGAGCATGTGCGTGGCGAAGCAGTGCCTCAGGGTATGCGGGGAGACGCGCTTTTCGATCCCGGCCCGCCTGGCTGCATGCTGCACGGCCTCCCAAACGACCTTGGAAGTGATGGGCTTGTCGGCGCGCCAGCCATCGGCCGTGCCGGGGAACATATACGTCTGCGGGCGCATCCAGCGCCAGTACTCGCGCAGCGTCTCAACCAGTTTCTGACTGATGGGAACCTCGCGGTCCACGTCGCCCTTGCCGCGCTCGACGCGC
>JBEKLB010000591.1:0-3500 GCA_050010415.1 Bryobacteraceae bacterium | reverse complement strand
GCGCTTCTGTTAGTGGCTAGCTCCTGTTTGATGTCGCAGCCGCGTTACGCCACCGATGGCGAACTGACTCTTCCCAGCGACTATCGCGAGTGGATCTTCTTGAGTTCGGGATTGGGAATGACCTACCAATCCATGCCCAGACACGACGACCAGGCTTTTACCAATGTTTTCGTCAATCCCGCGGCGTATCGTTCTTTCCTGGCGACAGGCAAGTGGGCGGACAAGACCATGTTGGTATTGGAAGTGAGAGCGTCCACCAGCCAGGGGTCGATCAACAAAAGCGGATCATATCAGAGCGATCTGCTGGCGATCGAGAGCGAAGTGAAGGACACGGCCAAGTTTCCTGGAAGCGGTTGGGCGTTTTTCGCGTTCGGAAAATCGAACACCGGCAAGCTGCTGCCGCGATCGGAAGATTGCTACGCCTGTCACCGGGACCACGCCGCCGTGGACAATACGTTTGTGCAGTTCTATCCAGTGCTGATGGACGTCGCCAAGCAAAAGGGAACTTTCAAGCCTTAAATCCAGACCTTTTCGGCGGGAACGCCGCGCTTACACATCTCGCACGATCCGGCATCTTTGTAATACGTCGCGTCGAGCTGCGCCAGGTAATAAAGGGGCAGGGGACTGAAGTCGATGGTTTTGGGAGTGGGTTGATATATAATCACGGCCATCCCGACCACTTCGGCTCCGGTGGATTCCACCAATCGCTTCAATTCGGAGAGATTGCGGCCCGATCGCAGGATGTCGTCCACCAGCAGCACTTTCTCCCCGGGCTTCCGCTCCAGATACTGACGGAAGCGCATTGTGCCGCCCTCCTCTTTGCGGTCAGCCCAATAAACCTGGCGAGCGCGCAAGGCCTCGCACACGCCATAGGCGACCTGCAGCCCGCCGGTATCGGGGGAGACAATGGACAGCTCGGGGATCATGGCGCGGATCTCCGCGTTGGCGCGCAACAGGCGGCTGAGCCCCACGCTCAGTACCTTGGCGTGCTGGTAATAACGCATCGCCAACTGCACTTGCATATATTCGGTGGCATGCAATCCGTTGGGGTATTCGAAATGACCGTCTCGGATGGCGCCGGTGCGTCGCAACAGGGCGACCACTTCATCTTGTGTTGGGACCAGGTGCATAGCTGTTTTTATTGTCGCGCGCCGCGAAGAGAAACGTAACCCCGATGAATCATGTCAAGCGGTGAAGGCCATACATCCAGAAGGGAGCGTGCTCGGGAACCCTCCGATTCGTTATCTCCACAAATGCAAAAGCGTCGTCTTGGGTCCGCAGGAGTCCGAAATCGTTGATCTTCTCCCCCCACTCGGGACGCAGCTCTCCCAATTCCCCATCGCTGTAACCGCAGTTGGACAGGCCGCTGGTGAATCCTGCGTCCGCGACATCGTAGCCTAAGAGCAGACTGTCTGGTGGAAGAACCGATGGTTCCGGTTGGGAATAAATCAGGGTCGATGGGAACTCAGCAACCGTCGTTTCCTCGGGAGCGAATAGCTCAACCGCCAGAAGGACGGCTGGCCGGGCGTGTTCATACAACCTCTGTTTCATTCCCTCTAAGCTCAGCCACAGGCCACCCGAGCATTCCGTATCAGCTTCGATCAGGGGCGGCCGTTGAGGGGCGGTCAGATGACGAATCTGCGGATGATATAGGAAGTGGGAAGGCCAGATACCTTTATCTATCGACACAGGACATTCGATCTCCGGCCTCAACAAAAACTGTTGACGCATATCGTCGGACAACGGGTTTGTTGCGCAATCTTCGGCGGTTTGTCGAGCGTCGAAGCCCAGCATCCGCCCCCGAAGAGCCTTCACTTCCACAGTATATAGTTGGATCGCGTACGAATCTCGGCGTCGTCGCGGTATTATAGGGTTTCTAGACGGTTGTTCTTACGAAGGAGCCCGGTTCCATGCAGAATTCAGTTTTAGTGCCCATGGTTGTGGAGCAGACCTCGCGCGGAGAACGCGCGTTCGATATCTACTCGCGCCTGCTCAAGGAGAACATCATTTTCCTGGGCACTCCCATTGACGACAATGTCGCCAATTTGATCATCGCGCAGATGCTGTTCCTGGCCGCCGAAGATCCGGAAAAAGACATTTCGTTGTACATCAATTCGCCGGGAGGTTCTATCACGGCGGGCCTTGCGATTCTGGACACCATGAACCTGGTGGAACCGGATATCGTGACTTATTGCGTGGGACAAGCGGCGTCCATGGCCGCGGTGTTGCTGGCCTGCGGCACCAAGGCCAAGCGCTATAGCCTGCCGCACTCGCGCATCTTGATCCATCAGCCTTCCATGAGCGGGCTGGGTGGGCAAGCGACGGATATCGATATTTATGCGCGGGAGATCCTGCGTATGCGCGAATCGCTGAATCAGATTCTTGCGAACGCTACCGGCCAGCCGGTGGACCGCATTGCGCGCGACGTGGATCGCGATTATATTCTGGAGCCGGACTCGGCGCTGGAATACGGCATCATCGATCGCATTATCGAGAGCCGCGCGCTGCAACCGGTTCCCACGCGCTGATGCAGATGCGCTGGCTCACCGGCGCGCTGTTCGCCATTTCAGCGTCCGCGCAACTGATTCCATCCGGGACGCCGGTGCCGACCACCACGCTTCCGCCCGTGGTGTTTATCAACGGGTATCAGTTTGAGGGCTGTCCGGCCACCTTCGCCGGAACGTTTGGAATCGCTGATCAAGTGCTCGAGAGCAATGGCGAGGTCAGCCTGTTCTTCAATACCTGCAGCCTGCCAGGCACGGCCACCATTGAGGATCTCGCGGCGTCGTTCGCCGCCTTTCTGACAGGCTTGCAATATACCAACGGCCAGCCGGTGGAAACGGTGGACGTTGTCACCCACAGCATGGGTGGTTTGGTGTTGCGGAGTTATCTGAGCGGCAAACAGAATGCCTCTGGTGCGTTTCAACCACCGGCGGCCACGCATGTTCGCAAAGCGGTGTTTCTCGCGAGCCCGAATTTCGGAACACCCATCGCGTCGCTGTTGCCGGTCTCGACGCAGGTGGATGAGATGGCGAGCGGCAGCAATTTTTTGTTTGATCTGGCCACCTGGAACGACAGCGCCGACGATCTGCTAGGAGTGGACGCCATCGCCGCCGCCGGCAACGCAGGCACGGGTGCCCTGAGTGGCACGGCGGGATTCGACGATGGGGTTGTGCCTCTTACCAGCGCGTCGTTTCAGTTTTACCTGCCTGGGCGCACCCGCGTAGTTCCTTATTGCCACATCCCGGGCGGAGGAATCGTTTCGGATTTCGGTTTGTGTCCCAGCGACGCACAGGGCATCGCCAATATCGATTCTGCGACGCACGACTCCGCGCAGATGATTGTGTCCTTCTTCAATGGAACCGATGCGTGGCAGAGCGTTGGTACGGCGGCGGAGAGCGATCCGTTTCTTTCGGTGGATGGCGGATTGATTGTCGCGGCGCACGCTGCTGACGATTCCAGCGTGAACATCGATTCGGCTACGGCGGGCCTCCAGGGAG
>JBEKLB010000590.1:0-3508 GCA_050010415.1 Bryobacteraceae bacterium | reverse complement strand
TGGGCTTCCATCGCTCCGGCGACCGACAGGATCCCAGCCGCTAATGCTACCAACATTGTCTTTTTCATCGTCGTTTCTCCTTTTTTCTGGGCCGTTGTTTTCCGGCCTCACCCTGATGTGCGCAGGGCGCCTCAAAAAGGGGCAAGACTCCTCCTAATATTTTTTGGGCATCCGGCAAGCGATGCAGATAGCTTTCGACGACATCCTTTACGCCGTCGGGTGAGGCCCAATGGGACGGCAAGAACGAGGCGTTATGAAAACGAGAGCGAATTTGATCGCGGTTCTTCGCAGGGAGAGCGGCTTCAAATGAGCACGGATAAGGTTTCCGAGTTTAAGTTCGAAGCTGTCATCGTTCTGCTTTTTGCCAAGAAGCGCGTAGTCCTGCCCGAGCCTCGGATCTGTCCATCGTCAGAAACCCCGATCAGCAGTGTCCCGCCGTCAGTGTTGAGAAAGGCCGCGATCGTCTTTAGCACCGTCAAGTGCCTTTGGACCTTTGCACCAGTTCGGGCGTCAGCTCCAAGGCTCTGCTTAAACTCAATTGTCGCGCCTTCCCCAGCCTAATTAACCTCCGGACATCAGCTTTGGCGCTCTGCCGTGCTCTGAATTTCCGGATCATCGAGGTCGGGCTCACTGCGCATTATTCCCCACGACGGAAAGCAGCGGAGCCCCGACTCCGCGCCAGGCATGCGATCGTGCCATGTTTTCGCTTGATGTGCTCGCTTCTCTGAGGTAATGTTCGTGTGGCCGTGAATGCCCACCACCAGGCCTAATCGATGCGCCAAAACCATCTGGTTGCGGCGCAGCACGAGCGCGCCGAGCTTTCTGTCGTGATTACAAGATTCTCCATCGACTTTGGCATCCAAGGTTTTGGCACATATCTACGCATCCGATCGCTAAACTCTTGCAGCAATAGGGCCGGGGAGTGCGGTCGGTTGCAGCTTAAAGATTCTCCGCTGCAATTCCGGGGCACAAGCCGACTTCTCCTAATTGCGGACTGGCATGTCTCACCGCGACCTTCCGTTTAATACCTAGATGATTACGTGTTATTGCTGTTACTTTAAGTGACACCGATGTTCAGATTCCTGATCGACACATGCGTCTGGCTCGACATTGGCAAAGATCCGAGGCAAGAATCAGTAGTAAGCGTAATTGAAGAACTTGTCCGCAAAGAGTTCCTGGGCCTCATCGTTCCCACGGTCGTAATCGAGGAGTTCGAGCGCAACCGTGACCGCATTGCCCGGGAGAGCGCGAAGAGTCTGTCGGCTCATTTTCGACTGGTTAAAGAAGCAGTCGGCAAGGTTGGCGGGGACCGTAGGCGAATGCGGCTAGTCCTTTCGCATCTCGATGACGTGAATCACAAGATCCCGATCGTGGGCGGGAACGCGGCAAACACGTTGGATCGAATTCACAAACTGCTCAAGGCGGGTCAAATCGTTGGTGCCAGTGAAGGCGTGAAACTCCGGGCAGCCGATCGAGCGATAGCTAAACGCGCACCATTCCATCGCGGAAAGAACGCGATGGCGGACGCAATCGTAATAGAGACTTACGGAGAATATGTGCGCGGCAGAGTTGGCCGAGGAACTCGGTTCGCGTTCGTGTCACATAAGGGAGCACAGGTACTCCGTTGTCCACGGACAGCCGCCGTTGAACCACGGCACCAGGTATGCTGTCGCGGTTATCGTGTACTGCCGAAGGACTATCAGCCGATCGTCGGATTCGTCGATGGCTGGCCGAATTTGTACCTGGCGGCAATGCACAGCGGTATCACGCTTTCGCCGCTCATCGGACATGTAGCGGCTGCGGAGATTCTCGATGGAATCAGCGTTGATTTATTGAGAGATTACCGCCCATCTCACTTCGCCTGATCTTGAAACCGAGGGTATTAGATCGCGATCCGAAGTCTGATCGCATCATTCGGTGCGTGAGCGAGATCCTGTTTCGTGCCAAGATGTCGCTCGGTCGTTTGGACTGACGCGTGTCCGAGCAGCAACTGGATCTGCTCCAGCTCGCCGCCAGCGGCCCGCCAGAGCTTTGCGCAAGTGCGTCGCAAATCATGGGGCGCGATTCCGGGGACACCGACCGCGGCGGCATACTGCTTGAGCATCTGCCAGACGACCTTTTCGCCAAGGCGCTCGCCGGTTACGGCGCCGGCGCGATTTACCGGGCGGAAGGTGTGCCCGGTGGCGACGCCGGAGGCCGCTGTCCAGGCGTCAATTGCCACCTTGACCCACGCCGGCATCGGCGCGGTGCGAACGCGGCCGTGTTTTCCCACGAGATCGACGATGCACCAGCGTCCATCGCGTTGTTGGACATGGGAGGACGTGAGTGCCGCCACCTCCGACCGGCGCAACCCGCAGCCGAGAAGGACAGCGAGGATGGCACGATCGCGCAGACCGCCGACAGTCGTGATGTCGGGCGCGCTCAGCAGCGCCTGGGGCTGCCGCTGGGAAAGCCAGTTCCCAACGCGGATGCCCGTCGATTTCACGCTTTTCACGCGGCTGATCCCCTGGGCCAACTCCGGCGCCAGTAACCCGTTGTCCGCGGCCTCCGCCGCAAGCTTACGAATCGCCGACATTCTAATAATGATGGACGACGACCCCAGTCGACGCTCTTCCAGCGATACCCGCCACGCGCTCACGGTGGCCTTGGCGAAGCCGGGCTGTGGCGCCTGCCGGAACCACGCCATGAACTCGTTCAGGGCCATGTTATACACGCGTTTCGTGATCGGCGAGGAGACGCTGTCGAGCACCAGCGTCTTCAACTTCTCCCACTGGGCAATCTTCTCAATCGCAACTAAGTCGTTCATTTTCAGTCCTTTTAATGGGATTAACGGTAGTCACCTGACCTTACCTCTGACGGGCGGACATATCAAATGGAGCGTTGGGTTGCTAAGCCCATGAAGTGTCCGCAGTAGGCGCGTCAGAAGGTGGACACGCCATCGCGCTTGAGTCCTAGGAGTTGGATCGCGGGAACCGGCGCTTCTTCAAATTGGACGATCGCCTCGGTCGATCTTGAAGCGGACACCGTGCGCCATCTCGCTGCGATCGCCGCAGCCAAAAGGATTCCGACCATCCACGCGTAGAGGTTGCGGTCGTCGAGCGCGTTGCTTTCGAATGTGACTCCGCGAGTGATGAGGAGGACCAGCCCCAAGGCTGTCAGGAACGCCATATGGACGTAGGTTTTTCCGGGCAGGTAGGAGCACGTGAAGGGGATCTTCTGATATCCGGTGAGGCAGACGTGGGAAACGATGAAACCCACAAGCGCCAGCACGATCAGATGTTCCACTGCACGTTGCCAAGGCCAGATCGATAGCAAGATCGCCGCAGAGACAATCCAGACCGGCGCGATGGCGAGCACAAACATCGGACGGCGGATCGCGGCCAGGTACGGGCCGGGGGGGCGAATCTGAGTTATACGAAAGATCCAGTTAGCGCGCAGAGTGAGGGGGATAGAGAAGACAACCCGCATTCCCACAATGAACAGACACATCATGGCAACGGTCGCAAAC
>JBEKLB010000589.1:0-3516 GCA_050010415.1 Bryobacteraceae bacterium | reverse complement strand
TGATCCCCGGCGCAGAGTGGCGTCATAGCAACTCATTCCGATGGTAGACGGGCAACCCTTAGGAAGTAATAGAAAAAGGATTAAGAAGTAATAAAGATATAGCGGCACCGCCCTGGAGCGGGCTGGAAGCGATTTTTCAAAAAGGCTCAAGAACGCCGTTGAAACGATAGCCCACCCAAGGCTCGGTGGTGACGAATTCGGGACGGTCTGGATCGGACTCGATCTTCTTTCGCAAATTGCGGATGAAGACGCGCAGGTAATCCACCTGATCGCCGTAGTCGGGGCCCCAGACAGCCTGCAGCAGCTCGCGGTGAGCCACGGCTTCGTTGGCGTGGCTGGTGAGATAACGCACCAGGTCCAGCTCCTTAGGCGTGAGATGGCTAGTACGGACGCCGTTGAAAGCCGTTCGACCCGAAAAGTCGATCACCAGTTGGCCCACGCGAATGCGGGCGGGGGAGGATTGTGTAGATGCAGGAACGCGGCGCAAAGCGGCCCGGATGCGCGCCAGCAGTTCGGGAGTGCTGAAGGGCTTGGTGACAAAATCGTCCGCGCCGGCGTCCAGGGCGTCCACTTTGTCGGACTCGATGTTGCGGACTGTGAGCATGATGATGGCCACACCGGCGCCTGCACGCATCTCGCGGCAGGCAGCTAGGCCGCCCATGCCCGGCATATTCATATCGAGCAGCACCAGGTCTGGATGGTAATCTCGCAGCTTCTCGAGCGCTTCTTCGCCGGTCTTGGCATCGTCCACTTCATATCCGGCGCCGGTGAGAGTGGTCCGCATGATGCGGCGGATCTGGGGTTCATCGTCCACCACCAGGATGCGTCCGGCGCTCACTGGCGCGTCCCTTTGGCATCCAGGGGTAAAGTCATGCGAAAGGTGGTTTCACCGGGACGGCTGTTCACCGTAAGTTCTCCATGATGGGCTTGCACGATGTTGTTCGCGATGGCGAGGCCGAGACCAAATCCGGGAACCTGATTCTTGACGGAAGGGCTGCGATAAAAGCGCTCAAACAAACGCCCCTGTTCCTGTTCCGGTATTCCCGACCCATGATCGGTGATCTCAAAATTAATCACATTGGCGCTGTTGGACACGTGTACGGTGACTGGAGAACGCGGCGGCGAATATTTGAGTGCGTTGTCGAGCACCTGCTTGAGCGCCAGTTTGACCAGGCGCCGGTCGAGCGCGAGTTGCGGCAGCGATTCCTCGGCGCGAATCTCCACGGGCCGGTTGTCAATCTGGGTGTGAAGCGATGCCACCAGGTCCTCAACGAGCTCCTTGGGATCGGTGAGCTCCCGCCGAACTTGAATATGGTCGGACTCCAGGCGCGCCATGTCCACCGCGTCGTCGATCAGGGATTGCAAGTGCCGGGCTTCTTCATCCGCCACTTCGAGCAGCTCTGTGCGGGCTTCGATGGGCTGATCGGGCAATGACAACAGCGACGTTGTGGCGGCGCGGATGGAGGTAAGCGGCGTCTTGAATTCGTGCGCCATGGCGTCGATCAGTGTGGTACGGAGCTGCTCGCTGCGGCGCGCGGCCTCCACTTGATGGGCCAGGTCCTGCGCGCGGGCTCGCTCCAGTCCAATGGCGATGAGGTTACTGATACCCTGCAAAACCGAGTCTTGCATGAATTCACCGGGAGTGGCAAGAGTGATGGCAAAGCTGGCAATGGGCTCTGAACCCAGGCGGACCGCGGTGATCAGCCGCTGGTGCGCGGGATCGAAGAAGGATGTGCCTTGCGAGGCGGCATCGCGCAACTGATCCTCCAGGCCGTCGAAATCGGAAGGGCCGGCGCGGTGGATCTCTCCGGTGCGCCGGTCATAGAGCACCGCGGCACGCAGACCGAAGACTTCGGCCAACTTGCGCGCCAGTTGTTTAGCGACCGGCTCCACCGGGTCGATCAGGAGGATGCCACGGCTGAAGGTATAGAGCCGTTCGATGTCGCGCTGGCGATCCACCGCATCCAGTGCCTGTCTTTTCACGCGCGCTGAGAGCCGGCTGGTGATGAGCGCGGTGGCGAGAAAGCTGAAGAGCGCCACCCAGTTCTGCGGATCGGCAATGGTGAACTTTCCGATGGGTGGCAGAAAAAAGAAATTGAAGGCGAGCGTGGCCGCGACGGAAGCCACGGTTGCTTCGACCAGGCCCCAGGTGCTCGCGAGCACTAGCACCAGCAGCAAATACGCGAAGCCAACGCTGGTGGGGTTGTGCGGAATGATGGAATAGGCAGTAAACGTTACCACCGTTACGCCCGCCAGCGAAATGAGCAGACGCAGCGCAAGCTGAGTCATAGAGGCACTTTCAGGAAAGACGCACTTTCAGGAAACTCATCCCCGCTTTCAGGAAACTCATCCCCGCCTGTTATTCTAGCGCTGCTATTGGAGCGCCGCGCCTATTTCCCGGCATACCTGATGGGCTGTGGCCGGGGCCAGCAAGACGCCGTTGCGATAGTGGCCGTAGGCGAGCCAGAGCCGGCTGGCGGCGCTATTCAATGTCACGCGTCCGATGCGCGGAGCGTCAAAATCGGTGGCGGGGCGGAAGCCGATCCATGCGGATTCGGGCTGGAGCGACGTCAAGGCCGGGACCAGAGCGCCCGCGCGCGCGGCAACGTCCGAAACAATTTGGGCATCGATTGTGCGATCGAACCCGGCGTCTTCGGTGGAAGAGCCCGCGATGGTGAGCCCGTCCGCGCGCTGCAGAACGTAGGTGTGATCGTGACGGACGGTGGCGGCCAGAGATCCGGCTGGGAGCCGATAGCCGAGCAGATGGCCTTTCATCGGAAAGGAGCGCGGGAGCGGGTAAGGCTGGCCGTGGATGGTGACGTCGATGCCGCCGCTCCAGGCGCCCGCGGCCATGACCGCGAATGGAGCATGGATGATTCGGTCTCCGATGGAAACATGGGCCCATGTGGCATCGGCGGCGATAGACTTTACGCGCGATTCCTCCTGGATGTTCACCCCGCGCGCGAGACAGGCCGCGCGAAGAGCGGTCATGAGACCAACCGGATCGAGAATGGCTTCGTTGAGATAGTGGATGGCGCCAATAGCGTCCGGCCGGACCATCGGAACCAGGGCACGGAGTTGGCCGCTAGTGAGAACCGCCGACGGAATACCTGCCGTTCGCTGAAAAGCCGCGCGCCGGGAGAGCGATTCAAACTCAGCCTGGGTGAGGGCGATCTGGACCGCGTCCATCTTGCGAAATTCGACGCGCAGGCCGCTGTCGGCTTCGAGCGCGGCAACGAAGTCATGATACCTGGCCAAGCTGCCGATGGCGAAATCGAGCAAAGGCGAGGGCTGGTCGAATTCGCCGCCGGGCGTGAGCATGCCGGCCGCGGCGGAGCTGGCTTCAGAGCCGATTTTAGCGGCATCCAGCAGCAGAACGCGCCGGTTATGGCGGGCCAGCCGCCAGGCGATGGAGGCGCCGATGACGCCGCCGCCGGCGATGATGACGTCGAGGTCGGATGCCACGGTAGTTTACTCTTCGGACCAGCGGTCCGATTCGAGTGCCGCGAAGTCACG
>JBEKLB010000588.1:0-3517 GCA_050010415.1 Bryobacteraceae bacterium | reverse complement strand
GACCCAAGGCAATCGGTTCGTCCACTCCCAACATGATGAGAGCCTCCCCAAATTTGACCGATCTTGGACAAGAGCCCAAGGAATTTGATCGATCCTTGAGCGATGACGGGGGAATTTTATCATAAACTTTTGTAACTAGCGCGCAGAAATCAAGCTTTTCAATCTGCTGGAAACCCGTATCTAGCTGTAAAGAAGAGGATTACATGACACCCAAGAAGCTGTCGTCCTGCTGGCTCGTCCCAGCTCTTTTGATCGCGTTGGCAGCGTCGCTCGCGGCCCAGTCGGCCGGAACCGGAGCTCTGACGGGAACAGTGACCGATCCAACCGGCGCCATAGTGCCCGGTGTATCAGTGGTGTTGGTCAGCCTGGAAACGAACCAGGCGCGCACCGTTGCTACGGGCGGAGATGGAAGCTACAAGTTCGCACTGCTGCCTCCCGGCAATTACCGGCTGCGTTTTAGCGCATCGGGATTCAAGACCGCCGAGGTCCCCTCGGTGACAGTCAACGTCACTGAGACACCGGTGCTGGATCGGACGCTTGAGGTTGGAGCGCAATCCGAGCAGGTTACCGTGGAAGCAACGGCCGAAGTGCTGCAGACGGCGAGCTCGACGCTCGGGACCACGGTTGGGTCTCAAACCGTCACCGAACTTCCTTTGAGCAGCCGCAACTATACTCAGATTCTCGCCTTGTCGGCCGGAACAAATAGCGGCGCCAACAACGCGACTGCCTTCGGCAAAGGCACCCAGGACATGAGCGTCAACGGCAACGATCCGGGCCAGAACAGCTTCCAGATGGACGGGGTGAACATCAACAATTTCGCGAACGCCGGCAGCGCCAACGACTCCAGCCTGTATGCCGGAATCGGAGTCCCGAGCCCCGACGCCATTCAGGAGTTTAAAGTCCAGACGTCCACCTACGATGCGAGTTACGGGCGCAATCCCGGCGCGAACGTGAACGTGGTCACCAAGAGCGGCACGAATCAATTTCACGGAACGGCATTCGAGTTTCTGCGCGACACGATCTTCAACGCCAACGACTTTTTCTACAACCGCGATTCCTGCTCGGCGTACGCGAGCGGGGCCTGCCCCAAACAAGTTCTGAATCAGAATCAGTTTGGCGGGGTGTTAGGCGGTCCGATCAAACGGGACAAGCTGTTCTTCTTCGTCAGCTATCAGGGCACTCGCCAGAAAAACGGCGTCAACTCTTCGGGATTCACCAGCGCCTTCCTGCCGCCAATACCGGCGGGCGATCGAAGCGCACCTGGTTTCGCGGCGGCTCTGGGCGCCATGAATTGCCCGGCGAATCATCCAGGAAATGCCAACTTCGGAACATTCGGCGGCCCCAACGTGGCTTGCGATGGATCGAACATCAGTCCGGTGATGCTCAACATCCTCAACTTGAAGCTTCCGAATGGCAACTACTATTTCCCGAGTTCGGGAACTACGGGTTATGCGTCCACCAGCTTTAGCGACCCCGCAATTTACAACGAAGACCAGGTGGTAGCCAACTTCGATTACGTGATGAGTTCCAAGAACACTCTCGCCGGCCGGTATTTCTTCACGAACAATCCTCAGATTTTGACCTTGGGCGGCGAATTGCCCGGTGCTCCGAGTTTGCTGGGGTTCTCGAATACCGACGCGGTCTTGAAATTGACCACGCTGGTAAGCAATACGGTGGTGAACGAAGCTCGCATATCTTTTCAACGCAATCTAAGCACGGGAAACGCCGCAACGCCGCCGGGAGCGACGAATGCAGGGCTGGGAATCACGCCCATGACGCCTGGTGTGATCCCGCCGCCTGGCATCATCTCGATTGCTGGAGGGTACACCATGCTGGGCGTCTTCGGCCCCACCTACAGCGTGACCAACCAGCTGGAAGCCTCCGACCAGATTTCCTGGTCGCACGGCAAGCACACCATTCGGGCCGGCTACGAGTATCAAGACACGCGTTGGCCGATCATCTGGTCCGGCGTGCGCGGGCTGCTGCTCACGGGTACGTTTAACGACCTGCTGGTGGGCGGAGCGGGCAATCTGCTCTCGTGCCTGTATTGCTCGCGAAGCGCCCCGCTGGGCATCGTCCACGGCTATGCGTCTCCCAGCATGAACGCCTACGTTCAGGACGACTGGAAGGTCAGCTCGCGCTTGACGCTCAACCTGGGCGTACGCTGGGAATTCAACGGGGCACTCAACGATAAGTACGGAAACCTGACCCAAACCTGGGTGACCCGCATCGCGGCGGTGCCGATCCCTCCCACCGGGCCCACCGACTCGGGCGCCGGCGTGAGCCAATGGGTGGTGCCCAACAACTACGTCTCGCACTACGGACAACCGCCGGCCGGAGTGCTGGTCAACGACAGCAGTTCACCCGAAAGATTGCATGCTCCGCTCAGCAATTTTGGGCCGCGCATTGGATTTGCCGACCAGGTTTCCAGCAAGCTGGTGGTCCGCGGCGGCGCCGGTATCTTTTATGACCGCGTAGGAGCGGACCGAATCATCTATGCCGTCGAACAGGGGAACCCATACTCCGCCACGGTGGACTTCGGAGTTCCGAACACTCAGACGCTGGCTAACCCCTTCCCATCCACACCGACGCTCGGGACGTTCTCCTCGCGTTGGGCGAACTTCGCAACGGGCCAGACCTCCAACCTAAATGTGCCGTTCCTGGACGAGGTGCTGCACACGCCTTTGGTGAGGCAGTACAATCTCGGCATTCAATACGAATTTGCGCGGAACTGGGTGCTCGAAGCGGGCTACGTTGGATCGAGCGGAATCAACCTGCTCGACGAGTATCACAACAACAACACGCCTTTGCTGGCCAGCCCCAGCAACCCGATCAACGGCATCACCACCAACACGGTGGAAAACATCGACTTTCGCGTTCCTTATCTGGGATACCAGGCAGTGGGCGTGCGGGGCACCGGCTTCGACGGCACTTCCAACTACAACAGCTTGCAGGTCACGGTGCGCAAACAGTTCTCACATGGACTCATGCTGCAAGCGGCCTACACCTGGAGCAAGGACCTGACGGATCTGTATGATAGCGTGGCGAACAGCAACAACGCCAGCAACCTTTCGCAGCAATGGGGGCCCGCGCTTTACAGCCGGCCGCAGCGCTTCGTCGTGAACTACAGCTACGATCTGCCGTTTGGCACGCACAGCGGCTTACTCGGCCGGGTATCGCAGGGATGGAGCATCTCCGGAGTGACCGTGATTCAAGATGGCACACCCATGACCATCGCCGATTCGAGCGCCGGAACCATCTACGGAACGGCCGGCAGCGCGGACCAGGCAGGCTTCGCACGAGCCCAAATGTGCCCCGGCATGACGTATGGGAACATCGCAACGCCGGGAGGCGTACAATCGCGGCTGGGCGGAAACAGCGGCGGTCCGGGTTACTTCAACACCAGCGCCTTTTGCAATGCGCCCATCATTGGTGACGGAACGGGCTATGGCGACTCCGGCTCGGGAATCATCCTGGGACCAGGCCAATTCAACTGGGACATGTCGCTGTTGAAAAC
>JBEKLB010000587.1:0-3517 GCA_050010415.1 Bryobacteraceae bacterium | reverse complement strand
TGGTTCAAGTTCCATCGCATGCAATTGCGATTTTTTTAGCACCCCCTTCAAATATCCGCATATTTCTGCCGGTTATCATCGTCGCTCGTCAGCTTTTTGGGCGGATGCGAGCCGGCGAGGCCGAACCGGATCAGCCTCGCCTCTCGCACCCACCAGCCTAGAAGCGGTAACGCAACCGGGTCCAGAATTCGTCGTCCTTGTTGCGCTGGGCGCCGCCGGCCTGCATCGCGGCGGGACCGAAGATGCTCTCGCTGTACGGCGCGTCCTGCGGCGCCGTATGGCCTGCCTGGAAGGCCGCGTTCGGTCCGATGTTGTGCTGAATCGACTTGCCCACGAACGCGTCGACGCCGACAGAAGCCGACCAGTGATCGTTGATCAGCCACTCCGTGTTGCCGCCAATCGTCGCATCCGTGGCCTGGGTTCCGAACGCCGCGAAGATGAGCGGGATGATCTGGTCGCGATAGTAATGCGTCTGGGTAAACGCGGTGAAAGTAAAATCGTTCACGCCGGTAATCAGACCATCTTTGCTGCTGTTGGAGCTATGCGCGCCGGGATAGTAAGTCTCAAACACCTGGAAACTTGTGAAGAAACTGCTGTCCGGGTTGAGGAACCTGATGAAGTGCGGGCGATCGAAGCCAACGACGTATTGCATGATGTCGTTGTTCGTCGTCCAGTCGAGTGAATCGGTGTCGTTGAGTAGCGCGTTGTGCGTCCACGAGGATTCAACGCGAATAATCACTCCAGTAAAAGGCTCGAAATAATCCGCGGACAGTCCGAGCGTATTGTCTTTGTGGTAACGGATCTGATTGCCGCCGCCAAAGGTGCAATCGTTCAGAAACGTCCGCGGATTCACGTTCTTGGCCAGATGGATCCAGCTTCCCTGAGTGGCGATGATTGGTATGCTGCCGCCGCCCGGTCCGAAAAAGCCGGGATAGCCTTTACTGATGGTCGCAAGCTTGGAGCAATTTACGCCGGAGCTCGGAAAGTTGCTGCCCGTGGAAATCGCTCCTGGAGGACCGCCCGGCCGGCCCAGTACTTGAAGCGTGCTCAGGACGAAGACCGGTGTTTGCCCGATGCCGTACCAATCGGTCAACGCGAAGCGGATCGACGGATGTGGAAGCTGGAAGTCCCACTTCGCACCGACACCATCGTTGCGCAGACTCCAGTTAGGCACTTTTTCGCTGGCGAGGCCGAAGTTGACATGGTTGGGATTGCATACACCCGGCGTGCTGCTCCCGGAGCACAGTCCAGCGTCAAACAAGCTGTTGTCAAAGGCGAAAGCTTTTTTCTGGTCGCCGAAATTCACCGCCCACGGCTGACCGCCCACGCCTAATCCCACCGGATTGAACGTATCGAAGTTCCATACCAGGTTGCCGGCAACGTCCTGCAGACCCAGTATGTCGCCGAAGCGATGTTGGAGCCATGCCGCGAGCTGCGGAATCCGGGTGTCTTCGAAAGGCTCGATGAAAAAGTGCTGCCCGTAATCGACCGGATTGATTATATCCTGCAGGCGGAAGAAGTCGGCCTTGCCCCATACGTTTTGCTGCTTGCCGACCCGCAGAAGGTTGGACCCGAAAAAGTCCCAGCGAAAGTCCAGGTAGGCCTCGCGATCGGGATAGTAATACTGATTGCTGTCGTCGCGCTCGAAACGCAGATTGCTAACCGACTGCGTAGCGTTTATGCAACCCCAGCAACTAGTCGCAACTCCATTCACGACGCGGTAGTCGCTGATGTTCTGGGAAATCGGTTCCGGAAATAGCAGGGTGCGAGCCACCACACCCTTGAATTGTTTCGGGTGATAGCCGAATGCCTGGAGCAGCGCCAGTCCGGCGGTCTGCCCGGTGCCGTCGAATTCCGAGACGCCGATACCCGAAAACCCGGTGGTGTGATTTCCAAAACGGTCGGGCACGAGATCATATGCGCCTTCGTAACCGGGCCGGATTTCGGCGAAGTAACTCACCGAGAGGCCCGTCCCCAATGGCACGCCCATCACCGTGGGCAACGTACCGTTCTCGATTATCTGACCCGAGGGCTGCAAGTCGATGCGATTGCGGATCGACGCTACGTTGTAGTCGGTTACATAGTTTGTGTTGCGGATGATTTCCTGGTTCTCGACGTAGCCGTGAAGTTGAAACGTATCCTCCAGGGTTTGCGACAATCCCTGCTGCGCGGATGCTCGAATTGGAACACCGAGAATCAGCACCATCGTCGCGATCACGCCAAGTAACCAAGCCCGTTCTCCCCGTCTCGAGTCTGCATTCATACTCTTTACTTCTCCCCACCAGTCTGCATGCACATCCATAAAAATGCTCCTCGGCCCGCGCACGCCGGGCAACCGAAGAACGTCAATATAAAAGAAGCGATCGTGGCGCTAGAGAATTTTTTATACCGGTATAGAAAGTGCTCGCGCGGAGAGCGCGCCCGCTCCCAAAGCCGAGCGCCGTCAGTTCAGCCTCGAACTGAACCGGCATCGATATGCCGTAAAAGTCTGTCCGTCACACGGGATAATGCTTAGAGGAGAAGCGCGCGGAGGATGGTATCTACCGTCCATGCAGGCGGGAACGTTTCGCGCTCGCAGGCGGCGCGAGGCGGGGAGACCTCCGCTCCAGGCAGAGGTCGAACGGATTTATTTCTACCGCGGCTCTATTCGTGACCCGCGGCGTGAAACCACTCGCGGGTGCGCTCGTGCGGCGGCAGCGCCCGGCGGTGGTTCCCGATCCTATCTCATCGATCTTATTTCATCGGTCTCTGTCTCATCGATGCTGTCTCATCGATCCTGCTCGGCGATCGGTCCGGTGGAGTCCGAGTTCGACACCACGCCCCCCGACGACTGGCTATTCGTGGCCGTCCACAGATCCGAGCGCCGGCGTGGCCGCCGCCGCGATGCGCCACGGACCGCGCCGCCGTTGCGGAACGCCGCGATAATTTTCCGCATCTTCGCTATCGAACTCGCCTCGGCCACGGGCAGCAGGGCAACGACTCGCAGTTCCGGATTATCGACCACCGAGAACGTCATGTTATCCACGATCACGCGCCCGACCAGCGGATGATTGTAGTGCAAACTGCCTTCGCTCAAGGGCAGAACGTCATGGCGCGACCACCATTGTGCAAACTCCGGACTGATCGCGTTGAGCCGTTCCACAAGTTGCAAAAAATGCGAGTCGCCCGCATAACGGCCGTAATCGGCACGAAATCTCGCCAGCGCATCCTGAGCCCGCGTCGACCAGTCGACGAACAAGGAGCGTAGCGCCGGGTGGGTAAAGATAAGCCACACCAGATTCCGTTCTTCCGGCGATATTTGATCAAAATCGAGCAGGAAAGCACGCGCGGCATTGTTCCATCCGAGCACGTCCCATCGGCGCCCCATAACAAAGGCCGGCATGATGTCCGACTGATCGATCATTCGCTGCAAGCGCGGGCTGACCGTTTCGCGCGGAGGTTCGGAACCGATACTCGGTTCGCGGCGCGCGAGTTGAAATAATTGCAGACGCTCGACCGGATTTAATTGCAAGACACG
>JBEKLB010000586.1:0-3527 GCA_050010415.1 Bryobacteraceae bacterium | reverse complement strand
AAGAAAAGCGAGCTGAGCGCCGTAGTCGAGAGCGAAAACGGTGCGGCGCTGAGGTGGAAGGTGATCCACGTAAAGACACCCACCAGGGAGAAGAGCACATTGAAGCCCACAGCAAAGGTGGCCACGAGCCGGCGGCTGCGGAAAAGGCTCTGGACCTGGTAGGCGAACGGCAAGCGCGGTCTGTCATCGACCGGGGAAGACGCGCGAAGACGGCCGCGCGGCAGCCAGGCGGCAACGGCCGCGGCTCCGGCGAGTGAGGCAATCCCAAGCACCACGAAAGCGATTCGCCAGTTGAACCAGTCGGTAAGAATGCCGGTGCCCACCCGGCCGGTAAATCCGCCCAGCGCGGTTCCGCTGACGTAGAAGCTCATGATCAGAGCCACGCGGTCCGGCGGCCATTCCTCGCCGATATAGGTGACCAGGACGGCAACGACTCCGGGAACCAGAATGCCCTGGAGAAAGCGCCAGAAGATGAGCTGACCCAGCGATGTGGATGTCGCCGCCAGCAGCGTGGGGATGGAGATGCCCAGCAGCGAAGCCACGATCACGCGCTTGCGGGGCAGCCGCTCGGTGAGCGCCGCAAATACGGGCGCGGAGATCGCCACGCCCAGCGTGGCTGCCGAGACCGTCAGGCCGGCAGCGGTCTTCGAGGCGTGGAAAAGCTGGGTCAGGAGCGGGAGCAGCGGCTGCGTGCAGTAGAGCTGCAAAAATGCGCAGACACCACACAGCGCGACGGCCACGGCGGCCAGGCGCGTGGGCAACAGTCTTTCTGGTGGGGAGATGGGATCCAAGCGACAGGATACGCGACTGGCGCTCAAGAAAGCGCCGGCTTACAGGCTGAGCGGCGACTTATAGCGGTTTCACAATTGCTGTACCCCGAAGGCACGGCTCCAAAGTGCCTTTTTCCTCAAGAAAAAGGCACCCTTCGCGAAGCCAAAAAGGGCACACGAATTGTGAAATCGCTCTAGCCGGCCGCTGCACTGGAGGCGATTAGAACTATTTGCGAAAAAACTTCGCCGATAGTGAGTCATTTTCGTGAGCTTTCTCGCGTTCCTAAGTGAGCCACCACTCAGTCATGGGCAAACATGTGGTTGCTTGTGCGTCAAACTAAGCGCAAAAACGACAACCCAAAATGAAAGCGCATACTTGCTGTCCTCAGATCCTTCCACTTTTTTCGAAGATGCTCCTTGGTTCTCTCCTGGTTCGAGTGGTCGCCCTGCACGGCCCGCCGCGCAGGAACGATTGCTCCGCAAGAGTTTAAAACGTACATAATAGATAAAGGCTCGCCAAAAGGCCCGGACTTTTTCGTCCGGGCCTTTTTATTGTGGCGATGGCTTCCCTGCGAATACGTCGATCGGTCGAGCTAACGGCGCACTGAGAAGGTGAGGGTTGTGGACTTCGTGATGCCTCCGCCGGTCCCCGTGATGGTGATCGGATAGGTGCCGGTGGGGGCGTTTCTGGCCACGGTCAGCGTGAAATCAGAAGAACCGGAACCGGTGATCGATGTGGGACTGAAGCTGCCTGTTACGCCTGAAGGTATACCGGTGGCCGACAAAGCGACCGCGGAATCAAATCCTCCAGAGGCTTTGATGGTGACGACCCCATACCCGCTCTGGCCCTGGTCGAGATAGCCCGAAGTGGGCGAAATGGAAATCGTAAACGAGCCCGTGGCCGCGGCTGTTACGGTCAGCGATACTGTGGCCGTATGCGTGATGCCGCCGCCCGTGCCCGTGACGGTGATGGTGTAAGTTCCAGTCGCAGTGGTGGACGCTACGGCCAAGGTCAGGGTGGAGGACCCCGATCCCGGCGCCGCAATTGGGTTGGTGCTGAACGCAGCGGTAACGCCGCTCGGCATTCCCGATGCGGACAGGGTGATCGCGGAGCTGAATCCGCCCGATACTGCGGTTGAAATGGTGGAACCACCGCTGCTGCCCTGCACCACCGAAACGGAGGTGGGTGACGCGGAAAGAGTAAAGGCGGGAGTCGCCGCAGCGGTTACCGTGAGCGAAACGGTAGCCGTATGCGTGAGCCCGCCTCCGGTTCCCGTGACGGTGATGGTGTAAGTGCCGGTCGCGGTGGTTGACGCCACGGCCAGCGTAGCCGTCGATGTTCCTGAACCCGGCGCGGCGATGGATGTGGGGCTGAAGCTGACCGTTACGCCTGAGGGCTGGCCGCTCGCGGTTAGTGCGATGGCCGAGTCAAAGCCGCCAGACACAGTCGTGGTGATGGTTGAAGTACCGCTGTTGCCCACCACAACGGAGACAGCCGTGGGTGAAGCCGCCAGCGTGAAGGCTGGAGTAGCGCTTGTCGGCGCCAGGGCGTTGATGAGGCCGGCGCCGTTGGGGCTGCCCCAGCCCGTGACCAGATCGTAGCCGGTGACCGCGCTATAACTTCCCGAAGTCCCGCTGGTGATGTCGTGGAAGTCGGTGGCGTATTGGGAGGTGACGTTCTGGGCGTAAATGGTGGGGTTGATGAAGCCGATTGTTCCCTCGCCATTGTTGGCCAGTTGCTGATTGGCAAGAGCAATGTATCCCGCCCACATGGGCGCGGCAAAGCTGGTGCCGCCGTATTCGTTGGCCAGGCAGGCGGTTTGATCGGCGCAGGTGTAGAAGGTGAAGTTCGCGTTGGCGGACACGTCCGGGCCGTTGCGGTAAGTGGTCGATCCCTTGTTGCTCGAGTTGATCACGCCGGAGATCTGCTGCCAGGCAGGAATCGCGATCTTGTCGGGAGAGATGCCGCCGCCGGAGTCGGTCCATGCCGTCTCCGAGGCCCATGGCCCCGCCGCGCTGGCCGTGACCAGGTCGGTGCCGCCGACTGAAACTACATTGGCATCGTCAGCCGGCCAGGCTTCGTTGCTCGCCGACCATGTTGAGCTATCGCCGGAGGCGGCAAAGAAGTTCTGGCCCTGCGCCGCCATCTTCTCGAAGTAGGGGTCGAGTGTGGAGGGGTCGGCAGGAGTCCATCCCCATGAGCAGCCGATGGTGGTGGGCAGCGGGCTGTGCGTCGTCATGGCGCTGATGATGGCCGTGTCGGTGGACCCGATGTAGACGACGAGACTGGATAACCCCGGCGCCATGCCGATGGCCTGGGTCATGTCCAGAGTCTGCTCCGTGTCGTCGCAATCGCCGCCGGCCCGGGTATCGAGGCAGGATGTGCTCGTGCCGTCTGTCGAGAGCAAGGTGATGGGCACGTTGTTGGTCTGGTGCACGTTGCTGAAATAGGTATTCAGGTCGGCAAGGTCTGTGCCCTCGTATTCAAACAGGCCGAGGTTCTGCCCGGCGCCGGTCAAAGCCGTTCCGCCGTAGTAGGCCGCGCGCATGTCGCTGCCCAGGAATGAAGCCGAGGGGCCGGAGCCGGTCGTGGCGTGCTTTACTACTTCCGACTCAGGAATGCCGTGGGCCGCGGCGTAATCGCTCTTCTTCACCAGCATGGGGTGCGGAATGGAGTAGTTGTCCAGTCCGGAAACATGCCACAGAGGGAAGGCCAGGCTGGTTGAAGGCTCCCGGTCGGGGCCATAGAATGTTCGG
>JBEKLB010000585.1:0-3547 GCA_050010415.1 Bryobacteraceae bacterium | reverse complement strand
CCATGACCAAGTTGTTGTAACGAACAGGGTTCCAGCTTGCTTAGATCGGTTGTCGGAGGCTCTGTGTTAGAAGAGGCATTGTGTTAGAATTCGTTAGCTTTCTGAAGGTGCCATGGCGACCCAGCCGCGAATTGCCGAGAGGTTACGGTTCGACGGATATGAGTTGGACGTCCGTGCCGGCGAACTGCGCAAACACGGCGTAAGGCTGCGTTTGCGCGGCCAGCCCCTCCAGGTGCTCGAAATCCTGTTGGATCGCGCCGGCGAGGTGGTGACCCGCGAGGAAATTCAGAGCCGGATCTGGCCCGGTAACACATTTGGCGATTTTGACCATAACCTGCACAACGCCGTGGCGCGGGTTCGCGAAGTGCTTGGCGATTCGCCCGAGAAACCGCGCTACATCGAAACCCTTCCGCGCCGGGGATACCGGTACATCGGTCCGATAGAGGATTTTCAGACACTGCAGTTGGCTGCGAAAACCAGCGACCATACCCCTCAACCGGTAGCCGTCATTGCGCGCCCAAAGCGGAAAAGGAGTCTGGTCCTTGTTCTTTGCGCTCTTTTGGCGTTCGCAGTCGTTGCCTTGTCATTGTGGCTTCACGCGAAAGCGGGGGGTGCGCCGATACGTTCCATCGCTGTCCTGCCCCTCAAGAATCTGTCCGGCGATCCGTCAGAGGAATTCTTCGTAGATGGCATGACGGATCAGTTGATTACGGACCTCGCTAAAGTCGGCTCACTGCGGGTCATCTCGGGAACTTCCGTCATGCAGTACAAGGGGGCCAAGAAGGGCCTGCCTGACATTGCGCGCGAATTGAACGTGGATGCCATCGTCGAAGGATCGGCCATCCGTTCGGGTCAACGAGTGCGCATTACCGCCCAACTAATTCAGGCACGCACGGACCAGCACCTCTGGGCAGAGACATACGACCGGGATCTGGGCGATGTTCTAAATCTGCAGAGTGAGGTGTCGGGCGCGATAGCGCAGCAGGTTCGCGCACAACTTACTCCAACGCAACACGCTGAGCTTCGCCGGGGCCACGCGGTGAACCCAGCGGCCTACGATGACTATCTGAAGGGTCGTCTTTACTTTGTCAATGAGTACACTAAAGTCGATTCACTGAAGAAGGCCCAACGTTACTTTGAAGGCTCGATCCAAAAAGATCCGGACTTCGCTCTCGCTTACGCGGGGCTGGCGGACACTTACGCCTACTTGGCATTTGCTGGAGCTTTACCAAAGGACCAGGCTGAGCGATCTGCCAGGGAGACATTAGCCAAAGCGCTGAAACTCGACAACAGCATTGGCGAGGCCTACGATACGCTTGGTGCGCTGAGTTCGAGGTTTGACTGGAATTGGGCCGCTGCCGATCGAGAATTCAACCGCGCCATCGCGTTGGCGCCCAGCTACAGTTGCGCGCACGAGGATCGCGCCGAGTTTCTCGCACTCATGGGGCGGCGCGCCGAAGCTCTGGCCGAGATCGCAAGAATCGACCAACTGGACTACAGTTTCAGCGCGGCTCAGACGGAAACAGGAACGTACTATCAGCTGAGAGATTACCCTCGCTTGATTGATGCAAGTAAGAGAGCGCTGCTCCTGGACCCCAACGAGGTGTCTCAGCACTATAGTCTCGGCATTGGCTACGAAGGCACGGGCAGGCTGCCGGAAGCGATCTCCGAATACCAAAAGGCAATCGCGATGTCAGATGGTGCCAGGAGCGTTGTGGCGCTGGCACACGCTTATGCAGCGATGGGCAAGAAAGTTGAGGCGGAGAAAATTCTTCGCGTTTTAGAGCACACAGCAAAAGAGAGTGCTGCTTCGCCATACACGCTGGCTACCATCTATGCCGGCCTCCACGAAAAGGATAAAGCGTTCGAGTTCCTGGAAAAAGCCTATGCGGAGAAGTTTCTGGACCTTCCCTCGGTCCTGAGAGCCGACCTGGCGCTGGATGGCTTGCGTTCCGATCCCCGTTTTCAAGACATTCTTCACCGCACTGGTTTGAACTAGAATCTCCTGCGCGGCTACCGCTGCGGCAAAGCGAAGACCAGATATGCGCCTGCGCCCGGGGCCTCCGGTTTCGCATTATCAATTCGAATCGGCGGATTGATTGGGCCGGCGCCCGCGCACAGCGCGATGTATTCGCGTCCGCCGATCTCGTAGACCGCGGGTACGCCTTCTGCTCCGTCGGGCAGGTCCTTCTCCCACAACACCCGCCCGGAGTCCTGATCGTACGCCCGGAATTTGCGGTCGGAAAGTGTCGTGATGAACAGCAGCCCGCCCGCCGTGGCGACAATTCCGCCTCGCGGGGAAACAGCGCCGGTGTCGGGGTGACCCTGCTCGGCAAGGGCCGTGACACCGCCATCGGGAATCTGCCATTTGATGGTGCCGGTG
Source organism: Bryobacteraceae bacterium (assembly GCA_050010415.1). Lineage (GTDB taxonomy): Bacteria > Acidobacteriota > Terriglobia > Bryobacterales > Bryobacteraceae > Palsa-89. Next base: position 1,164 of record JBEKLB010000585.1, on the reverse strand, counting down.
TTGAGATCGTAGGCTGTGATCTGCGACCACGGCGGCCCGATGGTGGTCAGCCCATTCGCCATCACCATGAAGTCATATGGTGCATCGTAGCGGGGAAACTCGCCCTGCTCGGTAACGAGAGGGCCGGGCAACGGCGGTGGACCCAGCGTTTGCCCGCGCGATTTCTCGCCGGGAAGATTCAGCTTGATGATCGCCGGCCGCTCTTTGGACACCACGAACATCAGACCGCGATTCGGCTCAACGGCCGAACTTCCCCAGGTGGCGCCACCGGCATTCCCCGGCATTTGAACCGACCCCTGCCTGCTGGGGGGCGTGAAAAGTCCCTCGTTGCGAAATGTTTTGAACTCCTTCCGCATGCCGGCCTGCTCGGCTTCGGTGATATACGGATTGATATCTTTTTCGGTGAAGGATTGCCTGGCGAACGGCGGCGGCTTGGTGGGAAACGGCTGCGTGGGCCAAGCCTCTTCACCCGGCACGTCCGATTTCGGCACGGGCCGTTCTTCCACCGGCCAGAGAGGCTGACCCGTCACGCGGTTAAAGACGAATAGGAATCCCTGCTTGGTCGGCTGCGCGACAGCCTCCACGGTTTTCCCATCATGCTTCACCGTCAACAACCGGGGCGCTGTGGGTAGGTCATAATCCCACAGATCGTGATGCACCGTTTGAAAGTGCCAGATTCGTTTGCCGGTGCGGGCGTCCAGCGCCACCAGGCTGTTGGCGAACAGATTCTGCCCATGGCGATTCGCACCGTAAAAATCGTATCTCGCCGTGCCGAACGGGATGTAGAGGATTCCGCGTTTTTCATCCACGGATAGCTCGTTCCAGTTGTGTACGCCGCCTCCGGTCTTCCAGAAATCCTTGGGATACGTTTCATAACCGAACTCGCCTGGATGCGGAACCGAATGAAACACCCACTCGAGCTTCCCCGTGCGCGTGTCGTAAGCATGGACGTCGGCGGGCACAGCCGCATAATTATCACCGCGCGCCGGTAGCGGCATAATAAACAGGTTTTCGAAAACGCGCCCGGGATTGTTGGTCTGGAGCGGTGCGATTTTATCGATGTCCCGGTCCAACCCGACTCGAATATCGACGCGGCCGTTATCGCCGAAGCTTTGAATGGTGTCGCCCGTCCGCGCATCGATGGCGGTCAGGTAGCCCGCGTTC
>JBEKLB010000584.1:0-3551 GCA_050010415.1 Bryobacteraceae bacterium | reverse complement strand
GATCGGCAATGGTCATGACTGTCTAGAGCGGGGTTTTACGCGATCGCTTTCCAATGCCTGGTCATCCGGGCGGAAGCGATCATTATAGACGAAGAACACGGCTGATTTATGGCTCCCCAAGAATACGGTTTTGCAACTTTTTCTCTTAAGATTCGTTCATGTCCCGCGCGGATCATCCACAGGTTGCCCATCGCTCGTAGCTGTGGGTCTGCGCCCCGTTTCCCCGGCGCTTCCCAACCGTGCATGTATAGATCAGTTTTGATCCTCTGCTATCGGACGGGCAGGTGAAGGAAAACGCTGACCGCCATAGACACGATCAACACAAGTCCTCCACGGTCGGAGTAATTGACGGCAGCGTGGATCACCTTAGTGTGAACAAGGACGGCTCTACTGTGAGACGCGGACGAAGAGCCAGGGTGCTGCGAATCGGGATGCCCAAGTCCGCCGGATAATGGCTGAGAGACCACCGTTAAGTAGCCGAGAGACGTGACCGACTCAGAGGATCACGTTCGATGCAAAGGGCCAGTACGCATGACCTTTTCCAGCTTCGATGCCGAGTCCTTAGGACTCGTGTTCCTGCATCGAAGCTCTAGACCAACCGCATGATGCTAAATCAGGAATGCGAAGCGTCGTGAACGAAGTGAACGACGAGTCAAGGTTGGTTAGGACGAATGAAAAATTGGGTGGAAGAGGAAGGTTCAAGACGGGGTTGGACGTTTGACGTTGCTTCGCAACGCCATGCTTCGCATGTTGATGGATTGTTCCATTTTGCGTACCTAGATACTTCCACACTTCACCCGATCCCCATTGAACCAGGAGAACCAGTTGAAACCTAAAAAACGCGCCATCATTTTGCGCCTTCCCGAATCCGTCGTTGATCGCCTCGATACCATCGTCTCCGATTTGCAGATGCCGTCCCGCTCCTACTACCTCCGCCGCTCCATCGAACGCGCCCTCGATTTCAGCGAAACTCACGAAGTTCCGCGGCTCAACGATCTGGCGCTGCAACGGTCGCGGGCCAGATAGTTCGGGTGCGGCCACGAACAACCCGCGCCGGGTGGCCTGTCACACTCCGGCCGATGCGTAGCGTCGGCCGTTTTCTTCTGGCTTTCCACTCTTCGCTAACTCGCTGATCCTTCTGTCCCACGGATCACCGCGAGCGGCTCGCGGCCAACGGCGCAGCATCGTTTCGCAAGGCACTCGCATGAACAAGACGAGCCGCAGGGTTTTATATCGCTAGCCTGCGGAGCGGAGTCCTAGGCGGATCAGATTCCTTATTACCACGCTGGCAACGGCGATGGCCAGGATCAGCGCCACGCGTGACTCCCATACACCACCAGCACTCTCTATCGCCGCAACGACGTACGCAGCGGCAACTGCGACGACCGCCGCGAGCACAGCATCTATCAGGGCCTCCCTGAGACCCCAAGACCTCCGTATCGCCAAGCATGTAAGACCACCAGCGCCTATACCTAGCACGCTAGCGAGGAGTACGTTGATCAAGAACAACACGGTTGCGCCTGTTGTACCGATCATTAGTGACCTGCCTTGCAGAAGCCGCTAACTTGCCCAAGAAAGTGATTCCATTGTGCGTCTTCAAAGGCACCGCCTCCGAAGTTGAACTCTGCTGAGTTGGCAACAGTCCCTCCAAGATTGATGTTGAAGTTGATCGAGCCCGGAGAGGCAGGCGAAGCCGCAAACGTAATGTGTCCGGGATAGATGAGATGACCAGGATTTGTCGTGAAGGTCATGCTCTGCGAATTCATCGACTGGACGTTTACGGACAGGCCCTGATTGATGCCCATAATTCCCACGGAGATCGGAATCGTGGAGCCTACACCCATCCGTGCAGGCGGCGAGAACGATACGCGTTCAGCACCACCGTATCGTGAGTAGTTTCCAAATCGTGCGAAGTTGCCCTCGACGGCTCCCATGACTTGCCCCGCGCTAGAGCGGCACGAGGTTGTCAGGCCGTAATGCTTCGTAAAGCTTGGAGGGCCGGGCTTGCTTGCCGTCGCCTGGGCGAAAAAGAGGACGCCTAGGTCCAACGGCATCATGCCGCCGACCGCGCTCCATGACGGCGCGACGCTATCAGGAGCGCCCCATCCGGTGACTGAAAACGTGGGTCCCACAATTGGACTGGACGGCGTAGCCAATGAGGGTGGAATGCTCGGAGGCGGACCGCCTCCTCCGAAGAGCGCTTCCAAGGCGTCCACAATTCCGGTAACAATCACACCGGCAAGGCCACCGTCGCCGCCGTCGTCTCCGCCCCCACCAGCTTCGACAAACATCCCGCTCGGATCGGTGAAGCTGAGCGGATTGTTGCCGACATACGCATACCCGTTCCAGCTCTGCGGATTCGATGTGTCGGCTCCCGCGTTCGCCGGATCGGGGCTCTGAAACCGGCCCTGCCATCCCGAGTAGTGGCGCACGTTGAACCAATCCAGCGTCGTCTCCTGATCCCGTATTTGCCCCGTGAATTTTGGATTCGTGCCGTCGGGTGCTGCAGTATAGCCCTGGGCGGTGCTGCGCCCATCGGATGGGTATCCGATCTCCTGTCCAAACGGTTGATAATCGTACCTTCCGGCCGGGCTCCCCAGGGCGTTGGTCAGCAGGCGCGTGGAGCCCAGATGGTCCGTCGTTACATAACACGTCCCAGCGCAGGCGCTGGCTGGCTCCGCCCCATACTCCGCCGCCAAATTCCCGAAGGCATCGTACACGTAGGTGGTCGTTTGTCCGCTCACCGTTTTACTCACCCGCTGCCCCTGGCCATCATACGCGTAGGTCGCGGTCGGTGATCCCTGCGTGCAATTGAGACAAGCCGTAACCTGCCGATTTTCCGCGTCGTAGGTGAAGCTCCGAGCCACGCTGCCTTCCTGGAGAACATTGCCGTTCCCATCATAGGTCCATGACGCGATCCGGTTGGGCACGGTGGTCGAATACCAACTTTGCGATAGGGGCGTATCGGTCGGCAGGGCCGGCAGGCCCAAACTGGTCAGGACCCAGCGGTTGCCCACTGTGTCGAAACCGTAGCTCTGGGACCAGTTTGCTCCACCGCCCGATTCCTGCGCGCCGGTGAGCCGGTTCAGGTGATCGTAGTAGTAGGTTTGCGCCAGGCTCAAAGCGGGCGCCGAACCGATTACCGGGAAACTGATCGCCTGCGACAGCAGATTCCCATTGTTGCCCGTTCCGTTTGCTGACGCACACGCTGTCGCATTATTCGGGCACGGATAAAAATTCAGCCCCAGCAGCGTCGTTGTTCCCTGTGTTGCCGTCATCCCGATCGGCTGAAACCGGTCGTTCCAAGAGTAGCTCTGGGCGATCGTGTTGCCCGGCGATTTCGGAGCCGTCGCCATCGCGAGGAACAGGCTTTCGAACTCCGCCTTGATACGGTCCGTCGCGATGTATTCGGTCAGCTCCACCAGGACCGTGTCCGGATCATGGTTGTTGACATTGACCATCTCTGCAATGGGTCTGGAAAAATCGCGGTCCAGCAGATCGGCAATGGTCATGACTGTCTAGAGCGGGGTTTTACGCGATCGCTTTCCAAT
>JBEKLB010000583.1:0-3882 GCA_050010415.1 Bryobacteraceae bacterium | reverse complement strand
GTCGACGCAATCCACTCGTAGATCTCCCCGTTGCCACTGTCCGCGAAGTAAACATTGCCGGAACCGTCCACGGCCACTCCTGAAGGATCGTTCAGCCCGGGCGCCAGGGTGGTCACCTGCTGCGTCGACGCGCTCCACTCTTTGATCGCGTGGTTGCCGCTGTCCGCGAAGTAGACATTGCCGGAAACGTCCACAGCCACTCCATATGGGCTATTCAGGCCCGGCACCAGCGTGGTCACCTGCTGCGTCGACGCGCTCCACTTCTTGATCGCGGCGTCAGCGGTATCCGCGATGTAGACGTTGCCGGAACCGTCCACAGCCACTCCATACGGTAACCGTAAAACCCGCGATGGTCAGCGTACCCGTGCGTGTCCCAGTGCCAGTGAACGGATCGCAGGTGAACGCGACCACGGCGTTGCCGGCGCCGCTGGCGCTCCCTGCGGAAATGTTCAGGAACGAGGCGTTGGAAGTGGCAGTCCAAGCGCCGCCATATGTCAGCTCCACCGAAGAGCTTCCTCCGGCGCTGCCTACTAGAAGCGAACTGGCGCCGAGAGCCTGGAATGTAACTTCGAAGCTCTGGTTCACGGGCGCGGCGGCGGTGTAATCGAGACCGCCTGTTTGCGTGGCTTGGATGGTACAGACGCCAACCGCAACAAGAGTGACCGTTGTGCCCGATAGCGTGCAGACCGATGTCGTCAGCGATGCGAAGCCCACCGTAAGACCGGAGGATGCGGTTGCGGTCACAGCGAACGGAGCCGTGCCCAGGGGTTCATTCGAGAGCGCTCCGAAGGTGATGGTCTGGGCCGCCGGCGTCACTTGGAAGCTTTGGCTGACGGACGTGGCAGCCGCGTAAGTGATGCCGTCGCCCGGCTGCGTGGCTTGGATGGTGCACTGACCAACCGAGAGCATCGTGACGGTGGTTCCCGACACCGTGCAGACGGAAAGGGTCTGCGAATTGAAGCTGACGGTCAAGCCGGAAGAAGCACTCGCGCTAACCGCGAACTGTGCGACGCCGAACGGCTGGTTCGAAAGCCCACCGAAAGTAATGGTCTGCGCCATCAAGCCATAGCCCGTGAGAGCAATCATCTGGGGACTGCCGATCAAGCTATCGTTCATGGTCACGGCGCCCGAGCGCGTTCCCGCCGCGGTGGGAGTAAACGTTACGCTGATAACGCAGGCTGTGCCTGGAGCGATCGTTGCTCCGCAGGTGCTGGTGGCCGCAAAATCACCGCTCGGCAGAATGCTGGGCATCGCAAGCGGCGCGGGTGTCCCATTCGTGAAGGTAACCTCCTGTGCTGCGCTCACCGTACCGACGGTCTGATCGCCAAAGGTCAGACTGGTGCTGGAAAGCGTGTGGATTCCGTATACGTTCAATTGATTTGAAAATGTGGCGACGTAGACCTTGCCATTGGCTACAGTGGGGGACGAGAATTTGGCGAAATTCCCGAGCGTGTCCGCCGCATTCGTACCGCTGTTCCAGAGTGCCGAGAGCGAGGAGGCGTCGAAGGCATAGAGAGTGCCTGGCGCAACGGTGGCATTTTGGGTCGACGTGGTGGCCCAGAGAACGCCAGTTCCTGCCAGCTGTGCATTACTCGAAAGCGCCAATACTCCGCCCCGATATCCTGCGGTGACAGTCCCGGTGGCGAATGGAGTGGTATTAAATATGCCATTATTCGACAGACCATAGCCTCTGAGAACGTCGTGGGCTCCCCATAGATACAGCAATAATGGCGAACTGGTGAGACCCCACGCCGTTAAATTATGAATTCCCGCACAAGGTCCGCTCGCACATCCCGCCGTCCCCAGAAAGTACTGAGCAATTTGTGTGTTGCCGGACTCCAGGCCGCCCAGATTGCTGCGGTTCAGAACGTACAGAGAGCCATCTTTGCCGCCGACCACCAGCAAGTTAGTGTTGGGCAGCAGCAATGTCGCTGTCGCGCCGAGGTCCAGATCATCCGTGGTGAGCGTCGCGTAATCAAAACTGGTAAACGAGGCGGTGGAACTGGGGCCCAGCCAAATCACGCTCTCTCCCGTATCGCCGCTAATATCAAAGCTGCCATTGCCGGTGGCGTAGTACACCCCGGTATCGTCCGCGGCCGGGCCGCCGCCCGACATCCAAACTCCTGCACCCTGTCCGTTCGGCGTGGTGTTATAAGCCTGGATCAGCTGCAGATTGTTGGCATCGTATTGTAGAAGCCAGCCATGATAGGTTTGTGTTTCTGGGACCCCAGTGCCGAAGCCGAAATAGATGGAGCCGTTGTTTAGCAACAGCGCGGTCCGTTGCCATTGAATCGCCGCGTTGAACGGGATTTGCCCGTTTACGCTATCGGCAGCCGAGCCGGGCACCGACGCCTGGATCGTAACGGGCCCACCGAGCTGCTCCTGACCATTGGTGATACTCAGGGCGTGCAGTTGATAGATAGGCGTAGCGTTTTGAACCGTAAGAGCCACCACGTAAATGAGTCCGCCGACCGGGTCGATTACGGGCGTGCTCAATATGCCCAAAGTAGTTTGGAACGGGTTCTCGTTTACGGTCGCAGTGGACGGGGGACCGAGGTTTACCTGCCATAGCGGGGCTCCCACGCTGGGATTGTCGGCATCGAACGCGAAGACGCTGTTGTTCATCGTGGCGACATAAACGACATTTCGGGCGGTGCCCTGAATCGTGATGTTGGATAGATACAGGGGCTGGGCGAAGATGAAGCCATCCACTGGCAAGGAGAATAGGAACCCAAACTGGCTGGAGTTTATGTTGGATGTGTTGAGAACGATTTCGGCCGGGTTCCAGTTGGTTCGCCCAAGATCATACTGGCCCATTGCGACGTTAACTTGACCCGACGCGGATACCGTAGCCAGCAAGATGACAATACACGCACGTGCCAGTCCCGTAGGGACGTTACATGTCCTTTTGCTGTGCCGCAGCTCCGTAGGCCACGTTCTCAACATGCAAACGGCACGCAGATGTCGTTTTCAACCACGCTTTTCCTTTGTAGTGGATTTCCAAAGAGTATACACTGACTTCCTTCAGTTTCGATCTTTTCCCCAATTCTTGCCAGCCGCAAGAGTAAGATGTCTTACTGTAACTTATCTTGGGTGGGAGATTTCGGAATTTCGCGAAACGAAACGCTGCCATCCTGCGTCTCGTTAAAATCCATAGTACTTATAGGCCCTTGGTTCCATATCCATAATACCAGGCCCTGAATTCGGTAATCGGCACGGGACCGAACGGGCAGGAATCAAGGCCCCGCTATTCGCATGGACCCTTGTGCGTTCGCAGTGCTAGGGGATATCCCTATGTGGTAGTAAGTCATTCCGTATGGGGGAGTTAACCCATTCTAGGTCTCCAATTGCGGCGACTCTGCCATAGGCCACTGTGAGCAAAGATACTATACTCTCCCAGGAGAGTACTTTCGGATGCGAAGAACTATTTATGCACCCTCGACGTGACGATGTTTGAACGGAGCGCTCTGTGTGCCTGGCGCCAAGGTGTCGGCCGCTTCGCAGAGATACGTGATTCGTTTGTGAGGGCTAGGAGCAATTAGGGGAACAATGCGTTTACATATTTTCGCATTAATCTTGAAATCGACATGCAAGACTTCGTGCGTCCGCGCTGCGTCTTTGGGCCTGCTGGGAGCCTTGGGGATGTTGGCCCAAACCGTGCCCACCCAATACCAGGCCCTGTACAGCAGCATGACCACCCAGATCAGCAGCTTCCAGACAACGCTAAATCAGAGCTGGAACGGAACTCGCTATGCGGTGGCATGGGCGCCGCACCTTTCCACGGCGGAGTCGGACGACTACCTCGCGCTAATAGCAGCGGACTATTACGACAACACCGTTGCCACCGAATTGCTGGAACTCCAGGCCACCGGAGCCAAGGCC
>JBEKLB010000582.1:0-3561 GCA_050010415.1 Bryobacteraceae bacterium | reverse complement strand
ATTGTCGCCAGGACGGTGAAGAAACGAGAGAGATAATCCAAATGGAACATCGCGAAAACGGAACCTCCAATTGAAGCTTCACCCTATTCAGAGAATCGATGATTCGTGATTCTCTGATCTGTCCTCCGTGCTCGATCCTGTTGAAGTGACTATGAAGGAAGACTCAGATGATTGCATCCCGCGAAGGAGGGTATTTTCAACGCTGGCGACGGATGGGTATCGGATACCACTATTGAGGGGGATTTGATGCAAGGCACGGGGACAACTGTTTGCGTTCAATCTCAATGAGGTTCGGAATTTTCTTGAGAATCATCGACGAGTTGAACGCGGCCTTCAGGAATAATGATTTCGCGACGACCAAAGAGACGCGCATCAAGTGAAAAAGCGCCCGGACCAAGCAAGGCAAGCGCGGCGGATATCGCGGCCAGATTGAATGCAGTTAACGCCCTGAGGTGGTGGTTCGCTTCAGTCATCAATGACGGCGAAACGCCCATCATGAGATAACCAACTGTTGCTGCCGCACTTGCAGCGGGTGTGAGAAAGCCGACGAAAATCGCCGCTCCTACAGCGATTGCGAGCGATCCAACGGCCCAAGCGCTCATCGTATGACTGTTGGGTCCAACGAGCGCGTCAATTGCGCAAATAATTGCATTGACAGCAACAGTAAGCCGCAGAAAGATGAGGCCGACGCCTGGCCAACCCTCCGGGAAGCTGGAAAAGAGCCTTTGCAGCCGGTGCCTCCTCAGGCACAAAGACGCGCCAGAAGAAGACTAGCTTCTTTCGCTGCGAATTGGACCCCCAGAAAGAGTGCTTTTTCTGTACCACTTGGAAACTCCAGGGCACTCGGAAGTGTGGGTAAAACTAGAGATGTATGATCCCGCGTCTAATCCCGACAGCGACGGCCTCGGTGCGATCGCTTGCGCCGAGTTTTTCCATGATGTGCTTGATATGTCCCTTCACCGTTTCTTCAGAGATGAAAAGGAGCGCTGCGATGTCGCTGTTGCGATTTCCCCCTGCGACCTTCTGAAGGACCTCAACCTCTCGCTTGCTCAACGTTTCATCCCCAAGATGCTCCATCAGCTGAACTGCGACCTCAGGGGGAATGTGTTTCTTCCCGGCATGCACCCGACGAATCATATCTACAAGCTGTTTTCGGGGCATGCTTTTGAGCATGTAGCCTTGCGCTCCCGCCTCCAGCGCGCGCTGAATCTCAGCGTCTCCTTCAAACGTCGTTAGCATGATCACACGGGCATTCGCAAACTCGGTGCGAATGGCAAGCAATGCGTCGATGCCCCCCATATCCGGCATCCGGACATCCATGAGGGTCACGTCGGGCTGATGTTCACGAAATCCCTGAATGGCTTCGTGCCCAGTTGATGCCTCTGCAACCAATTGCATGTCAGGTTCATTCCTGATGACGGCCGCAATGCCTTCCCTCATGAGAGGATGGTCGTCAACGCAGAAGACTCGAATCCTTGGGCTAGTGCTCATTTGTATACTCGCTTCGCTTTGTCATGCTTCGGTATCTCGGGCCTCTCTCGGCTGAGCCAACGGAACCACTGTGATATCGGGCCATTCGAACCTTTTTCGAATGCGATCGCGCCGGGAACCGTTAAGTCTATCTCAGTTCCTGCGCCAATGCGGCTTCGAAGTCTTAGATTAGCGCCAATTCTTTCGGAGCGCTCTCGGATGCCGACGAGTCCCCAGTGCCCCTCACGACCTGAATGCAGCACTTGAGGGTCGATTCCACGGCCATCGTCGCGCACCAACACTTTAAGATGTCTGCTCGCATATTCTACTTCGACTTCGATACGGTTCGCCTGTGCATGCATAAATGCATTCAACAGAGCCTCGCGGCCAATGCGATAGACTTCATCGCGGATCAGCGGCCGCAATGGACGCGCAACATTATCAACGATAACGCGGAATTCAGTTTTGTCGTCGAGGGGAAATTCCTGTCGCAGTCGCGAGAAGGCAGTCTCAAGGCTTTGGTTGTCCGATTCCGTTGTGCGCAACCCACGCAGCGTATTTCTACCTTCTTCAGTGACTGTACTCATCAATTGCAGAACCCGTTTCAAGAGAGGTTTGGTGGGAGAGTCCTCCGGGAGTTGGTCTTCCGCTACATCAAGCTGGAGAGAGGCGCTCAGAACACCTTGCAGCAGAGTGTCATGTAATTCCTGCGCAATGCGCGTACGCTCGGCGAGTCGCTCTTGGAAGCCAACATTCAATCGTTTCGTCAATTGGTGAATGCGCAAGCGATAAACGGCGAGGATCGTCAGGCAACACCCTGCAAGACAAGCCACTCGAAACCACCACGTTTGCCAGAACGCAGGTTTGATCACGAAAGGGACAGAAGTCTCCGGACCATTCCAAAGACCGACACTGCTGGAGGCAACAATGCGGAAGAGATATGTGCCAGGGCCCAGGTTTTTGTAGACAACCTGCCTTGACGAAACGATATCGCTCCAACCTTGATCGGAACCATCGAGCTTATAGCGAAAACGGATGCGTTCGCGCGCAGCCAAGTTCGTATTGTCGTAATTCAAGGTAATGCTCTGAATTCCAGAGGGAATCTCGATGGGGTTCTGCGCATTAACCTGATTTCCGTCAGCGGACATAGATTCGATTCGCACCGCGACTGGAATCGAATTTCTGGAGATCACGATCGGATCGGCCATGGACAAACCCGACTTAAGTGAGATCCAGATGCGTCCTTCAGGATCAGCAACTACGGTGCGGTCGCGACTCCCGCCTTCCACCCCCTGGAGGCCGTCGTCGATTCCATAGCTTTGAACATCGGTACCAGAGAGCAATCCGCTCAGAAGCCCGTCCCTATTGACGCGAAGTACGTGATCTGAGGTGGTGAACCAGAGGGAACCCATCCCGTCTTCCGCAACTCCGAAGATCTGCTCCCGTAGTGCCTCAGGCAGCCTCGCTGGAACTTTGATCTTTCCGGAGGATATGTATGCCAGACCGCCGGGAGTCACAACCCACACCAAATGCTTTGTGTCTTCAAAGATTGTTCTTACTATTGACGATGGTAGGCCGTCGTTAGCTGTGTAAATCGTCCAATGCCGATTTGCGAACGAAGCTAAGCCGCTGGGGGTAGCCAACCATGTTGTCCCATCGAAGCCTTCGACTATGGAATTAACAGCATTTGATGGGAGTCCACTGGAGTCCGAATAATTGGTAAATTGCCCGCCATTCAATCTGCTTACACCAGCGCTCACAGTCCCAGCCCAGATCGTCCCATCGCGTTCACGGTGCACGGAATAAACGCTGTTTTGCGCAAGGCCATCCGCCTGTGTATAGGTGTGGGCCGCAAATGAATCGCCCTTTCCGGTCAGCACTGTGAGGCCGCCATATTGCCGGCCGACGCAGACTTCACCCTCACCACCGCTAACGGAATACACAACATCGTGTTCTAGTCCATCGACAGTTATATGACCGACTTGCCCTCCCTTCATCCAGTAGAGGCCACCCGATAGCGGCGCAAACCAGATCCGTCCCGTGGGGTCGGCGTAGACGGAGCCATTGCCGGTTGACGGAAGACCGTCAGAA
>JBEKLB010000581.1:0-3567 GCA_050010415.1 Bryobacteraceae bacterium | reverse complement strand
GTTGACCAAGTTCGGATACCTTTGTCAGCGGTAGTCCTCTCACAAGTCGGAAAACGGTGGAGAAGTATGCCTAAGCGTCTACCGGGCCGAGCCGCGCGGATCGATGGTTCCGTAACTGTCATCGGGATCACATCCGAAAATCTAAAAGCCAAGACAGCGGCCGCACAAACCGCTCCGATTCTACCGTTGGTCCAAATCCAAACCTCGGCACCGCCTCTCCCACACCCTTCTCCTGTGTTCTGTGGACCCTATGTCGGAGGTCAGAGTGACATGCTGAGATCAGTTTCAAAATGAATGCGAGGATGAAAATGAAATCGAACAGCAAACGGCGAATCGGGCTGACCTACCTTATTTTCATGGCGGTAATCGTAATCTCGTTCGCGGCCGTGCGAGCAACCAAAGCAGCAGAAGAGCCGGTTCATCTGGTCACCGACTGGAGCCACCGGCACGTATTATTTTCCGCTCCGCATAGCTTGATGGATCAGTTTAGATTGTCGCGAAACCCAAGATACATCCAGCAAATCATACGGGGCAATGCCGAGCTGAACGATCAGGGCGATGGTTGGCGTTTTTGGCATCCTCACCATGGCAGACACTTGCTTCAAGGCGATTGGAGTATTGACATGGGTACGGGAGCTACGGTGGGAGCGGGTAACTTCCCGGCAAAGTTTTCGTTCAATGCGGGGACCGCAAGTTGTTCGGATTTCGTCGTCTATAACACCAGCGTGGCCGGTTCCGCGACGCAAGCTAGCGTGGTTGCGTTCAATAATCTGTACGTTGGCAGCGGCGGTCTGTGCGGTGCGGCGCCTTCAACATACTGGGCTTTCAACACCGGAGGTACGGTGGTGACTTCGGTCGTGCTTTCGCTCGACGGCTCGCAAGTTGCCTTCGTCCAGAATAATTCGCCCGTCACACAAGCCACGCTGGTGCTTCTCAAATGGGCGGCAAGTTCGGGTACGATTGCAAACCCGACCACGCTGATGGCGGTGAGCAACGCCGCATACCCTACTTGTACGATTCCCTGCATGACGACGATACCGTTCTCCCTGGACGCTGGCTCGTCAACCAAGGGTGACCTTCTTTCTTCGCCTTTCTATGACTATACTGGCGACATACTTTACGTCGGAGATGGTTTTGGGTATCTCCACAAGTTCACCGGCGTGTTCCTTTCGAAGGGGACGGCGTTCCCTGCGGAGACTATATCAAGCGGCACCAATGCCTGGCCAGCTTTGACGAGTAACACCAGCCCGCTCACCAATCCTGTGTATGACCAGGACACTGGCTGGATTTTTGTGGGAAGCATATTTGGAACGCTCAAACGGGTGAACGCGGTAGTCGGTAGCGGCACCGGTGCGAATGGCATTGTCAAAACCAACGACATCGATACGGTGGATGTCAACTTCGACGGTCCGCTTCTTGATTCCACCAACGGGGTACTGTATCTAGTTGTCTCGCAGTCTGCGGCGCTACCCCTACAAACTAGCGGCGTATCTGCCCTCTACACATTTCCAGTTAACTTCGCTGCAAGTGCCAATGGCGTTCAGACCGTTCTAAGTACGGACGGCCCTGGAACAGCTATCTACCTCGGCGGTTTTGACCACCAGTGGTTTCTGGGTAACGGGGGGCACATGTACGCCTGTGCCTCGGCTACTAGTGGAAGTAACAACATCCCCACCTTGTACCAAGTCCCGGTATCAACCACGGGCGTACTAGGCACCGTGAGCACTGGCCCGGCTCTTTCCATCGCCGCCTCAGGCTCCCCGCTGTGCTCCCCCATCACCGAGTTTTTTAATCCGAGTAACACGAGCGGTGGCATTCATCCGGCCGGCACAGATTTAATCTTCTTGAGCGTGACCAATTTTGGCCAGACGGCCGCGCCAATAAACTGTCCGCTAAACACCGGCTGCCTCATGTCCTTCGATGTGACTTCCGGAGCCACCATTTCCAGTTCAACTGCGACCGTTGCAACCATCAACGAGGCAAGTGGCACGAGCGGAATCATAGTTGACGGTTCTTCTGCAAGCGCCGGGGCTTCGCAGGTTTACTTTACTCCTTTGGGGACGATGGCTTGTGGCACGGGAGGGACGGGCGGCTGCGCGGTCCAGGCATCCCAATCAACCTTACACTAGGGTCGGAGCGCCACATCAAAAGGCTAGAGGGTAACGCTAAGGAGACCCAGAGTGGAGGCTTCGATGAGAAAGACTCCCGTGTGGCAGCAGGTCATCAGGAGCAACTTAAAACCTTGTTCCTAAACTCTGGAATCTGGAGCGCAATGCCGAGGCTGAACCCTGGACGCAGGTGACCCATACTTTGCCCTTTTTGCAAAGGGTGGGCACTCCACAGACCTCAGGGTCTCGGCTACTTCGACCGAGCGTGGGCCTTCGGCGCGGGCGCGCCGCGCAACAATCCTTCGGTGCTGAGGTCTTCGTCGATGTCGGGCTAGTGGTTCGCGTTTTGCGCATTTTGCCGGCTCAGATTTTGACTTTCGTTCTTTTACCACCCAATTCGTTTGGTGCGAGCCACAAAATCGAAATGCCGATCGCGGCTCAGCAGCGGGAGAGAGTGTTGCCGGCAAAGTGCCGCGATCCAGAGGTCGTTGGTGGGAATCGGTTTGCCCTTCCGCTTCAGTTCGAGGATGATTTCCGCGTAGTACTGCGTGGTTGGCTCGGTGATATCCAGGACGACGCAGTCTTGCAAAAGGCCGGTGAGCCAGCTTTCATAGCTCGCGCGGTTTCGCGACTGTGCGATTCCATAGCGGTATTCACCCAGTACGATCACGGGAATTACCATCTGGTCGGCTCGGGAGAGAATGGCGATGACCTTGGAATCGCCGTCGGCCGCCGCGGACAGAGCGTTTGTGTCAACGATCATTGTTTAGAAAAGTCGGTTTACGAAAGTCGGTTTACGAAAATCGCTGCCTGACAATTACTCCCATATTTCCCGATCGACTCTTTCGAACGCCTGTTCCACGCGCTTTTCGATCTGCTTTCCTTCTTTGCGCAGGGCCTTGGGCCTTCCCATGTGCTTCATCCAGGGCTTTTCGTGAGACGTGATTTTCAGCTTCTCCTGGACGGCTTCGGTCACAAGCTGCCGAAGCGGGACGCCGCGCTCGGCGGCCGCTGACTTGGCGCGGCGGAATAAGACGTCTGGGATTTCGAGGGTGGTCTTCATCAGTCCCATATTACCATATTTATGGGTATCCCCTATTGCCTCCCAACCTGTCTCAAAACAATGCGCCTCGAGAGCCCCTTTTGACCGTGGTTATTTCGCCACACCTGCTGCCGATATATCGGCAAAAGTCCGTAAGCCGCTCGCGATACACGGCTTACCGCCCATCCATTTTTAGTGGCTTTTCCACAGACGTTCCTGAAGGAACACTTTTACAAATCGCAGTTGTGTTCCTTCAGGAACACTTTGTCAGCACGAGCGTGCCAGGCAGGGGCGCGGCCGTCAGGCGCTGGCTTCGCCGGGGACTTCCGGGGCGGCGACGTCTTCGTACACTGCTTCAGCTCGTGGACGCTTGGGGCGCGCATCGCGGCCGAAGATGGCTTCCTTGATCAGCTTGAA
>JBEKLB010000580.1:0-3585 GCA_050010415.1 Bryobacteraceae bacterium | reverse complement strand
CCATACAGACTGACCCCGCCGCTTTGCCAGACTCCCGAAAGATCGGGCTTGCCGCTGGCGGTTCTAGGAATCGGTTTATCCGCGGCGAAGGTGAGAGCTGCCGACGCGCAGGCTATCGCACAGCCAATCTTGATGACGCGCCCTGATCGGATTTTCATATTACGGCCTGCTGGCTGCGGCTGGTCCTGCAAACTTCTTGCCGCCGCCTGGAAAGGTCACTTCCCGGCCGGCTACGCGGTTGGCGCTATCTTTCGCCGGGTAAGCAGTAACGGTCACCGCATCGCCCACCTTCAGGTCGTCGCGCGTGAACCCGGTCCGCTTCAAGGTGTTCGGAGGGTAGCCTTCCACGGCCCAATTGGCGACATTCCCGCTTGCATCCTTCACGTCCATGTAAAAGTAGATATGCGGGTTGGTCCACTCTACCTTGGTGATCACGCCAGTCAGGGTGACTTCTTTGCTGTCGTACTCGGCGGAGAAGGAGTGGTGTGCCAGCACCGGAACCGTCGTCAGGATCAAGCCAGCATACGCCGCCAGCAACGTGCGGACTTTTGGCATCTTCATGGAAACCTCCAGTTTCAGCGATTTCCGTACCAGTATTGCATAATCGGTCGAAAACCGGGCGTGCCGAAAGGTGGGTTTTTTCTATCCCACGGTACACTCCGGGCGCTGGTCTTCCGATATTAGATTGGGCCGCTTGCCGGATGGAACGGCCCGGCGTCCCTTTCATGACACCGCTAGGAGGCAAAAAGGTAATCCGTATCGCGATGGCCCTGCTGGCCATCCTGCCTTCGGTTGCCGTGGCCGGGGAAATTGTCCCCATCCAGGCCCTGGTGGCTCGTCCAGGAGAGCCTGCGCCTCGGCTGCTAGGGCGCAATGTAACCATCGAAGGCGTCTTGTCCTCGGCTCCCCTTCCGGTAGGCGAAAGATTTTGCCTGGGTTATGTCCAGGCCGGCGAGGCCGCTGTCGTGCTGTTTTCCTCTGAATCAATCCTTTGCGGCCGTTTTCAAGCCGGAGAACAGGTTCGAATCGAGGGCCAGCTTGCAATCTACCAGGGAGGCGAAGAGATCCGTGTAACATCGGCCATCAGCATCGGTCATGCTTCAGAACCGCCTTTGAAAGACGCTTTGATCCGGGAGATTAACGAAGGGAATCTTTACGCGCGACGGGTGCGGGTGGAGGGACGGCTCCTGGTGCCGCGTGACTTCATGGCGCATGGCGCCTGGCTCAACGACCGGTCGGGTAAGATTCGCGTTTTTGTGCGCGAGGAATTGTTCCATGACCGTGCTTTCGGCGACCGGTTCATCGCCGGCGGTGATGTCGAGATGACGGGGTTCGTCAGGAAGTATCAAGAGAACCCGAGCCTGCCGCTCGAGTACGACCTGGTGCCGGACCGCGCTTCGGACTTCCGCTTCGCGCCCCTGCCGCCATATGGCAAGATTCTGGCTGCCGCGGGTCTGGCCCTGGCCGCATTCATCATCGTCTTCCTTTCGATCAGGCAGCGGATTACCGCCAGACGAGCGGAGGCGTTGAATCGGCTGAATCGCGCACTCACGGAAACCTCCAGACTCAAGAGCCAGTTTGTCGCCAACGTCAGCCACGAGTTGCGAACGCCCATGAACGGGATCATCGGAATGTCGACTCTGCTGCTGGATACCGGGCTCAATGTGGAGCAGCGGGATTATGCGGAAACGGTGCTGCAGTCCGCGGAGACCTTGCTGGTGCTGATCAACGACATCCTGGATTTCTCCAAGATTGAGGCGAATGCCATGCGCCTGAACCAGGAAGACTTCATTCTGCGCGAGCTGCTGGCGGAAATAATGAAGCTATTCGCGCCGCAGGCCAAAGGCAAGCGAATTGAGTTGATTTGCTCCGTGGACGGCGACGTACCCATTACGGTGCGGGGTGACCTCGCACGAATTCGCCAGATTCTGACCAATCTGGTGGGGAACTCGGTGAAGTTTACCGAAAAAGGCGAAGTCGTCCTGAAGGTAACGCGAGGCGCCTGTGCCCAAGGCAAGCTTCGGCTGATTTTTCAAGTCTCGGACACTGGCATCGGAATCCCGGAACATATTAACCCACGGGCCTTGTTCGAACCATTTTCTCAGGCCGACGGGTCGCTGACTCGAAAGTTCGGTGGAACCGGTTTGGGACTCACCATCTCCAAACAGCTGATTGAGCTGATGGAGGGGAAGATCGACGTTCACAGCGTGGCGGGTAAAGGCTCCACGTTCCGGTTCGATATTCTGGTGGCGGCGGCCGCGGAAAACCTTGCGCCGCAGCCGGTCTCAGCGTTACCTTGAACGATGTCGGAAATCTGATGGACGTTTTATCGGATACCTATCAGCCGACGGTACGGCCTTGCCTGATCCCGGCTACGTGATTACTGCCAATACTCCCAATGCCGCGTTGCTACCACATAACCGCATAAACACGCATTGGTAACCGCGTGTGTCAGGATGCAATCGGCTAAGCTCCGCGTCCGAACCATCCACCAGTTGTACGCGATGCCCGCGATCAAGCCTACATCCCAGTAAGGACCGTGCTCAGAGGCAAACAATACGGCCGTGATCCAAAATGCACCGGCCTGGTAAGCTCCTAACGGGACCTTCTCGAACTGCGGCGAGATCAGCCAGCGCATCAGCCATGCGCGCCAAAACAGTTCTTCCAGGATCGGCACGAAGACTACGGCCTGCAAAATGCGCGGCCACAGCACCCAGGGCGCCTTCATGACGCTTTCGGGAATCGTGCTGGCGCTCAGACGGCCCAGTAACGCGTTCTGAAACAGCCAATGCTGGCGATAGGTGGGGAACAACAGATCCGGCCCCACCCAGATCAGGAACACCGCCACGCCAATGACCACGTTCTCCAGCCGATGGAACGGATGCAGTTGAATCACATGGCGCGAAAAGCCAATCAGAACGCCGGCCAGAAGCAGGTCGCGAACCAGGAATTCAAAATCGGGAGGAAGAGGGACGTACTTCTGCAGCGCCAGAAATCCGATGAAGACGGCGAACGGCAGGACGTAAGGTACGGCTGACCAATCTAACTTGCGCAGGTCCGTCACTTTCGACGACCCGGCGAATTCTGAGGGATCGAATTATCCAACTTTCGCAAGCAACTCCCGTATCTTATTTTCCTCTTTCGCGCTCGGTTGGTGCCGGAGGGCGGCTTCGAGCTCTCGCTTGGCCCACGGCCGGTCGCCTTTTTGATACAGTGCCAGCGCCAGATGGAGATGAAACGGAGCGCTGTCCGGCCTTTGGGACACTAGGTCGCGCAGCATGCGAATGCCGTCGTTGGTAAGATTCTTGCGGATGTAGACCAGCGCCAGCGTGTCCTGAACATCCAGATTGCCGGGCAGCTTTTGCTGTGCGCGTTGTGCGTGCGCCAGCGCCTGATCCAGATCCACGCCTTCTTCGGCTTCCAGATACGCCAGGTTATTGAGGGCCGTCGCGTTTTCAGGTTGAAGTTGGATCACGGTCTCGTATTCCTTGCGGGCCTGCTCCCAGCGCTCCGTCCGATCATACAACAAGGCTAAATCGAGAACCGGGCGGGAGTCGGAAGGCGCCAGTTGCCGGGCCGTCTGGA
>JBEKLB010000579.1:0-3601 GCA_050010415.1 Bryobacteraceae bacterium | reverse complement strand
TCAAGGGATGTGTGGAACTGACCTCGTTGTCACGGTAGGCTCCAATCAGCAGCAGGTGCTGTACATCCTTCCGCGTTAACAGGTCTTCGAGCAAATCGAGCGTCGCGGTATCAAGCCATTGCAGATCGTCGAGAAACAGAGCCAGTGGATGCTCGGGTCGGGCGAAAACACTGATAAAACGCCGAAAAACCAATTGAAAACGAGCCTGCGCATCCTGTAGCGGGAGTTCAGTAACCGGTGCTTGTTCTCCGATGATGTGCTGTAATTCCGGAACGAGGTCGACAATAAGTTGTCCGTTCGGATCCAGCGCGTCGCGAAGGGCATCGCGCCATTTGTGAAGCTCTTCTTCGCTCTTGCTGAGAAGTGGGCGGAGCAGGCTTTGAAAGGCCTGTGCCAGCGTGGCATAGGGAATATCGCGTTTGTACTGATCGAACTTACCTGACACAAACAAGCCACGGGGAGGCACCAGCGGCTTATGGAGTTCATTGACAACCGCAGATTTACCGATGCCTGAGTATCCGGACACCAGCACTAACTCCGGCCTGCCTCCTGTCACAATGCGGTCAAAAGCAGCAAGAAGGGTGTCGAGCTCATTGTCGCGCCCGTACAATTTTTCCGGAATGATGAGCCGATCCGGCTTGTCATTTTCGCCCGGTGTGAACTCTCCGATCCGGCCCTGTTGTTCCCATTCAGACAGACACCGCCGGAGATCACTCTCAACGCCGGCCGCTGTTTGATAACGGTCTTCGGCAGTCTTGGCGAGCAGCTTCATGGTAATTGCCGAGACAGAGCGTGGGACACTCTTTACCCGCTCAACCGGCTCTTGCGGGTGTCTCGCAATGTGGCAGTGCACCCATTCCATCGAATCGGAAGCTACGAACGGAGGACTGCCGGTGAGCATTTCGTAAAATGTGATCCCAAGTGAATAGAGGTCGCTTCGCGAATCGATCGAGCGGTTCATTCGCCCGGTTTGTTCGGGAGCCATATAGGCAAGTGTCCCTGCGATGAACTCGGGGGGATTGGGCGATTGGCGTTCGCGCGGAAGACGAGATGCGATTCCAAAACCGGTGAGCCATACTTCGTTTGTCGATGAACTGACGAGGACGTTCGAAGGCTTGAGGTCCTTATGAATGAGGCCGCGTTGGTGTAAGCGGCCAAGAGCGGCCGATAAGGCAATCGCGAGCCGCAAAAATCTTTCGGTCTCCATGGGCGGGCCGACCAGCCGGTCAAGTAGCTTGCCCTCGCGATACTTGAGCACGAGCGCCGGACGCCCATGCGCTCGCGCAAATTCCAGAGGTCGCAGCGCCCAGGCATCGTCAAGGTAATCCTTCAATCCGTACTCGTGTGACAGACGATCGATGCTGTCAGGTGACGGGTGCTCACCGGTCGGGAGGACTGCCATACACTCCTGCCACACCCCATCGTCATTGCGCCATGTTTTGCAATAGGTGCGATCTCCGTTCTCCCATAACACCTCGAGAGGGATTTCCCCGCCAGTCGTGGGACCGGAAGACGGGCTCATCCGGCAGATCTTTCCAATGGAATCGCCACCATCCGGGAGAATGCCACGACATCGCGGCCGAAAGCCCGTCGCGGATTGGGCAGCGGCCTGCAGGGACTAAAGGGCACCGACGATTGACACAAGTGAACGGCCGACCGTCGCGGAATCTTCATCACTGCGTCCCTTTGACGGTGAAGCTCAGGATGCATTGTATTCGCCTCCGTTCAAGCAGAATCCTAATCCGGAAGTTCCGCTTTGAGTTTCCCCGTTACCTAAAAGTATAGATCCAAACCGCCTATCCCGCGTTTTCCGCTGATGGTCGCGGCGGGGCTGAAAGTAGACGCCAAGTTATTGACACTGCTACTCCTGTGGCGCTCATGGTTTCCTTCATGATGGAGAGTTTTCGGCGGAATCAGGCTCGAAATGTTGATGTTCTGCGACGACAAAGCTTCATCGGCGGCCCGCGTGTATGGCGCGAATGGCGTCGACCAGTTCTTCCCGCAACATTCCCTTGAGGAGATAGCCGGTAGCGCCGGCCTTTAATGCGCGGAGGGCTTGCACGTCGCCATCGTAGGTGGTCAGTACGATGAAGCGGGCGTTGGGGAACTCCTGACGGATGGCCACAATGGCTTCGATGCCGTTCATCACGGGCATTTGCAAGTCCATCAGAGTGACATCCGGGCGGTGGGTTCGAAAATTCTCCAGGGCCTCCTGGCCGTTGGTGGCCTCGGCCACAAGAGCGATGTCTTGGGCGCCTGCGACTACTGCGGCGATTCCGGATCGCAGGAGGGGATGGTCGTCCACTACTAGCACTCGGATTGTATGTGCGACTGCCATGTTCCTATCTTCCTTCGGTGGTATTGCGCTGAACTGAAATAAGGTGCGGTTTTGGGTTCTTGCTCCGGGGCGGTGAGAGTGACTTCGGCGCTCGAACCGGGATAGGTCGGATCGACGCATGTGCCATTATCTCGCATGCCGACGGAGCAGTGCTTCTGAACCGCCGAACACGCGGAATCGACGTGCTGTTCTTTGGCTTCCCAGTTGTAAAGAGAACTACGGCGTTGAGCCACTCGACGATGGTAGGGCTCTTGTGATTTCTTCCGCCACAGACTTGGTGAGGCTATCGATTCCGCGGAGCAACGTAGCGAACGACGAACTGTCGGCCAGAGACTGGTCCACGGCGTGCCACCGTACAATCTGTTCCATCTCTTTCAATGAATCTCTCGGGATCTGTCCAGGACGTGCTGTACCCTCAATCCAGTCGGCCACATTATCCAGCAGCGCCGCTGAGCCATTGTCATACTCGCACAAGGAGATCAAGGTATGCTCAGGCAGTTCGAAGCCGGGCAACCGGAGGCGATATTTCAGGGATGCGATTCTCATCAGGAAGAGCGTCCTCAATTGCGGTTGCCACTCCCGAATGCGCTCGCGTAGCGCGAGGTCCAGATGACGCGAAGGCCCGAATTCAAAAAGAACGCCGTCGGCAAGAGATCTCACTTTATCGAACTGCGCATTGATCGTTTCGCGAAGCTTGTAGGTGCGTTCGATCGCACCTGCGCGTTCGCTCGAAATCGGTTCTCGTGCCAATTCAGCGAGCGACCGTATCGTTGAAACGAACGTTCTTTTCATCTCGACGCCGGCCGGCGCGCTCCAGAGCCAATCAAACGCGAGCCACATCATAAATAGCCCAAGCAAGATACCGACGACGCGATCTCGCGCTACTGCGAGTGACGACTGGAACTTAAATTCTTCTAAATTCATCAGGCAGAAGGCAGCCGCGATCTGCAGTCCGAGATACGAAAGCCGGGGACTGGAGGTTGCGATCCAAGCTGACAGGCCGGCAACCGCGATGAAAAGCACGGCAAATCCACCAATCGAATCGATGCCTGGCAGAATAAACACCTGCGCTCCAATGCCGATCACAAAGCCTCCAATGAGGGCGCCCGCGAAGCGTAAGAACTGCTTTTGATGGGACGCGCCAATCGTGCTGAGCGCGGTCAGGTAACACGTGGTCATCGCCGTCGCAATCCCCGGCCAAAACAGCGCGTTATAGGTAACGTAACAGAGGCCAGCGGCCAAGCACCCTCGCAACGCAAATTT
>JBEKLB010000578.1:0-3612 GCA_050010415.1 Bryobacteraceae bacterium | reverse complement strand
TGGAAGCCAGCGGCCGTGACCTTGACTTGGTAGGTGCCTTGCTCCACGTTCACGAATTCGTAGCCGCCGGTATCATTCGTCATTATGGTGCGGGCAGCGTTCGTGCCTGTATTGATGAGTTCCACAGCCGCCTTCGGCACGGCGCTGCCCGACGGATCTTTCACCGTGCCGAGCACGGTACCAAATGTCGACTGGCCGTAGCTGGCAACGCACAACGTCAAGAGGCAACTGACCGCAAAGGTCAGATGGAACACACAGCGCGCCAAGCGGCGCTCGGTGGATGCTAAGCAAGCCAGCTGTGTCAGGGAATATCTAGAGAACATCGGATCTCTCCTTGTAAATTTCGAGCGGTGCTGCGATTCAAATGACGCGAGCATTAAAGCGGTTGTAAAACCAACCTCATCAAAGTTTTCGATGGACCTTATACCGATCAAATTCGGCCGCTCAGCGGAGAGCTCTGGCCAACCCCATCGTGGCTACCACACCTTCCGCGAAACACCACAGGCGTCCGCTCAAAAGGTGGCTCGTTCGGTGGAATGCATTTACGTTGCAACCACTTGGACGAACAAATTAGCTTTCAAAATCGTGAGCTCGCGGTCGAGTCCGCTGCCCCTGCTCAGTAAGAAAAAACCGACTTGGGTTCTATGAAATTTGGAGTCGAGTATAACCAACCATTACATTAGTGTCAAGGCCAACCTTGTGCAAGTTGCGCAAAGTTCGGGCTGGACCCTATCGGCCATTTCGGGCTATACTCCCAGCTAACGAGAAACCTATATGTCGATTCGTCTTGCTGCTCTCTTGACGCTTGCTGTGGCACCGGCTTTTTGTCAGGGCTGGAACGCTCGGCTGGCCGAACAATATATGGATTCGCGCCAGAAGGAATGGGACGTTTGGCCCGTCGCCATCCATTCCGGCGTGGCCTGCGTGTCTTGCCATACCGGCTTGACCTACTTGCTAGCGCGGCCCGCCCTGCGTCAGGCGTTGGGTGAGAAGAACGGCCCCACCCTTTATGAGAGCGTGCTGGTGGACAGCATGCGGGCGACGGTGATCCGGACGGACGCAAAGGATCTGTTCGATGGCCTGAAGGGTCCCATCGTGGATCAGGTATATGGTGCGCAAGTGGTGTTGGCCGCGCTGGTACTGGCCATGGACGATGCGTCGCGTGGCAAACTGAGTCCGGAAGGCGAAAAAGCCTTCGAACGGATGTGGTCTATCCAGTTGAAAGACGGCGCGGACAAAGGGGCCTGGAATTGGTCCGATTTCGATCTCGATCCTTGGGAGACGAAAGACTCGGCGTACTACGGCGCAGCGCTCGCGGCGTTGGCAACCGGGCTGGCTCCGGCGGGTTATCAAGCGCGTCCGGAAATCCGCGCGAACGTTGCCGCGCTGACAGCCTATCTTCGCGCCGGCGAAAAAAGCCAATCCGTCCATAACAAGCTGTTCCTGCTGTGGGCGTCTTCGAAGCTGCAGGATTTGCTGCCGGGAACCGATCGCCAAGCGATCCTGGATGAGCTGTGGCGCAAGCAAGAGGCCGATGGCGGTTGGACCATACAATCGGCGGGCCAGTGGAAGAAACGCGATGCGGCAGTGCCGGCCGTTGGATCGAACAGCTACATTACCGCTTTGGCGGCGTTCACTACCCAACAGGCGGGCGTGCCACCTTCGCAGGCCGGACTATCGAAGGCCCTGGCCTGGCTGAGAGCGCATCAGGATACGCAAAAGGGCTATTGGACGGCCGATTCCATGAACCACAAGCACCAGGCCGGAACGATGCCGGAGAAATTTATGAGCGACGCCGCCACGGG
Organism: Bryobacteraceae bacterium; assembly: GCA_050010415.1. Lineage (GTDB taxonomy): Bacteria > Acidobacteriota > Terriglobia > Bryobacterales > Bryobacteraceae > Palsa-89. The sequence goes on along the minus strand of JBEKLB010000578.1, from coordinate 1,807 downwards.
CTATGCTACGGCAGCCTTGCTGGCCGCAGGCAACGAAGGAATTCAGCGGACAGCCCTGAACTCGAAACCGCGCAACTGATCTTAAAGAGCAGGGCTCGACTTCGCTTGGAGGACGGCCTGAACGCGCGCTACAAGTTCGCGGAAGGGAACCGGCTTGGTAATGTACCCATCCGCGCCAGCCTCGAAGGCCCGCGCTTTATCGGTGTCGCTATCGCGGACCGTCAGCATCAGAACGGCGGGTCGCCGGGATTGCTGATGAATCTGCCTGCAGGCCTCGATCCCGCCCATGCCGGGCATCTCGACGTCGAGCAGGACAACGTCGAAATGTTCAGTGCTCAGGGCTGCCAGAGCATGCTCTCCCGTCGAGGCTTCCGCGACTTGGAATCCAAGGGCAGAGAGCGAAGTCCGGAGCACGCGACGGAACGCCGATTCATCGTCCACCACCAGGACTTTCGCTTCTTTAATTTTCACCTTTACCTCATCGTCAACAAACCCACTCACGGAAAAGAATATGCCTAAAAACAGCCGGCCGGAGCACAATCCTCGTGGTACTCCTCCAAATCTTTCGGGTATCCGCCGCGGAGCGGAGTGGCGCGTGAGCGCTCACGGTTAACGCTGATGTCGTTAACGCTGAGTGCCGAGCGGATGATGGCGTACTATGGAATGACGACGATGCCTGCGTATGTCACGTCGTTGTTCAGGTCCCAGGTCTTCTCGTACTTGAGCGTGGCCGCATCGTAGACTTCGATGTCAAAGCCCGCGCCATAGATGTAAAGCTTCTTGCCGTCGGTGGAAATGCCGAGCGTGAATCGCGTGCGGCAGGGAACTTCGGCGGTTTGAGTGATTCGATCGCTCGATAGATCGAAGGCCCAGAATTCACATCGTTTGGTCCCGTGGATACCGGTGGTAACCACCGTGTACGCGCGGCTCTTATCCGGGGTGACCTCAATACCCGCCATGCCGGCCGGAGCAGGTCCAATCGGCTTGAAGTCCATCTGCTTGGTAGTTAGATCGAAACGGGCCAAACCAAAAACGCGGTTGTGGACAACCGGGTCCGACCAAACGAACATGCCGGTGTGCTCTCCCGGCGTATTCACCAAGTCCAGATCGCTGCCGAAGTGTACGTTCTCCATGCCGGGAGCATCGGGCTGAGCCAGGTCAATGTGATCGACCACCTTGAAATCGCTGGCTTCGAGTATCGTGATCTTCTGGCCGAACTGATAGAGGTACTTGCCGTCGGGCGAAATTTCAATCCATCCCACCCCATAGTCACCTTGATTCTGAGGCTCTTCTTCCTTGGTGATCTCCACGGTCTTTACAATTTTCTGCTGTTGTAAATCGACCACCGTGTACTTCGGCTTGGCTACCTCATAGTGCTCCGGGAACTTGGTGATTTCCTTGGTGACGGCGTAGTAGAACTTCCCCTCGGGATCCGGCGTCCCCGAGAAGAAGCGATATTGCTTGGTGGGAGTATTCAATACAAAGTGATTGATGACCTTGCGTGTAGCCACGTCGATCACCTCGATGCCGTTGTGGTCGATGGTGGTGACGTAAATCTTTTTCTTATCCGGCGATAGCCGAATCGACATCGGCGTGCCGGTCTCGAGCGGAATACGATCGACGATCTTCGCCGTCGCTTCATCAAAAACGAGAACGGCTGCGGGATAGGCCGGCAGATAGAGAGTACCGGCGCTGGCAATACCAGCCAGGGCCGCGCAACTGGCGGCCAGAAGAGTCAGTCGTCGAATAGCCATAGTTTATGGGAATACCAGATCGAGATTTCGCCAATCCTTGGTGGCGGTGGCGC
>JBEKLB010000577.1:0-3633 GCA_050010415.1 Bryobacteraceae bacterium | reverse complement strand
CTTCCTCTTCAAGCACCCCCTAGGGCAAAGGGCTCTTGGGGTTCCACTTGGGGGTCCAGCGGAGCCGCCAAGACGGCAGTGTCCTAACATCGCTCTCCCTCGTGGGATATAACCCGCGGAGTTGTTCAATAGACAGGCAGCATTCAAGTTTATGTACAACTCGGCCTGAGAACTCATCCCTTCAAAGCATGAATATGTGGCTTATCAGCGCACCACACGAGAGTCGATTGGTGCGTGAACTGCTAAGTAAGTGTCGGCCCTCCCCTGGCCTGGTAACAGCGGCGAAGTCTCGTTAAGCCACAGCCTTGTCTTAGCGAGCCTTGCTACTTTCACAAAACCATATATTTGCAGACGGGCGGAGAAACAGCGTTGAAGCGGAAGGTACAACTCGGATTAGGGTCAAAGAGTTTGATCTTACTCAGCCTGGGGTTCCCTTTATGACCCCCGATCACGGTTATGCCGCTGATCTCGCAGGTTCCGAAGGGGAGTCGATGCCGGGAGTTATTCGCTTGCGGGACAACCGCAAGGACGACCTCAAAGACGACCGCAAAGTCGAGAAAGAAGCCGCCGAGCGCGAGCGCTTCGACGATCCGACGGACGCCCCGCTCAGGCGCAGGGTTTCCATCGGGTTCATCGTAGCCGTGCTGCTGACCATCTTCATCGGCGTTTCTTCCTGGCGCGGCGCCCGGCGGGCGGAGCAAGATGGCTACTGGGTATCCCATACTCACGAGGTAATGGAAACAATCGAGCGCACGTCCAGGCATGTGCTTGAGGCGGAAACCAGCGCCCGCGCCTTTGCATTGACTGGGCAAGAATCATTGCTGGAGCACTACCCGGCTGCACGAGACAACGTTTACCAGGACGAGGAAGCATTACGTCATTTGACCGATGACAATCTCAGTCAGCGTCGGCGACTGGACGTGCTCAGGCTGCAGGTGAACACCGCACTCGAATTCGCCGAGAGCGTTATTGCCGAGCGCCGGAAGTCGCAATCCTATCCCGGTCCTGCCGACGCAATAGAAACCGAGAGGCTCATCGAGGTGGTGCGCACAACTACTCGAGACATGTATGCCGAGGAGGAACGGTTGTTGATCCAGCGCACTCAAACAGCCCAAGCGGGACAGCGGTTGACGAGAATCATTGCCGTCTTAGGTGCTTTGCTTGGGATGGGCTTGTGGGTGCTAACCAAGGTCGCCGTCAACCGCGAGATTACCATCAGTTCGAGGACGCGATTACAACTTAGTGTGCTGAATGCCGAGTTGGAGCAGCGGGTGGAGCGCCGCACGGCTGCCCTGCAATCCGAAGTCACCGAGCGTAAGCGGACAGAGGAGTCGCGCGAAAGATTGGCTGCTGTGGTTGAGTGCTCCGATGACGCCATCATCGGCAAGGATCTGGACGGGACGGTTAACGCGTGGAATCGAGGCGCCGAGAAGGTGTTCGGCTACTCCGCATCAGAGATGCTGGGCAAGGCGATGCTGACCCTCATGCCGCTGGACCGCCTCCATGAGGAGTCCGACATTCTGAGGCGTATTCGGAGCGGCGAGAGTGTCGAACACTTCGAAACTGTGCGTGTCCGGAAGGATGGCCGCAAAATTGATGTTTCGGTCACGATCTCTCCGATTCGAAACAGCGGCGGCGTGATTGTTGGCGCTTCAAAAATTGCGCGCGACATCACCGAGCGCAAGTATAAGGAAGAGCAACTCAGGGAGAGCGAGGATCGGTTCCGGCTTTTCATCGAACATGCCCCGGCGGCGTTGGCCATGTTTGACCGCGAGATGCGTTATCTCCAGGTGAGCCGCCGCTGGCGGAGTGATTATGGATTGGGAGAGTGTGAACTGCTCGGGGTGTCGCACTACGAAATCTTTCCAGAGGTTCCCGAGCGCTGGAAGGAAATTCATCGTCGTGGATTAGCGGGCGAAGTACAGCGGGGAGAGGATGACCGTCTCGACCGTTCCGACGGCAGTGTGCAGTGGATACGTTGGGAAGTACGGCCATGGCACGACACGGCGGGCGAAATCGCCGGGATCGTAATCTTCGCGGAAGAGGTCACGGAACGCAAGCGGGCGGAACAGGGCCTGCGCGAGAGTGAAGAACGCTTCCAGGCCATGGCCAACGGCATCCCGCAATTAGCCCACATGGCCGGGGCCGACGGAGCGTTCTCTTGGTACAACCAGCGCTGGTACGAATACACGGGCACAACCCCAGAGCAGATGGAGGGGTGGGGCTGGCGGAGCGTCATCGATTCCGCGATGTTGCCCAAGGTAATGCAACGCTGGCAAGCTTCGATCGCCACCGGCGAGCCCTTCGATATGGAATTCCCTCTGCGGGGCGCTGACGGCACCTTTCGTACATTCCTCAACAGAGTTATGCCACTCAAAGACTCGGAAGGGCGGGTGGTTCGCTGGTTCGGAACGAATACGGATATCAGCGAGCACAAGAAAGCGCAGGAACTGCTGGCCAAGCAGGCTCAGGAACTGTCGGTCTCCCGCGAGACCCTCGAAGCGCAAACCCGGATGTTCAAGTTGGTCTTGGACAGCATGGGCGAGGGACTGATCGCCGCCGACCGCGACGGCCACTTCCTCATCTGGAATGACTCCGCCAAAAAGCTGATGGGTCGTGACGCCTCCGACTTGCCCACCGATGAGTGGACTCCTTATTACCAAGTCTTTCTGTCCGATGGAATCACGCCGTGTCCAGCGGATCGACTTCCGCTCGTACGGGCTTTGCATGGGGAATCGGTGCAAGTGGAAATGGTGGTCCAGCAACCTGGGCGCGCCGGAGGGGTGTTTCTCGAAGTTTCAGCGCGGCCCTTGAAGGACGACCATGGCAACCTCGGTGGAGGCGTCGCCGTGCTCCGCGACATCACTGAACGCAAAACCGCGGAACGGCAAATTCAAACGCTCAACCAAAGCCTCGAGGCGCGGGTGATCGAACGCACCGCCGAGTTGAAAGTCGCCAACAAAGAACTGGAAGCGTTTACCTACTCGGTGTCGCATGATCTGCGAGCGCCCTTGCGTCACATCAGCGGGTTCACCAGGATCATGGTAGAGAAATTCGGTCCCTCGCTGCCTGCCGAGGCGCAGCAACACCTGCACCTTATCGAACAGGGGGCGACGAGGATGGGCCAATTGGTGGACGAACTGTTGAAGTTGGCGCGCTTGGGGCGGCAGGCGGTGGCAGTCAAGGTCACTGGATTGAGCGCGTTGGTTAACGACGTCATTACCCTGCTGGCACCGGAAACAGAGGGGCGCCAGGTGGAATGGAAGATCGGCGCTCTGCCGCTTGTGGAATGCGACCCAACGTTAGTCCGTCAGGTATTTCAAAACCTGATCAGCAATGCCCTGAAGTATTCCCGGCCTCGGTCTCCCGCCGTAATCGAGATTGGGCAGACGAAGAAAGAAGGGGAAAACGTGATCTTTGTGAAAGATAACGGAGTAGGTTTCGAGATGAAATATGCGGATAAGTTATTCGGCGTATTCCAGCGCTTGCATGCTGCCCAGGAGTTTGAAGGCACCGGCATTGGTCTGGCAACGGTGGAGCGCATCGTCCACAAGCACGGCGGTCGTGTATGGGTCGACGCCGAACTCAATCGCGGAGCCATTTTCTATTTCACGCTGAGTGGCCGGGAACCTG
>JBEKLB010000576.1:0-3657 GCA_050010415.1 Bryobacteraceae bacterium | reverse complement strand
CTCGCGGTCGGAAACCAAGATTAACGCAGCAAATCACACCGTGGATGTGATGCTGTACTTTAACAAATAACGGGGTCAACTTGTTTTGACTCCGGAACTCCGACCATTCCCTGAGAGCCGAGTAAAGTCGGGACGATATCAGACCATGAGCGATGCTGAGGCTTACCCAACAGGAACCTCGACCTGCATCACAAGGATTCCCGAGTGCCCCCGCCGCTCGATTTCGTTGCGGTCCGCGGTCTCGAAGAACAGCGCCAGGGCCTCGACCAGGTTGGCACGCCCCTCTTCGATCGTCGAACCCTGACTGGCGATGTCGAACTCGGGGCAAAGCGCCACGTATCCATCGTCTGCCCGTTCGATTACGGCGGTGAGGCGGCGAACTTGTCCCATCCACGCAATTGTAGAAGAACCAGCGCCCGGCGCGTGTCTGGCTGGTATTCTATAAGGCAGTGGCGTCGCCGTTCAATTTTCACCTGGAGCAGTACGATGGTCCGCTCGACCTGCTCCTCGACCTGATCCGCAAGCAGCAGATCAACATCTACGATATCCCGATTGCCTCCATCACCCAGCAGTATCTTGAGTATGTACAGCGCGCCATGGAACTGGATATCGAGCTGAGCTCCGAGTTCGTCTACATGGCCGCCACTTTGATCCACATCAAGTCGCGCATGCTGCTGCCCAAGGATCCCGAACTGGAGAAAATCTCGCCCGAGGAAGATCCGCGCCAGGAGCTGGTGGATCGCCTGCTCGAGCACGAGCGCTTCAAGAACGCCGCGGAAATGCTGCAGCAGAAGCGCATGGTGGAAGACGTTTCCTGGTCCAACCCGCAGATGGCGCAGTTTCTGGCCGAGAACGAAGAGCCGGAATTGGCCGTTTCGATCTTCGACCTGGTGAAAACTCTTCAGACCGTCCTGGAGCGCGCCAAGAACCGGCCCATCTACGAAGTCGGCAAAGAGGACGTTAGCATACCCGACATGATCCGCTATCTGGAGCGCGTCTTCGGCGAGCTTCGGGCCGGCGAATCGATTCCCGCCGCCCAGCTATTCGATCGTCAGGGCAGCCGCCGCGCGATGATCTGCCTGTTTCTCGCCATGCTCGAATTGGTGCGCCGCCAGGCGCTGATGTTGACCCAGAAGGACGCTTTCGGCGACATTGGACTGAAGAAGCAGCGTAAGTTCGACGAAGTGCTGGGCCAATCCCTCGTCACTATCGAGGATGAATACAGTTAGGAATACAGCTAAGTTTAAATGGAACCTACCGAAGTACAATTAGACCCCGAGACCGATTTGCTCCCGGGTGTCACAACCTCAACTATTGAACTGCCTGACGAACAGCTGCGCGCCGTCGTCGAGGCCGTGATTTATGTGACCGATGAGCCACTGTCAGCCGATCAGATCGCGACCGCGCTGCAACAGCCGGCCGCCCGGATCGGACAAGTGCTCGAAGAACTGACCGCCGAGTTCAATAAGCCCGAGCATGGGCTGACCATTCGCGAAGTGGCCGGTGGATACAAAATGTCCACCAAGCCCGAGCATCATGAGGCCATACGCTCGTTCGTCAGGAACCTTAAACCGCCACTCAAACTATCGCTCGCCGCGCTGGAGACGCTGGCGTTGATCGCTTATAAACAACCCATCACCGCGCCTGAAGTGATGGAAGTTCGGGGCGTGCAAGGCGCGGGCGTGATTAAAACGCTCATCGATCGCAAACTGATCGCCACCGCGGGCCGCAAAACGGTATTGGGCAAGCCGATTCTGTACAAAACCACCAAAGAATTCCTGGTGCAGTTCGGTCTCAAAGATTTGAGCGAACTGCCCACCCTGAAGGAGTTTGAGGATCTGGGCCGGTTGTCCATGGGCGACGATTTAGAAAGTCCGGAGCAACCGGCGAGCGTTTCAGCGCCTGAGCCGTCTGTGACTGAATAGATGTCGCGCGAAGCAGGGGGAAAAGAACGTCTTCAAAAGCTGCTCGCCCACGCCGGCGTAGCCAGCCGCCGCCATGCCGAGCAATTGATTGTCGAAGGCCGCGTGACTGTAAATGGCGCGGTGATCACCGAGCTCGGGTCCAAGGCCGATCCGGAAAACGACCACATCAAAGTTGATGGCAAGCGAGTGGGCGCGCCAGAGCGCCTGGTGTATATTGCCATGAACAAACCCAAGGACTGCATGTCGACCGTGATGGATCCCGAGGGCCGGCCGACGGTAATGGATCTCCTGCGCGGGGTGAAGGCGCGCGTGTATCCGGTCGGCCGCCTGGATTATGCGAGCGAAGGGCTCCTCCTGCTCACCAACGATGGCGAGTTGGCCAAGCGCATCACCTCGGCCGCGAGCCACGTGACGAAAACGTATCTGGCGAAGACCAACGGCCAGCTCTCGTCGGACCAGGAAGAGAAATTCCGCGAAGGCGTTCCTCTGAGCGGGAAGAAAACCGCGCCGGCCGGCCTGAAGCTGCTGCAGCGCGCGCAAAACCCCTGGTACGAAGTACGATTAATCGAGGGGCGGCAGAATCAGATTCGTCTCATGTTCAAACATTTTGGCCGGCTGGTGGAAAAGCTCAAACGCGTTAAGATCGGGTTTCTCGATCTGGGTTCGCTCCAACCGGGCAAGTTCCGTCACTTGACGCCCGCCGAGGTAGCGCGCTTCCGCAAGCTCTTAAGTATGGAAGAGCGATAGTAAATATGGAAGAGCGATAGTAAATATGGAGAAGCGATAGCCCATGCACGGAATCCCCGATCTGCTGCGTAAAAGCCACGTGATCGCCGTGGTTGGCCTTTCGAGCAAACGCGCCCGGCCGTCCTATGGCGTCGCCGAGTATATGAAGCTGCAGGGATACCGGATTATTCCGGTAAATCCCAATGAATCGCAGGTGCTGGGCGAAAAAAGCTACGCGCGCCTGGAGGATGTTCCCGAGCACGTCGACATCGTCGACATCTTCCGCCGCTCGGAAATGGTGGCGCCGGTGGTGGAATCGGCCATCCGCATTGGAGCTGCCGCTGTCTGGATGCAGGAAGGCGTCATCGATCAGGCGGCGGCGCGCAAAGCCAAGGCCGCCGGACTTGCAGTGGTAATTGACCGCTGCATTCTCAAGGAACACCAGCGCTATTTGCGCTAGCCCGCTACTTCTTTTGCATGTGCGCTGCGTCCTGATTGTTCTCGATGCACTCGTATTCTTCCACGCGTGTGTTCGGCGGACGCCGCAATAATGCGCCAGTGGTCCACGGCTTGGTCAGCACTTTCGGATCGGTAACTGTCGCGCTGTAGGTGATGGTGTCGTCGCTATTCAGCTGGAAGCGCTCCACCACATGTAAATCCTCGCTGTGAAACGTCCCCGTCCCACTAAGCCAGGTCTTGTCGTTGAAACCGGTGGCGTCCACCACCAGCGTGTCGCCATCCCAGCGAGCCACGGAATCGCCCATCCAGGTGGGAACCAGATCGTTCGGATGCTGGAGCTTATCGTTGAACGGAATGATGCGAAAAGCATGGTACGACTCGTAGGCGATCACCACCTCTTTCGGAGTCTGGACAATCTCAAACGGCATCGGCATGGACGTGATGCGCGGAACGCCTGGAAGCAGACAGCCCAGCGTGGGATCGTCCGAGGCTGTAAACGTTTTGGTCTTGGTCTCAGCCCAGGCCTGATAAGGCAAGGGCTCGCGCT
>JBEKLB010000575.1:0-3660 GCA_050010415.1 Bryobacteraceae bacterium | reverse complement strand
CACGAGGGGCTGGAGATGATCGCCAGCGAAAACTTTGTCTCCGAGGCGGTGCTTGAGGCGGCCGGCTCCGTCTTCACCAATAAATATGCCGAAGGCTATCCCGGCCGCCGCTATTACGGCGGCTGCGAGTACGCCGATGTGGTGGAGAACCTGGCCCGCGACCGCGCCAAGCAGCTCTTCGGCGGCGAACACGTGAACGTGCAGCCGCACTCCGGCTCGCAGGCCAATGCATCGGCGTACGCGGCTGTTCTCCAGCCGGGCGACACCATCCTCGGCCTCGATCTGGCTCACGGCGGCCACTTGACCCACGGCCATCGGCTCAGCTTCAGCGGCAAGCTTTACCGGCCCACTTTTTACCAGGTACGCCGCGATACCGAACTCATAGACTACGACGAGCTTGAAGCGATCGCCGTGCGCGAAAAGCCCAAGGCCCTCATCGGCGGTGGCAGCGCTTATCCGAGACTGTGGGATTTCGAGCGCATGCGGCAGATCGCCGACAAGGTCGGTGCCGTCTACGTCTTCGACATGGCGCACATTGCCGGCCTCGTCGCGGGGGGCGTCCATCCGTCGCCCGTGCCTCACGCACATATCACCACTACCACCACCCACAAAACGCTGCGCGGCCCGCGGGCTGGATTGATCCTCTGCGGACAGGATCTGGCTGTGGCCGTCGACAAGGCCGTCTTCCCCGGCCAGCAAGGTGGTCCGCTGATGCACATCGTTGCGGCCAAGGCCGTAGCTTTCGGCGAGGCCCTGCGCCCTGAATTCAAGACCTATGCCGCGCAGACCGTAGCCAACGCCAAGGCCCTCGCCGCCTCGCTGCAAGAGGCCGGATTCCGCATCATCTCCGGCGGCACCGACAACCACCTCATGCTCGTCGACGTCTACGAAAAAGGCATCCTCGGCTCTGAGGCGGAACTGGCGCTAGGCAAGGCCGGTATCACGGTGAACAAGAATTCCATTCCGTACGACACCAATCCCCCGCTCAAGCCATCGGGCATTCGCGTCGGCACACCGGCCCTGACCACGCGCGGCATGAAGGAGCCGGAGATGCGCCAGATCGGCGCCTGGATAACACAGGCGCTCGACCAGAGAAACGACGACGCGGCTCTCGAGAAAATTCGCCGTGAAGTCGCCGAGCTGGCAAATCACTTTCCACTCTACGCCTGGCGCCGCGCACCTGCAGTAGTCGCCGTCTAGCCTCTACAAACCAAAACCCGGCTCACAAAATGCCGGCCATGCCGTATAGAATTGCCGCGCTCTTCGCGTCGGGCGCAGCACAAGGCGTGCCATGAGCTTGCCGAAGCGTACAATGGCTCCTTTTCATGTCCCCACAACAAACGGCTGAGATTCGGAGCGCAACAGTACATAACTTCCGCTCAAATGGGGGCCCGATCCTGCCTCTTCCTGGTTAAATCCCACCCTGTACCTCCACTTCGCGTCACTTATGCATCCAAGGCATAAGTTGATCACAGCGTGCCGATTTATCGCGTCGCACGTTGAATTTAATCAGGCGCAACTTGCAAGTCAGGTATGTGTCTGATCTATTGTTGTTGGTAACCCATTGAGAGGTAAGGGCCCCAGAGTATGGTTCGCCCGCCTGCAAGTTACTCGGAGGAACCCCATGAAGACCGTTCAGCTAGCTTTTGCAACATTGCTCGTTCTCGCCGTTCCGGCGTTTGCGCAACATCCCAAAGGTGGCCATGAAGACTTCCATCCGTCGGCCCCTCCAAAAAGCGGACCCAAGCCCGTGACCGGCACTCCCCACCAGGTAGAACCCAAGCGCGATTTCAGTGATAAGCAGGGCCATCCCAATGCCCCGCACGTGGATGGGAAGACCTGGGTAGGTCACGACACGGGCAAAGACGATGCCCGCTATCACCTGGACAACCCATGGGAACATGGGCATTTCACCGGCGGGTTTGGACCAAGTCACAGATGGCATCTTGCCGGCGGCGGCCCCAACCGCTTCTGGTTCAATAACTGGTATTGGATGGTGGCGCCGGCCGATATCGGCTTCTGCGACGGATGGCTGTGGGACTCGGACGAGATCATTATCTATGACGATCCAGACCACATCGGCTGGTATCTCGCGTATAACGTCCGCCTCGGCACCTATGTGCATGTGGAGTATCTGGGCGCATAGGTCGAGTTAGGCCGAACGACGACTCGAATAAAATATGGATCGCAAAAAGGGGCGGCCCGCAAAGCCTGCCCCTTTTCCTTTGTCCCAATGGTCTCCTTAAGCCTGCTATGGCCGCTCCGGCGATGACGGACCCTGATTGCACCTATGATTGCGCTTCCTGGGCCTTCAATCGATGCCAGGACAAATAGGTCATCGGCAGCATCGCAAAGACGGTCACCAGAGTACATGCGACGAGAATGTCCATCGTGATCCACTGCTTCCCCGAAGCGTCGGTAATCGCATGGGGAAACAATCCTGCTCGGAAGATAAGAAGATTCCCGGATGCGCAAACTCCATAGCAAAGGATGGCCGAGCGCCAGTAACTCGGCGACGAAGGAATGAATCGAGCTGGGTTTGCCCTGCAATAGAGAGCGAAACCCAAATAGAAAAGAAACGCCGTAAAATACCAGCCTAGGAAGTTGCTGAGAGGAACTCCGAAAAAACTTCCTCCATTCCGCCAAATCCAGGCATGGTCAAGCGTGGACCAGATCGCTTCCATGGAAAGATCCCACAGAACCATGATGAAGCTGGCCAGCAGTGGGAGTGCGATTACGCGGGGTAGGGTGAGAGCCTTATTTCGGTATCCCAGAATCAAGATGCTCAGTATCCACGAGCAGTAACCGACCCCGAGGTATGCCAGCAACAGCAGGACGGGCACCTGAAGCACCTTGGGGCCCATGAAGCTTGTAAATACATAATGCCCAAATGGAAAGCCGGTGCGAATGCTAAGGCTCTCGCACACACCGGCAATTCCCAGGCAAAGCGCTGAGAATGCGAACATACCTCGTAAGCGGTAAAGGATCGATCCATGGACTAATGCGAACACAGCCGGAGCAACCACTTGCAGAAGGACAATCAGCAGAATCGGAAACTTCTCCGGATAGAGCTGGAAGACCCTTCCCTGCGCGTATAGAAGGAGCGCGATCCAGAGACTGGCTTTCTGCCACCTGGCTATTCCAACATTTGTGGCCATGCATCCTCCCCGTGTCGATGAATGTATTTTAAGGCGCTCGCAAAGGACGGATGAGACGATTCGCGAAAACACATGAAATCGTCGGCCGCGAAGCGATTCGCGGTGTACAGGTCCGGCCGTCAGGCAATAAGATGGCCAGTCAGCCGGGAGCCGTGACCTTCGCCCGATCTAACGCCGCGCGAGCACCCACCTCATCGCATCGGAGGGAGCCCTGAGATGAAGCTATTGCTTGTTCACCCGCTTGAAGGGTTCGTCGCAGCCATTCGAGCTGCTGCCGTGGTGCTTGTTGCCGGCGCGGCACTCAGTTCCGCACCTGCTTCGTGCGCTGAGCCAGACTCCCTGCCCGCGCCAATAGTCCTCACCGGGGCGGACATGCGGCCTGCGACGTCATTGAACGGGGATTGGGCCGCGATTGTCGACCCCTACGGCAACGGATTCTCCTCTTACTTCCGCAATCAAAAGCAGCAGCCCGGCGATACGCGGCCCATCGAATATAACTTTG
>JBEKLB010000574.1:0-3665 GCA_050010415.1 Bryobacteraceae bacterium | reverse complement strand
AAGTCACCAACCGTCAATGGGACGCGCGGGAAGTGAAGAACGATGAATTCCTCTCGCCCGAAGGAGGTGTGCTGGACTCGATGCTCAGCGAGCATCAGTGCGAGGGTTGGCTGGAAGGATATCTGCTGACCGGCCGGCACGGGCTGTTCAACAGCTACGAAGCCTTCATTCGCATTGTCGATTCGATGTTCAGCCAGCACGCCAAGTGGCTGAAGGTCACGAAAGAACTGCCCTGGCGGCGTCCGATCTCATCGCTGAACTATCTGCTTGCTTCACACGTCTGGCAACAGGATCACAACGGCTTCACCCATCAGGATCCCGGATTTATCGACCACGTGATTAACAAGAAGGCGAGCATCGTGCGGGTTTATCTCCCGCCGGATGCGAATTGCCTGCTGTCAGTCTTCGATCACTGTCTGCGCAGCCGCAATTACGTCAACGTGGTGGTCGCCGGCAAACATGCCCTTCCGCAATGGCTGAGCATGGACGCCGCGGTGGTGCATTGCACGGAAGGAATCGGCATCTGGCAGTGGGCAAGCAACGACCAGAATTCCGAACCCGACGTGGTGATGGCCTGCTGCGGCGACACGCCGACGCTGGAAATCCTGGCTGCCACTTCCATCCTTCGCCAATATCTACCCACACTGAAAATCCGAGTAATCAACGTCGTCGATCTGATGAAGCTGCAATCCGCCAGCGAGCACCCGCATGGCCTGGACGAGACGGATTACGATTCGCTGTTCACCAAAGACAAGCACATCATCTTCGGCTTCCACGGATACCCCTGGCTCATCCATCGGCTGACCTACCGCCGGACCAACCGTAATCTGCACGTTCGAGGCTACAAGGAGGAAGGCACGATTACGACGGCCTTCGACATGAGGGTTCAGAACGATCTGGACCGATTTCATCTCGTGCAAGACGTGGTCGATCGCCTGCCGAATCTGGGCGCCAAGGGGGCTTATCTCAAACAAATGATGCAAGACAAGCTCATCGCGCACAAGCATTACATTGATCAACACGGCCAGGACTTGCCGGAAATCCGCAACTGGAAGTGGAATCGTGACGCAAAGTAGAAAGCGATCATGAGTGACAAGGCCGGCCAAGTAGCAGTCATTACCGGGGCGTCAAGCGGCATTGGTCGCGCTTGTGCTTTGCTTTTAGTCCGGGAGGGATTCGAAGTGTTTGCCGGTGTCCGGAGGCCGGAAGACGGCGAGAAACTCGTAATCGAGGCTGGGAATCGTCTCATGCCGCTCATCATCGATGTTACTGACGTCGAATCGATCGCGGCGGCGGCGAAAGAAGTTACAGCGAGGCTGCAGGAGCGAGGCCTAGACAGCCTGGTCAACGTCGCCGGGATCGGAATTACTGGGCCGCTCGAATATGTCATGGCCGCGGATCTTTGCACAATCTTCCAAGTGAACGTGTTTGGTCAGCTCGCGGTCACTCAAGCATTTCTGCCATTGATCCGCAAGGCGCGCGGTCGAATCGTCAACATGAGTTCGGTTGGCGCGCACATTGCCCTCCCGTTTGGTGGCGTTCTCACTGCATCCAAGGGCGCGTTGGGCTTACTGAGCGATGCGCTGCGGATGGAGCTTCGTCCTTTCGGCATACGCGTCTGTGTAATTGAGCCGGCCTCGATCAAGACCCCGGCGGTCGAGAAAACGCTCGGCGATGTGGAAGGAGTCATCCGGCGCCTGCCGCCCGAGGGGGCGCGTTGCTATGGGGACATGCTAAGAGCCTTTACGAAACGTGCCTACGCGACGGAAAAGAACGGTAGCGCACCCGACGTTGTGGCGCGGGCCGTGCGCCACGCGCTGACTGCCCGGCGACCGCGAATTCGCTACACCGTAGGAAAAGGCGCCAAACTACTCACAATCCTGCCGCGATTGCTTCCGGATCGCCTACTCGACCGCGTCAGAGCGCGTATGTTGGGCCTATCCACATTCATGGGAGACAGCAAGTAATCGGAAACACAGATAGAGAATCCGTTGGTGAGAATGACGGGTGCGACAAGCCAAACTGACAGTGAACAATCCGAAGCGCGCATGAAAGACAAATTAACCTGCAACTAAATGAAGGAGATGGAACATGACTATCGAGATTGAAGTCGAAGGCCGGAACATTCCGTTCAGGCTGGATTGGGAAGACAGGCGATGGGAATCTTTGGAGAAGCAGCAGGAAAGTAATTTCCCATTGATAGCCGAGGTCAGCGGCAAGCGCTACGAGCTTTATTCGGATGAAACCTTTGCCGAGGTGGAGAAGTGAGCGAAGGGGCGTCATTTCCGGTTTGGGAGCCTTGATTGCAACGGAGAAATGAGATGGATGCACAAAACTTGATCGACACCGCCAGGGCGATGGTCGCCGATGGCAAAGGTCTTCTGGCGATGGACGAGAGCAATCCAACGTGCAACAAGCGATTTGCGCCGCTGGGCATTCCGCAAACCGAGGCGGCGCGCCGAGCCTATCGGGAGTTGATCGTAACCACCCCCGGTCTCGGCGAGTCAATCAACGGCGCCATCCTTTACGATGAGACGATCCGACAGAAGACAGCTAAAGGAACGTCCTTCGTCGGCGTGCTCGTCGAAGCGGGAATCATTCCGGGCATTAAAGTGGACACCGGCGCAAAGGACATGGCCGGTTTTCCGGGCGAAAAGGTCACCGAGGGGCTGGATGGATTGCCCGCGCGTGTTCAGGAATATGCGCGAATGGGCGCACGATTCGCCAAATGGCGGGCGGTGATCGCGATCGACACGGGCATTCCTACCGAGGGATGTATTGATGCCAATGCGCACGTGCTTGCTCGTTATGCCGCGATCTGCCAGCAGGCGGGTCTGGTTCCCATTGTCGAGCCGGAAGTCATTATGGATGGAGCGCATGATCTTCAACGATGTTTAGAAACCACCGGGCGAGTCCTTCACGCGGTCTTCAACCAGCTTCACATCCAGCGCGTTCTGCTCGAAGGAATGATTCTCAAGCCGAATATGGTGCTGCCAGGCAAGGAATGCCCGCATCAGGACGGCGTGGAGGAAGTAGCTGATGCCACTGTACGGTGCCTTCTCAGAGCGGTTCCGGCCGCTGTTGCGGGTGTTGCGTTCCTCTCCGGTGGCCAGCCAGGCGAACTGGCGTGCGCACGACTGAATGCGATGAATGTTCGCTTCGCGTCGAAGATGCCCTGGGCACTTACCTTCTCATTTGCCCGCGCGATCCAGCACCCGGCGCTTGATATCTGGTCCGGCCATGATGCCACAGTGAAAGCTGCACAAACGTCTCTGCTACATCGGGCCAACTGCAGCCGCGCTGCACGCCGCGGCGAGTACAGCGCGGTGATGGAAAAGACATGAACACGAAATGGAAACCAGAAATGCGAAAGAAATTCGTCGTCGGTAACTGGAAGATGCATACCACCGCCGCGGAGGCAGCACAGTTGGCCAGGGCGGTCGTGGACGGCGTGGGCGTTGAGGACCGCACAACGGTCGTCATCTGTCCGCCTTTCCCCTATCTGGCTTACGTCGGGGAGATCGTCAAAGGCAGCCGCGTCGCGCTGGGTGCGCAGAACCTTTATCCAGAGAAAGAAGGCGCGTTTACCGGTGAAGTCAGCCCTCGGATGCTCGTTGACGTCGGTTGCAAGTATGTGATCCTCGGACACAGCGAGCGACGACACA
>JBEKLB010000573.1:0-4788 GCA_050010415.1 Bryobacteraceae bacterium | reverse complement strand
GCCACCGTCAGCCGAAGCACCAGGTACGCTGGCGGCAGCCGTTCAGGCTCCAGGCCGCGCACCTGCGCGAAGCAGTAGCCTACCTCGGCCCTGGTCGCAATAGCCGAGGGGCTGGCAATCCCCGCACCCCGAAGCTTCTCGGCCTGTCCAAGACAACAACTGGCACAAGAACCAAAAAACAAGCCCAGTGCGATCGAAGACTTTATCGAAACCATCTGGCTTCAAGTTTATCCAGAAAATGCCGCCGGAGTGGAATCCTTGCTCGATCGCTCTGCATTAAGCATAAAGTGTGAATTGGCGCCGCTCCGTTTCACGTAAATCGAACCAAATATCGTCGCTTAGTGCCGATTTTGGTACCTGTTTTTTTCCGCTCCCGGCGTTATACTAATCGCAACCGGGAGCCGTATCGTTCCGGCCGGAATGACATTCCGAACAATTTAAGCGCCGTAAAGGAGACTAAAATCGTGCCTATCAAAACTATTCAGCATCCGTCGGGGCATACGTTCAAAATGGGCCGCAAGCGGCCGGTAGCCCGCTGTCCGCGCTTCGCTCTCAAGAACTATTTGACCCGTAGCCTGCCACCGCCGCCTGCCACGTGTGACTACACCAAGCACGCCAAGGCTGCGCTATCCGAGATGTACGACAACGATAAACTCGGCGATTGCGTCATCGCGGGAATGGCGCACGTGGTCGGCGTATTGACGGGAAACTCCGGGACAAAACCGGTCATCTATAACAACAAAGAGATCATCGGCCTGTATAGCGCAATAGGAGGATATGTCCCCGGTGAACCCTCCACCGATCAGGGATGCGATGAACAGACGGCGCTGAATTACTGGGAGAACAATGGCGCGCTGCCTCCTGGGTCTGCCAGCAACACCGGCGCCCATAAGATCGCCGGTTGGATGACGGTGGATTCCACCAATGTGGAGGAATGCCGAACCGCCTTGTGGTTGTTCGAGAATCTGTATTTCGGTCTCGAACTACCGGATGCCTGGATCACCCCGAACCCTCCGTCGGCCTCGGGCTTCACCTGGGACGTCGCCGGCGCGCCCGATCCGAACAATGGTCATTGCGTGGTTGGGGTCGGATATACGGCGGCTGGCATAACCATCGACACCTGGGGGATGACCGGGCTGATGACCAACGCAGCCGTCGCCAAGTACCCCAACCAGGCGGCCGGCGGCGAACTGTACACGGTGGTGAGCATGGACGCGATCGCTAAAGCGAGCCAAAAAGCCCCCAGCGGTTTCGACTGGAGCCAGTTAATCGCCGACTTCGATTCGATGGGTGGTGACGTTGCGGGGCTTCTTGGACAGAACAAGTCAGCCGCTGCGGGGAGCTAAGATCGAATCACCCGCTGAATCTCGTTCAGGCCGGTGTTGAGAGCCGGCCTGAGCCCGAACGCAACTGCCGCGCTTCTGCTACGCACCTTCATCTTCTGATACCCTTCAATTCTGATACCCTTCAAGAGGCATCGGTAGTTAGCTATGAATCTGGTGCGGCCCATCTTCGGCGTCCCTCTCTTGTTCTCGCTCTTTGCGATGCAAGGCGGAGGGCTCCAGTTCGGCCGCTCGCGATACGACTATTCGGACGGTCCGAGCGTGCCTTCGGAGTTTTATTGGAGCCGGCTCCAGTACAATTCGGGCTACGCCAACGGCGCCAGCTACGGCTATCGCCGCTTCTACGGCGGTTGGTCCCGGGATTATCCCAAGGCCGACAACGATTGCCTGATTGCCCTGCGCCGTTTGACCCGCATCAACTCTCCGTCGCCGCTCAACGTCGCCGATCTCGAAAGCGACCATCTCTTCGACTATCCTTGGATCTACGCTGTCGACGTCAACACCTGGACCTTCACCGACCAGGAAGCCAAGCGCCTGCACGATTATCTTTATAAAGGCGGCTTCCTCATGGTGGACGACTTCCATGGCACTGACGACTGGCAGCATTTCATGGCCGGCATGCGCCAGGTGTTGCCGGACCGGCCCGTGGAGGATCTCAAGGATCAAGACGAGATCTACCACGTCCTGTACGACATCAACGAGAAATTTCAGATCCCGAGCGAGGTCTACGTCAACACCGGCCGAACCTACGAGAAAGACGGTTACGTGCCCAAGTGGCGCGCCATCCGGAACGACCATGGACGTATCATGGTGGCCATCTGCGCCAACATGCATCTCGGTGACGCGTGGGAGTGGGCCGATAGCCCGGAGTATCCTGAGAAGTTTTCCGGACTGGCGTTTCGCATCGTCCTCAACTACATTACCTACTCCATGACCCATTAAACCGAGCCCTGACCGTAAGGAAGCGGTTGAACAGCCCACCGAATCATGTTCGAGTTCTTTTTTAAATATCCGCGTTCGGTGTATGCACGCGGCCAATTCGCCTTTTTGGGGGCGGGGCCAAAGTGGATGCTGGCGCTGCTCATTGTGGCCGCCGCCCTGGTTCTCGCCTGGCTGATCCGTTCGCGCCTCAGGGAAGCGGCGCCTGTGATGCGCGGTTGGCGGGCGTGGGTGATCTGGAGCTTGCAGACGCTGGCGGCCGCAATCTTGCTGCTGCTACTCTGGCAACCGGCCATCACCGTCGCCGAGTTGAAGCCGCAACAAAACATCATCGCCGTTCTGGTGGACGATTCACGCAGCATGGCCATATCGGAGGATGGTTCCACGCGCCAGGCCAAAGCCGTTCAAGCGCTCCAGAGCGGCGTTCTGACCGGCCTCAACCGTTCTTTTCAAACGCGTCTCTACCGCGTGGACGCAGTGCCCGCCCGCATCGACAGCCTCAAAGACCTGGCGCCCAGCGCGCCCTCCACTCGCATTGGCGATAGCCTCAAGCAGTTGAGCGAGGAAACGTCAGACCTGCCGATCGGCGCCGTGGTGCTGCTCAGCGACGGCGATGACAACTCCGGAGGCATCAGTGCGGACGCCATCAGTGCGCTGCGTGCGCGTCACATTCCCGTTCACACCGTGGGCTTCGGACGCGAGCACGCCACCCATGATGTGGAACTGGACGATGCGGTGATTGCTCCCCGCGCGCTGGCCGACTCCCGCCTGGCCGCCCGAATCACCTTGCATCAACGCGGATACGCAGGTTCCAAGATCAACCTCACAGTGCGCGATGTCAGCACCCCGCAGGCCAAGCTGCTTGCTTCCCGCGCCATCACCTTCGGACCGGACGGCAATCTTCAGACCGAGACCTTGATGTTCGATATCGGCGGCGCGGGCGCCAAAACACTGCAGATCGCCGCGGCTCCACTGGCCGGCGAAGAGAACACGGCGAACAATATCTTGACGCGCGTGGTAAACGTCGGCGCCGAACCTCGCCGCATCCTTTATATCGAGGGTGAGCCGCGCTGGGAGTACAAGTTTATCCGTCAGGCGGAGGAAGACGATCGCATGGTGCAGATCGTCTCCATGGTTCGCACCAGCGAAAACAAAATCTATCGTCAGGGCATCTCCGATCCCAAGGAGCTGGCCACTGGCTATCCTTCTCGCGGCGAGGATCTTTTCGCCTATCAGGGATTGATTATCGGGTCGGTGGCTTATTTCACTCCCGGCCAGCAGGAATTAATTCACCAGTTCGTGGATCGCCGCGGTGGCGGCTTGCTGCTGCTGGGCGGTCAGTACTCCCTCGCCGACGGTGGCTGGAACGCAACCAACCTCACCGATCTGTTCCCCACCACGCTTCCCACCCAGGCCGGCGCCTTTCATCGCGAAGTGGATCCGAAGAACGGGGTCACGCATACCACGGCCGCGCTGGCTCGTGCCGGCGCAGACAGCATTATCACGCGCCTGGTCGACGACCCCGCCGCGAACGTCGAAAAGTGGAAGAAGCTGCCCTACCTGATGGATTATGAAGATCCGGGCGTTGCCAAACCGGGCGCGGAGGTTCTCGCCAACATGGTTACTCCCGAGGGGAAAACGCTGCCATTACTGATCACCGAAAATTTCGGCCGTGGCCGCACCGCGATCATGGCCACCGGAGGCAGTTGGCGCTGGCAGATGAGTTCGCCGCTCGGCGATACCGCTCACGATTTGTTCTGGCAGCAGCTGCTGCGCTGGCTGGTTTCCGATACTCCCGGGCACGTCGCAGCGTCCGTTCCTTCTCAGATGCTGCTCGACAACGGTGCAATCAATATCACCGCCGATGTTCGCGATCAGCAATACAACCCTGCTCGCGATGCCAAGGTGGAAGCTCACATTCTGGGACCGAGCGGCGTCAGCGCATTGGTCGAGATGTCGCCCGTTCCCGATAGTCCCGGCCAGTTCCAAGCCGCCTGGTCCGCTCCCAAACCCGGCGCTTACCTGACCGAAGTGACGGCCCAGCGCGCGGACAAGGAACTGGGTCGCGATGTATTGACTTTTCAGCGCATGGACGGAGTCGCGGAGAATTTCCACACCGAACAAAATCGCGATCTGCTGGAACGTCTGGCCACCCAAACCGGCGGACAATATTGGAAGCCCGCCGACCTGGGGAAACTCGCCGGCAGCATTCCTTTTTCCGAAGCCGGCGTCACCGTGCGCGAAACCAAGGATCTGTGGGATCTGCCACTGGTGTTTCTGGTGCTGTTGCTGCTCCGCTTTTCCGAATGGTGGCTGCGGCGCAAGTGGGGCATCGTTTGAACCAGCGAAGCCAGATAGTCATTGAGGTTGCCCTTTTGCTCTTACCGATGTTGTTCACTTATGCGGCCTGGCGCCTTGAGCGAAGACTTGAGCCTCCGCTTCCAGGCGCGCGGATGTTTCTATTCCGGTCCGGACTTCTATTGAGCATCCTATACTCACCCACCGT
>JBEKLB010000572.1:0-3671 GCA_050010415.1 Bryobacteraceae bacterium | reverse complement strand
GGTTGAGAAGATCGGCGACCTTTTGGGCGCGCTCGATGCAGACATCCATGTTGATGTATTCGAATTCGGCTACGCGGCCGCACAGCGGGATGCCGATCTGTTCGAAGTAGGCCTTGGCTTGTTTTAAATACCGGCGGCAATCGTCGTTCTGAACCACGTAGCCGTACTTGGTTCGGAGCACGCGCGAGTAGCAGACTTCGGATGGGCGGATCAGATCCATGTTCTCGATATCAGAGATCACATCGGAGAGCAGCGCTTCATCCGACATCTCGTGCGTACCGTCTCCGGGGTTGGTGGTGATTTCCGCCTGAATGATCGATTGGCCTGGCCGCGCGTTGTGCGGACTGAAAACGGCCGGGAACGACAGGCGATGGAAGCGGATCTCGGGGTCGGGAACGTAGATGGCGGTGTAGTCTGGAATGCGCGCGGCATCTAGACCAACCGTCACCGTGACCAGCGAGTTGTAGCGAAGCGCATTTACCGCGTCCAGAACCTCCGCCGGCGTGCCATCCAGCGCCACTGCGAGCTCTTGAATCGGGATGGTTGAGACCAGGGCGTCGTAACGGCGGGCCACACGCCCGTCGCTGACGAACCAGTGATTGTCTTGTTTCCAAATGCGCTCCACGGTGAAATCCGAAACGATGTTTCGGACGCGCTGGGCCATCGCGCGCGGGAGCGATTCAATGCCCCCGTGAGCGGGATAGTGGAAGTAGAGCTGGTGAGTATAGCCTTCGGTTTCGACACCGACGGCAGCCTTGATCACGTCTTCGATGGGCGGTTTGGGGACGCGGCCTTCCACCCATTCGAGACCCAGCTCTTCGGCCGGAACATTCCAGATCTTCTCGTTATAGGGGATGAGATATTTTTCCGCCAGGCCTTTGCCGAAGTGGTGGTAGATCCATTCCTTGAAATTGGTGCGGGGCGCGGGATAGTCGTTCTTGATGTAGTGATAAAGGCACTCGAAGCGATCCTGCGGCTCCAGATCGAAGAGGCCGTTTTCGAAGGGGTACTTAACGTAACGTCCTTTGTAATAAATCTTGTTGTTGCGGCGCGCACGGTGGACGTTATCGCCCAGCAGCGACACCATATAATCCACCATCTCCTGATTGCGCGAGAAGATGATGTGCGGGCCCCCGGCATCGTAGGTGAAACCTTGCTCCTGGACCGTCTGGCAGTGACCTCCGCCGCGGCTTTCCTTTTCGAGCACTTCGCACTCGTGATCCAGATGCGCGGCGATGGTGAGACCTGCCAGCCCGCCGCCCAGAATTCCAGTAGTCAAACGCTTAAACCTTTCCTCCGGCTATTCGGATCTTTGCGCCACATTCTGTAGTGCCGCAGCCGCGGCGTAGGGAGTGAGACGAGGAGGCGACTGGTCCGGATCCAGCAGCCAGATGCTACGGCCATGAAAGTATTGGATGAGCCGCGCGTCCTCCGCCGGGCTGATCTCGCGCGCCCAGACGATACGCGCAGAGTCGATATCGGCGCGATTGTTGACCCATTCCTGAAAGACGTCGTGGTCGGGATGGTAATGCACCAGCACCAGGTGACTGCCAGGGAGCGCTTCCAATTGGCGCACCACATTGTGATAGGGCTGAGCCATGGGCGGCGCGTACTCGCCGTCGGCGAAAAGCTTCCAGACGTCGCGGCCGAATTGAATCGGGATGAGCGCCAGGAGCAAAACTGCAAGCACCAGCCCAATGGGCTTCGCACTGGGACGCCAGCTTCGCAGGCGATCGGCAGACTGCAGGACGCGCAGATAAAACAGCGGCATGATCGCGGCGGCGTAGTGGTATTGAAATCCGACCACGGGAATCAGCGCCGCCAGGTTGCCGGCAAGCAATAGAACACCGACACGCTCCTCGGACGTTTGGAGCGGATAGGGCCAGATGAGCGCTGGAATGAACAGCGGATAAAAGCAGAAGAAAAAACCATACATGCTGGCGAGCTTGATCAGATAGGCCGACGGCAGGTTCGCTCGAATGTCCTTAGCCTGAGCAACGTTGATTTCGCTCCAGAAGGTTCGCATGACGGCGTGCCGGTAGACCGGCACGGGATTGTTGCCGGACCAGACAAAATTGTTGGCTACAGCGTATTGCCGCTCGTGAAGCTGGTAGGGCAGCTCCCAGGGATGGCCCGTGACCCGCGCATTGTAATAGAGCATGAACACGGCAACCGGAACCAGCACGGCGGCCGCGGGTATGGCGACGCGCGTCGCGAGCGCCACAGTCGAGAGCATTGGGGGAGATGCAATCTTCCATAGCATGACCGCGGCCGTCAATACCGCGAGCACCGCGCCGTCGTAAGGGCGTGAATTGAGCAGGATGGCGAGGCCAGCGGCCCACGAAGCGCCATGCGCATAGCGCCGTTGAAAAGCGATACGCGGCAGCGCGCCCAGCATGAGCGCCCCTCCAATCGCCGGGACGGCACCACCCCAGTAGGAATTCATCCAATAGGTCAATATGCCGACGCGCAGCGCGACCAGAAGCGCCCCGATGAACGCCAAACCGGGCGTGGTCCAGCCCTGGAGCATCCAACAGACCGCGGCGCACATCAGCCCCGCGCTGAGCCAGACGCCGATCCATGGTTGTTCAAAGAATCGCTCGCCGAACGCCAGCACCAGGCCCTGCAAGGGCGGGTATTTCGACGCATAAGTAGGCTGCTGAATGATGTGGAACGATTCGAAGTGTTCCCAAAAGGGATGCGGCGGGTTGGTCAGGCGGCCTGAAGCGTAGGTATCGGCTGCCAGAAGGTAACTGAATTCGTCGTGAATCGCAGGCAGGGGAACGTGCAGGACGGGAAGCAGCGCCGCGCGGACGCCGATGGTAAACAAGAAAACGGTCAGGCAAGCCAGCAGCGGCCGTCCCGCGAGGCGCATGGGCAGGGAGCTGGCTCGAATGGACGGATCGCCCATGCTCTGTGATCGGCAACTAAGTGTTTTACTTTAGGCGATCGGGCGGCGCTTGCGCGTAGGGTTGAGAAGCGCCTCCTTTTCAGCCAGGCGAACGCGGCATGCGTCGCAGCGCATCAGATGCTCACGCACCTCGATCACCTCGGCCACTGAAAGACCTTTGCCGACGGCATAGAGCGAGAGAGGGTCCTCGGTGATGTGCTCATGGAGTCGCCCTGGAGGACGCACCAGGTCCTTGATCCGAATACCGGCCTGGAAGCCGCCGAAAACCGAGCGGCAATAGCGGACCTCGCCAAAAATGACGTTGTGGTGCAACTTCACTTTGATCTGCTCGCCACGATTGATGCGTTTGGAGAGGGCAACTCGCAGTCCGGACCGCGAGACGTCCAGGATGGTTCCATAGATCGGATCGGTGGGGCCAGGCAGGATTTCGATCTCGGCGGGATCCTGCGCGGGATAGCGTGCTTCGCTGCGGCGCTCGACGCCAGGAAGCTCAACTTCTCGGGCACCGGCTTTTTCGGAAGCAGGAAGGGATGGCGCGAGAGCAGCAGCAGCCACGGGATGATCGATTAATTTTGACAACGGGAACCGCTTTCCAAGCCGGGATACCTGCGGGCTTGAATGACCCATATTACCTGAGAAAGTTGCCTCCGCTTTCCTACTAAGTACGTTTTTTGAGTTCGTACTAAGTACCGGGCCTGAGAAACACCGTGATACGCTCGACCGAGCCGCGCCCAGAGCAAGCGGTCTCTCGGAGCTTCGC
>JBEKLB010000571.1:0-3678 GCA_050010415.1 Bryobacteraceae bacterium | reverse complement strand
TTCCCATTAATGCAGCCACCGGAGGCGGGACGGTGCAGGTGGTGCGGAACGGCACGCCGGGAAACTTGATTTATCTGGACATCGCCGCACTATCTCCGCGCTTCATCGTGTATGACGGAGGGTACGGCATTATGACTACCCCACAGGCCGTTTTAACCGGCATCCCCTCTCATCCCGTGAACATCGGAGACACCATTGTGATCTACACCATCGGCCTGGGGCCCACTTCACCTCCTGTTCCCTCGGGAACGGCGTCGCCCTCCACCACGCTGGCCACCGTGCCTGGGGTCACCCAGGTGTGCTTCGGTGTCGAGTCTCTCTTCCACCAGGCGCCTTGCGCAACTCCTCTATTCGTCGGCTTGACCCCGAATTTTGTGGGACTCTACCAGATCAACGTCACCATTCCATCCGGCGTCGCAAGCGGCAGCAGTACGATGTCGCTGATCCTGGAAAACAATATTGCAAGCGACTCGGTCCTGCTTGCCGTTCAATAATGACGGAACGTCTCTACTACCTGGACAGCTATCTCACCGATTTCCGGGCTCGCGTGGTCCACGTGAGTCCGGATGCCGCCAGTCCGGACCGGCAGCGCGTCTATCTCGACCGGACGGCGTTTTATCCCACTTCCGGCGGCCAGCCGTTCGATACCGGACGCCTGGCTGGGCTGGAGGTCCTGGAAGTCATCGACGAGGGCGACCGCGTGGCGCACGTGCTGCGCGGGCCGCTCACACAAACCGAAGTAGAAGGAACCATCGATCTGGCGCGCCGCTTCGATCACATGCAGCAACACACCGGCCAGCATCTGCTCTCGGCGGTGCTGCTCGAAATGTTCGACGCCCCAACCGTCAGTTTTCACTTAGGCGCGGAGTCATGCACGATCGATGTTGCCCAAGCTGACGGACGCACGCTCGAGCCCGCTCAGCTTCGCGAAGCCGAGCGCCGCGCCAATCAAATTGTCTTCGAGAATCGGCCCGTCGCCATCAGCTTCCAACATTCCTCCGAGGATCTCGGGCTGCGTAAGCCAACGGAGCGCGAGGGCGAGGTTCGCATCATTTCGATCCAAGGCCTGGACCGTAGTGCTTGCGGCGGCACTCATGTTCGCGCGACGGGCGAAATTGGGGCTATCCTGCTGCGCAAGCTGGATCGCATCCGCGGTAATCTGCGCATCGAATTTCTGTGCGGTGGACGCGCGGTTGCGCGCGCTCGTGCCGATTTTGAAGCGCTCTCGGAAATCGCGCGTGTTTTCTCGGCTTCTTTGGATGAGGCGCCGGCTATGGTGGAGGCGCAGCGCGAGAAGCTCCAGGAAACCGACAAGACACGCCGGCGTCTGGCTACCGAACTCGCAGCATCGAACGGCCGGGCATTGTATGCCGGGACGCCGCCCGGCTCGGACGGCATTCGGCGCATGTTGCGCCGCGTTGACGCGCTTTCTGAAGAATCGCGCACCGAGGCTCAAAGCTTCACTTCTTCGGGACCTGCCATTTTCCTGGCTGTCGCCGAAAACCCGCCCTCAGTTCTGCTGGCTGCTTCCAAAGACAGTGGCACCCAGGCCGGGGATGTGCTGAAACGCGCGCTCGCCGATGCGGGTGGGCGCGGCGGCGGCAACGCAGCCCTAGCCCAAGGCAGCCTTCCCTCTAAGGAAGCCCTCGATCAACTGGTCCAATCCCTCACCAGCCAGCTAAATCTCACATCCTGAAGCGCCCGTACAGCCTGCGGCTACGCGAACACCTGGGCCCAAGGTACTAAGGTCGAGCGCTAAAGTTCCCTATGAAAGGGTCCGAATTCACGTGTTGTGAGATCCTTTAAGGTCCTTCACGCGCTCGCTCTGTTGCTGGTGGTGTCTCTGGCCGTAAACGCGCCGGCAGCGGACCGGCACAAGCTGGATGCCGATCCTGAAACCGAGGACGGCCTGCTGCTGCAGAGGATTCAGCAGGAACCGACGCAGCCACGCAAGCTGGCTCTGCTCGAAAAGTATGTGGTCGATTATCCGGAAGCGGCCTCCGTGGTCTGGGTCTACGAACAGCTTCTTCCCATTTACATGGAAGCCAATGAATGGGACAAGGTGATTGCGACCGCGGACGGGCTGCTGACCAGGGACCCCAACGATCTGGACTCCGCGCACGACGCCTTGAAAGCGGCCGAGGCAATGAACAACTTCGACCTCAGGGTGAAGTATGCCGAATTGGCGTGGGACCTGGCTTCACGCACATTGGCGGCTCCTAAGCCGGCCGATCCGGACGACCTGCCAGACTGGACCAAGCAGACCACCTTCGCACGAGAGATTCTGGATTATTCCGAATATACGATCGCGAGTTTAGCGGCCGTGCAGACTGACGACCCTAAGCGCGCCGAACTAACACTAGCCTTGTCCGAGCGCAATCCCGATAGCAAGTTCCTGGTGCTCACCAAAAAGGCCACGGTGATCGAATTGGCCACGCTCAATCCCCAGAAAGCCATCCAATTGGCGGAAGAAGGCCTGGTCAAGGATCCGGACAACATCGATTTTCTGATGACCATCGCCGATCACGACATGAGCCTGGAACGGAATCTGCCGCAGGTGCTCAAATACGCGCTGCATATCCTGGAGCTGGTGGACGGAAGGCCGCAGCCCGCTGACATCACGCCGGCCGAGTGGGAAAAGAAGAGAGCTAAATTCATGGGCTGGGCCAACTGGCTGACAGGGGTGGTTTATGCCAAGCAGGGGCGTTATGGTTTGTCGGACCGCTATCTGCGGGTGGCGCTCAACTACATCCAGGCAGAGCATCGCTTGCTCGCCGCGGCGTACTTCTATCTCGGTTTCGCCAACTACGCGCTGGCCGGAGAACTGGCCGACAAGGGCCGCGCCACCGACGCGGTGAAATTCAGCAAAGAGTGCGCGGAGATGGACTCGCCTTTCCACTCGCTGGCGCTGAAAAATCTGGAAGCTTTGCGCAACGATTACAACGTGGAATAGCGGGGAGCCGGCACACGATTTAGCCTCGCACTTGCATTTACCCCCTCAAGTAAGGCAAGCTGGATAGTTTTCCACGCTTCAGGGACATGAATTCATGCGGGTGAGAGTTCTCTATCACGACCACTGTTTCGACGGTGCTGCCTCGGCGGCTTACTTTAGCCGTTTTTACGGCGATAAATACGCTCCAGGCGCCGATTTTGAATTCACCGGCTTGGCTCACAAAGCGTCCCAGCTCTTTGAGGATGGGCTTTTCGATGGCGATGTGAATGCCATCGTCGATTTCAAGTATTCGCCCAACCCGCGGCTCACCTGGTGGTTCGACCATCATCAGAGCGCGTTCCTGAGCCCGGAGGACGCCGAGCACTTTCGGCACGATCATAGCGGCCACAAGCTTTACGATCCCTCCTATAGCTCCTGCACTATGTTTATCGCCGATGTTGCGCGCCAGCGCTTCGGATACGACGCGCCCGATCTTTCCGAGCTGGTGCAGTGGGCCGACATTATCGACGGCGCACGCTATGCCAACGCCCAGGAGGCCGTGGAGCTGAAGGCGCCTGCCATGAAACTGACCTTGGTGATCGAAGGCGCGCAGGGTTCCGAGATTATTCACAAAATCATCGGCTGGATGCGGCAATGCAAGTTGAGCGAGATCGTGCAACAGCCCGAAATCCAGCAGCTCTATGTTCCTCTATACGAGCGCCACGTGCGATCCATCGACCTGATCC
>JBEKLB010000570.1:0-6565 GCA_050010415.1 Bryobacteraceae bacterium | reverse complement strand
AATTCGCAATGAGTACGAGAATACCTTTCGCCAGATCTATACGGACGGCCGCAAAGCTCCCGCCGATCCTGAGCCGTTGTGGCTGGGATATTCGGCCGGCAGGTGGGAGCGCGACACGTTGATCGTGGACACCGTCGGATTCAACGATAGGAGCTGGCTGGATGGTATGGGCCATCCGCACAGCGAGAGGCGCGATTTCGGCCACTTGGACGTTGAGGTGACCATCGACGATCCCAAGGTTTATACCAAAGCATTCTCCGTGAAGTTCACCGAACTTCTTCAACCGGACAGCGACGTCACGGAGTACTTCTGCGCCGAAAACGAAAGGGACAACTCTCACATCGGAGGCAAGTAATGCCGGCAAGTAACACCCGCGTTGCCATTCTCTGCCTTCTGCTGGCTGGCTGCGGGCATCACGAGAAGCCGCCGCTTCAGGATCTATCCGGCCATGAGGATCTTTCCCGCTTCAAGATCCGGCCCGTGTCCGGCGTGCGCGATGGCGATCATCTGAACGCACGAGTTTTAGTGAGCGACAGTTCATCCATTCTGACCCTCGATCTGCATTTCGCGGTCGGATCGCCGACCACGCTCGCCACCGGCGAGTGGCATTGGTCGCGGGAGGGCCAGATGCTGAGCGGGCAGGTCACCGCACCTTCGGTAACATTTCTCGGCGGACAGGACGGTCCGCCCAGCATCGGAGGCACGTTCGAATTGGCCGGCCCGAATCAACTGTATCGCGTGAACCTTCCACTCACCGTGCTGCCACGGTCGTTTCGACCTCAAGCTTCAGGCCACTAACACCTTTGACACGAACCTCGGCGCCTGCAGGGATATTGGACGGCGCGATAGCGTCCCAATATTCTCCGCGCACCAGCACTTGCCCCTCCGGTTGAAGCGCGGTTTGAGCTACGCCGAGTTGCCCGATCATCCCTTCCGCGCCGGTGAGCACCTTGTTTTGCCGCGCCTTGATGACCATCGAAACCAGGAACATCGTGATGGCCGCGAACGGCAGCGCCACCGCGAGCGCGGTGGAAAGATGAATGCGCATGTCCGGCGGTCCATTTACCAGCAGCAGCGCGCCCAGCACCATCGAGACGGTTCCACCGATGCCCAGCATGCCGTGCGAAGCGAATTTCGCCTCCAGCACGAAGAGCGCGAGCGACAAGACCAATAATCCGACGCCGGCCCAATTAATCGGAAGTATGGAGAGCGACGAGAGTCCCAGTAGAGCCAGAATTGCGCCGGCAATTCCCGGGAAAATCAATCCCGGTGAGGTAAATTCCACATAGATTCCAAGAACTCCAAGAACCAACAGGATGAACCCGATATTCGGATCGGCAATGGCGACGATCACCTTCTCACGCAAGGTTCTCGGCGCTCCCGTCACGCTTGCGCCCGCCAGATGCAACGTCAGCTTGCGCCCATCCCAGCGCGTGATTTCGCGGCCGTCCAACTGCTCCAGAAGCTGCTGCTCGCTATTGGCGATCAATTCAATCAGCTTTTGATCCAGCGCCTCTTTCTCGGTGAAGGACTTCGCCTGCCGGATGGTTTGTTCGCCCACGTCGCTATTGCGCCCGCGCCGCTCCATCATGCTGCGCAGCATCGCCGCCGCGTCGTTTTCCACCTTGCTGCGCATCACCTGATCCATCTGGCCGACCATCATCACCGGTGAAGATGCACCCGTGTTGGTCCCTGGCGCCATGGCGGCGACATCGCCCGCTTCGAGCACGAAGAATCCAGCCGATGCCCCGCGAGCTCCGCTGGGAGCGATGTATGTGACTACCGGAACGGGCGATGCGTCCAGCTTTTGAATCACTTCTCGAGTGGCATCCAGCAATCCGCCCGGAGTATTGATGCGCACCAGCAGCAGCGCGGCGTTTTCAGACTGGGCCTGCTCGATAGCATGGCTGACGATTTCGACGGTAATAGGATGAATCTCGCCTGTTATGGATACCGCGACCACACGCGGTGCGGGCCCCTGTCCGAACGCGGAGACGGCAGCCAGAAGGGCGAATAGGCAGAGTACTCGCAAAGCACATTCACTATAGCTTTTTTCCGGCTCGGCTTCACCGGTCCCGGCTGGAGCACAGTCACCCTATCGTTGCAAGCATGGGGTGGCGCACGCACTCGTGCGTGCCGCCACAATACGCGTCCGGGCGAGCGCGCCGACACGCCGCGCCCTCCTTGGCTTAACATGTAAGGCATTGAGCACGGTTCCAAAAACACTGCCCGCGCGCTACTACACCGACGTCTCGCTATTCCGCCGCGAGATCGAGAGTTTCTTTTTTGAAGGTTGGATCTGCGCCGGACGCGCCGGCAACATTCCCAACGCCGGCGACTATTTCCTGCGCGAGATAGCGGGCGAAAGCATTATTGTGGTTCGCCGTGATGCAGCCTCGGTAGAAGCTTTCTATAACGTCTGCCGTCACAGGGGGACGCGCCTGTGTTCATCTCCAGAAGGAAGTTTCGCGGGAAGAATTCAATGCCCGTACCACGGTTGGACCTACGGGCTGGATGGCCATCTGCTCGGCGCGCCACACATGGATCCTTCCCTATTCCAGCGTCAGGATTATCCACTCCACAAACTTCACGCCGATCTTTGGGACGGACACATTTTCATCAATGCCCATCCGCATCCCGAGGCGCTTACGGTTCAGCTTTCCGATTTGCCCACGCGCTTCGCTCCCTGGTCGATGGCCGACCTGCGCTTGCACCAGCGCATCGTTTATGACGTCCACGCCAACTGGAAGCTGGTCGTCGCGAACTACAACGAGTGCCTTCATTGTCCCGTGTTGCACCCGGCGTTGAACCGGCTGACCGATTATTTGGGCTCCGATAACGAAGCGGCGGCCACTTACCTGGACAGCCAGCGCCGCAAGGTCTGCTACTACGTGGTCTATCCCAACCTGTTGCTGAGCCTGCATCCGGATTACATGATGATGCACACGCTTTGGCCGCGTGCGGTGGATCGCACTGAAATCGTCTGCGAATGGTATTTCCATCCCGCCGAACTGGCGAAACCGGATTTCGTCGCCGACGATGCCATTCAATTCTGGGATATCACGAACCGCGAAGACTGGCGCATTGTGGAACTCTCGCAAGCTGGCATTCAATCGCGCGCCTATACGCCCGGTCCTTATTCCAGCCGTGAGGAGTTGCTTCACGCCTTCGATCAGATAGTCCTCCGACGGGACGAGGGGCCCGGACATGGCGGAGCTTAAGCGTGAGCTGCGGCTGAGAGACCTGGTCTTCTTTGACATCTGCGCCATCATCAGCCTCAGATGGGTGGCTGCGGCCGCGCACGCCGGCTCGGGTTCATTTGTCTTATGGATAGTTGCCGCCATCTTTTTCTTTTTGCCTTCGGCTATTACAGTTTCGGGCCTGTCGCGGCAATTCCCCGAAGAAGGCGGTTTGTACATTTGGACCAAGCGCGCTTTTGGCGACCAGCATGCATTTCTGTGTGGATGGTTCTACTTCATATCCAATGTTCTTTATCTCCCGTCTCTGCTGCTGGCGGGCGTGACGATGACGGCTTACGCGTTCGGCGGGGTGGGCCAGCGCTTCGCAGAGGACCGCGCGTTCGCAGTGCCCCTCACGCTCGCGGTGCTGTGGGCCGCTTTCGCCGCTAATTATTACGGCATGAAGGTTGCGAAGTGGATCTCAGCGCTCGGCGGAAGTTCCACCTTCATCATCGGAGGAGTGCTGGGCGCACTGGCGATCGGTGCAGTCTTAAAATCCGGCATTGCGACGAAATTCGAGCTGCTCCCCAAAGCGAATCTGGACACCGTCAATTTCTGGTCTCAGATCGCATTTGCATTTGTCGGACTGGAGCTCGCGCCCATCGTGAGCGGCGAGATCCGGAATCCGCGCCGCGATCTCCCGCGAGCCGCTGTCATCAGCGGCATTATATCCGCGGCTTTCTATATCAGCATGACCGCGGCGCTGCTGGTGGTGCTGCAGCCGGACCGGATCAGCCCCATGACCGGTCTGGCACAAGCCGGAACGTCCGCCGCGCTGAAGCTAGGGGCGCCGGCCATAGCCATTTTGCTCGGAGCGCTGCTCGGCATCGCGTTGGCGGGGCAACTCGACACCTGGATCGCCGGAAATACGCGCCTGCCCTATGCCATCGGGCTGGATCATTATCTGCCGGCCGCGTTTGGCCGGATTCATCCGCGCTGGGGCACGCCCTATGTGTCGTTGTTTGTGCAGGCCGTGGCTGCCACGCTGTTCCTGCTGATGGCGCAACAGGGCGAGAGCGTGCGGGCCGCCTACCAGATCACGGTGGATATGACGTTGATCGCGACGTTCATCCCGTTCATATATATTTTCTGCGCCGGGCTCCGTTTCGGGAACCGAACCGCGGCCGCATCCGGATTAGTTGTGACGTTAATCGCCATCGCATTTGCAGCCATACCGCCGCAAGAGGCATCGTCCACGGGGATATTCGAGCTCAAAGTGGTGGGCGGAAGTTTGTTTCTCGGCGCGGCCGGCTGGATTGTCTTCAAGCGATATGAAGCAGTGCGACGCCGGGTTCCGGTGGTTTCCTAATCGCGCCCTTTGAATGCGGCGCGCAGCTTGCGCCAGGTGCTGGACAAATCCTCCGGCAACACGCGCGTCTCGGCGACGGTGGTCATGAAGTTGGTGTCGCCCGGCCAGCGCGGCAGCACGTGCATGTGGATGTGCTCGGCGATTCCGGCGCCAGCGCTTTCGCCCAGGTTCATGCCGAGATTGAATCCCGGCGGACGGTAGATCTCCTGCAAGTGGCGCTCTGACTGTTGCACCAGCAGCATCATCTCTTCGAGCGTTTCACTGGACGCTTCTTGCAAGTTGTCCACATGCTGATATGGAACCACCATCAGATGGCCGGTGCTGTAGGGATACAGATTCAGAATGATGAAGTTCTTGCGCGCCCGATGCACCACCAGATTCTCATCGTCGCGCTCGGAGGAAGTGGCCAGGCAGAATACGCATCCGCCGCCAGTCTTCTCTTTTTGAACATACTGGTAGCGCCACGGACTCCACAAGTGGTCCATAAATTGGAAAACGCGATTACGAAGTGTGCGACGTTTCTCCGCCGGAGGCGGGATCGGCGGGCGCGGCTCCATCGCCCGATGCGGAGTTGTTTACCAGATCCTTTAGTTCCTTGCTCGGCTTGAAGTAAGGGATGCGTTTGGAGGGCACTTCCACTCGAGTGCCTGTTTTCGGATTGCGTCCCACGCGCGGTTGCCGCTGTCTGGTGCGAAAACTGCCGAACCCGCGGATTTCGATCTTATCTCCCCCGCGCAGAGACTTTACGATGCTGTCGAAGATGGCTTCCACGATTACTTCAGAATCCTTGCGGGTCATTTCCACAACCCGGGAGACTTCCTCGATCAACTCGGCCTTCGTCATGTGTGCTTTCTCTCCCTTTTCGGTCCGGTTTTTACCGGCCTTCACCCTTCACTCTGATGTTCATTACTTCTTCGATTGTCATGGTTGCAGCGGCAGCATGGCGCTGATAATCTTCGAGCCGAGTGCGTTCCTCGTCGTCGGTCAGAGCGCGAACGCTTAGCCCTATCTTTTTCTCGGCTTCATTGAGACGCACCACCTTGAAATCCATTTCCTCGCCGATGGGCAGCGGCGATTCGTCGTGGCGATGCTCCGACGTGCCGGGGATCTCGGAACGGTGGCATAAGCCTTCCACTCCCGGAGCCAGCTCCACGAACACTCCGAAATTCGCGGCACGGCACACCCTTCCACGCACCACATCTCCAACTTGATGCGCCCGGAAGAAGCTCTCCCAGGCATCCGGCTGCAATTGCTTCACGCCGAGCGACAGACGTCGGTTGGGTGCGTCAATCTGCAAGATTACGGCCTGTACCAACTGTCCCTTCTTCACTACTTCAGAAGGATGTTTCACGCGCTTGGTCCAGGAAAGATCGGAAATGTGAACCAACCCATCGATTCCTTCTTCAATCTCGATGAATGCGCCAAAATCGGTGAGTTTGCGCACACGGCCTTCGACCACCGAGCCGGGCGAGTAACGGTCGGCTACCGTGGTCCACGGATCGGCTTCCAGTTGCTTGATGCCGAGCGAAACGCGGCGGTCCCTGGGCTTCACGTCCAGCACCACCGATTCCACTTGATCGCCAACTTTGACCACTTTGCTCGGATGCTTCATCCGGCGGCTCCAGGTCATCTCGGAGATGTGGATCAATCCTTCGACGCCCGGCTCCAGCTCGATGAATGCGCCATAATCGGTTACGCTCACCACGCGGCCGATCACGCGCGCACCTTGCGGATATCGTTCCTGAATGGTTTCCCATGGGTCGGGAACCAGTTGCCGAAGCCCCAGAGAAATGCGTTCCTTGTCCTTGTCGAACTTCAGCACCTTGACGGTGATTTCATCGCCGGCCGTCACAACTTCGGAAGGATGATTCACGCGCCCGTAGGACATGTCGCTCACGTGCAGCAAGCCATCGATACCGCCCAGGTCGATGAACGCCCCGTAGTCCGTCAAGTTCTTGACGATTCCCGTGACAACGGCGCCTTCTTCCAGCACCTGCAGCGCCGCGCTTTTCCTGGA
>JBEKLB010000569.1:0-3704 GCA_050010415.1 Bryobacteraceae bacterium | reverse complement strand
TCCAGCTCGAGACCGCCTCGAAATTGACGCAGTGCAAACGTGACGACTCTACTCTCTGGCGAGTAAAAAGCGAGAATCGAGCCTGCGGAGTCGATTCGTCTCGGTTGCAGCCATATCTCCAGGCTGCAAGAATTATCTCCTGGCGCCGCATGAGCCTTGAGGCGGCTCGCACTCACGATGCTGCCGTGCTTGCCAAAAAGAAGACCGTTCTCACTATTCGACCAAGTGACTTGATTCGAGGGGGCATGAAACGGCCACAGCCCCACCACCAAGATGCCTAATAGAACGAGGGCACACATTGCTCGCAGGAGCATCCTCATTCAGCCAGGACCAACAGGCTATACCCGCCAAGCACGCGCACCGTCAAATCTGGCGCTAGCGCAAAGCTGATTTGCCGCGGAATCCTGGCTATCTTTTGGATGAACAGGTCTCCAAGCTCGATGCATCGCGGAGTGTAGAAATAGTCGACAATTGTGTATCCGACGTCGGTAAGCGTACGCAGGGCGGTTTCTCTTGTGAAATAATGTAGATGCGCGTGGTGATCCCGACGAAGGAGCAGTCCGTTCTTCCGCAGAACCGCCTGGACCGAGAGATCCAGCGGAATGTGAAACAGCTTCTGCTTGGCCTTGGGACGGACAGACCTCACCAGCCCTATATAATCCTCGACATGTTCAAAGACGTCGAGCATTAACAGCAAATCAAAATAGGTGTCGCACTCGTCTTTTCGTATGTCGCGCATGCGAAAGTGCAGCCTGTCGTTAGCGCGGCCTGCAGACATGGCCAGCGCATCGGGAGAGACATCGTATCCCCAGCACACACAGTCCAAAGGAAGATGCGGTTGCAGTTCGGCCAGCACCAAGCCTGCGCCGCAGCCTACGTCGCATACCGTTTTCGGCGCCAGCTTCTGCCGCTTCATCATCCGCTGGATTTGCCGCACCTTGAAGGGCGATTCCTCCGAGTGCCAGGACGGATTGTGTTTCAGGTAGCTGCCGTCTCGATAGATCGCACTTTCGGCGTCGACACTTACGAGGCTGCCAGTATCCACGGCAGTGTTTTGTTTCAGAGGAAGAACCGTCATGGCATATCTCCTAATTTCACCGGATTGTTCAAAAGCCTCTCTTGATCGCTAAATATGGGATTAGCGCTATTTCAGCTAGACCAGGGAAAGGATCCCCGGCACTGAACACTGCTTCCGTATTGCAGTTTATCAGCGAGCGGAAATAGCTCTTCCAATCCGTATCCCCGCTGAGAATTCCGATCAACGCGGCGGGAAGGTCCGTGGTCGTGCGCACCCATGCCACTCCTGAACGGCCTTTGCAAACTGGCACGGGGAGGCCAACTTGATCGGCGTATAGCATGTAACTGAAGTCCACACCGGCCCGGGCTCCGAGACTGTGATATCCCCACGTTCTGGCATTCACATCGAGCAGCTTGTATTGGGAATCCCGCGGGTCGAGTTTGTACTCCAGTTCGACCAGACCGTAGTAATCGATCTCGCGCAAGAATCGCTCGGAGAGCTCTTCAAGAACCGGAATGTCCACACTCTCGACGTAGGTGCTGGCTCTTCCAAATTCAAGAGGGTGTTGCCGGGTACGCCGCACAACCATCTTTCCGACCGCTTCGCCTTCGCGGAAAAATGCGCAGTAGGAGAATTGCTGCGTACCGCCGCCCGGAATCAACTCCTGCACCATGATCTCTCCATCACCGGCCAGGTCAGATGCTTTTTGAAAAAGAGTTCTCAACTCAGCATGGCTGTTCGCCCGCCACGCCTTCGCCTTGGTAGCGTAGAAGAAGTGTTCCTTGATCGCAGGCTTGATTGCGAACGGAGGCGTGGCGCTGTCTAGTTCGGCTAATTGGTCAAGATTTTGGGGATAATGCGTGGCAGGCGTGGGAATCTTCAGCTTCTGTGCGAGGTGATAAGTGTTCCTCTTGTCCCAGGCCCACTTCACACTTTCCCAATCGGGGGTTGGAACTCGAAATACTTCGCTTAATTCACAACGATAGCGCGACAAGGCGGCAACGAGTTCCTCCCGAGTCGGGTAAAGAACCCAACCATCCAGGCCCAGCCGCTTCCCGAGATCCAGCAGGCCGTCTACCGCAACCCGCTGATCGTGCAGATTGGGAAGCTTCACAAATTTCGTGCAGTAGCGTGAGTACCGGGAGATTGAAAGCTCGTCATCCACAACGCACACCGGTACGCCCTGTCGACCGAGACTGCGAACGATTCCCAGCCCCTGGTAATCACCGCCAATGACGACCGCCCCGACGGTGCGGTCTACGGCCTTGACGTTGCTGGGTTTCGGCACGGGTTGAGTCAGGGCGCCCATTGCCTTAGTTGCTTCCGTTCCTCCGAGTTATGGAGCGAACCAATTCAGTTGAGGCGAACTCGGCTCCTGAAACAAAGCCAAGCAGCGGCCCGAAGCTCCATGCTGCAGGTTTACCGACGAAGTGCAATCCAGGAATCGACGACTCCAGTCCGCGCTTAAGGACAGGGTAGCCGTTCACCGTTTTCACTTGCTTCGACAACGAAGGAGATAGGAAAGGATATCGTGAAACGTCGACTCGGAATCCTGTCGCGAGGAGCGCATGATCGACGAGCCGCTCCGACCCGTCGTCCAGTTTAAGGCGAAGTTGGCTGCCCGCGACACTCGCGGAGACCACCTTGCGCCCCAATGTGATGGGCACTCCCACGATTCTTGGTTGCAACCAGCCGGCGCCGGCTGGACGGATTGCCCGATAGGCGGCGCGATCCTGGAAAAATCGGGGGAAGCGACGGAACAGATGCGGCACGGCAACGAGACGGCTAAGCACAGCAGGGCCGACGTCCCGCTTCGAATACAGCACTTTGGAGATCATGCCCAGATGATGCAATTTCGCATGCAACCCTACCCAGTTGAGAGACTTCGTGCGTCCAATTACCTCGACCGGAATACCCGCCTCTTTGAAAAGTGCAGCGGACTCCAGGGCGCTCTGCCCAGCGCCGATGACGACTACCTTTTGGCCCTTGAACTTCCGGAGATCATTGTGCTCACTGGTGTGCGAAGCCAGCGCGGAAGGAATGGCTGCGAATTCTGTAGGCCGAGCCGCAAACGGGCTAATCCCACCTGCTACCACAACACGCCGCGATGTGAATTCCTCGCCATCTGCCATGACGATTTTGAACCCGCGAGAGCAGAGATCCACACTACCGACGTGGCGCTTATCCAGGTCCGGGACGGCCTTGCCCTGGTACCACCTACCGTAGTTGACGAAGCGCTCGAGCGGAACCGGCTTCGGAACTTGATCGCCGTTTTCGCGACAATAAGCGTCGAGCGTCAGCTCTTGCTTGGGGTCAGCAATGTGCGAGGCCGACGGATGGGATCGCAAACACATGCCTGCCGGCATTTGGTTCGCCCAAAACTCCATCGGAGTTCCGAATACCCTAGTCTCGACACCGGCTGCCCGCAAATAACTGGCAGCGGACAACCCATAGGGGCCGGCGCCAACTATTGTTACATTGCAGTCTTCCATTTCTAGATATTCCTCAACGTTTGGATTGATTAACGATTCCGCTAATGTTCCTGGTACCTTCTAGGCTATGGCTCAAACATCACGCCGCTCGTAAGCTAAGTATCCAGCCACAACCCGAGTGCGTTGGGGATTCGATTGACGCTTCGCCATCGGCGAAACGGCCCGCTATTCAAGGAAGCCTTTCAAAACTCGGT
>JBEKLB010000568.1:0-3711 GCA_050010415.1 Bryobacteraceae bacterium | reverse complement strand
ATAAATCTTTTCCAAAGCCGGACTGCTTGAAACCGCCATGTGGGGTTTCCGAAGTGGCGGGCAAATGATCGTTGATCCAAACCGCGCCAAACTCGAGGTCCTTGCTGATTCGCATGGCTCGTCCGATGTCCCTGGTCCAAACCGAAGCAGCCAGCCCATACGGCACATCGTTGGCCAGGCGCACCGCATCCGCTTCGTCTTTGAAAGTGCTGATGGTGACAACGGGGCCGAACACTTCGGCCTGGATCATCTCGGAATCCTGGGAAACGTTGGTTACCACCGTGGGTTCGTAATAGTATCCGCGTTCGCTCCACTCCGCCGGCGCGGATCCACCGGTGAGCACCGAAGCGTTTTGGGCCCGCGCCCGCTCGATGAATCCTTGCACCCGTTGCAGTTGAATCTTCGAAATGAGCGGGCCCATTTTGACGCTGTCATCGAAGGGATCTCCCACCTTGACCGCACGCATGGCTTCCACCACCGCTTCCGTCACGGCCTTCTGCTTCGCCGGCATCACGTAGATGCGCGTGGCCGCCGTGCAGTCCTGCCCGGTGTTCAGGGATGCCGCGAACGCAGCTCTCTCACCCACTACGGCCGGGTCTGCATCGTCGAACACCAGGAACGGCGCCTTGCCTCCCAGTTCGAAATGCACGCGCTTGAGCGTAGCGGAAGCCGCAGCCATCACTTTCTTTCCCGCGGCCGTGGATCCCGTCAAGCTGATCAGCCGGATGTCGGGGTGCTCGACGATGCTTTGTCCGGTGGCGTTGTCTCCGGTAACCACGTTGACCACGCCCGGAGGGAAGCCGGCTTCGGCGGTGAGTTCGGCCAGCATCAAAGTGGTCAAAGGAGTTGCCGGCGCAGGTTTCAGCACCAGCGTGCAACCGGCAGCCAGCGCGGGACCGATCTTCCACACCGCCATCACGAACGGATAATTCCAGGGCGTGATCTGTCCGACCACACCCACTGGTTCACTGCGGAAATAGGAAGTGTAATTCGGCAGGTACTCGCCGGCTTCATCCCCGAAGGTGTCGCGGGTGCACGCGGCGAAGAAACGCAGGTGGTCGATGGCGCCGGGAATGTCCATGCCCTGGCTCAGATACTGGAACGGTTTCCCCGTATTCTCGGATTCCACACGAGCCAGTTCTTGCGCCTTTTGCTCCACCAGTTCGCCCAATCGCCAGAGCATGCGCTGCCGCTCGCCGCGCATGAGACCAGTCCAGCGGCCGTCGTAGAAAGCGCGCTTCGCGGCTTCGACCGCCCGGTCCACATCGGCGGCCGTGGAGTTCGGCACTTCCGTGATCTTTTCGCCGGTGGCTGGATTTTCGATGGCGGTCAGCTGGCCGCCCGCGCTCTCCACCCACTTTCCGTCGACCCAATTCTTCCAGGTTTTCATATAGGATTTTTTCGGGCTCATTCGTATCTCAACGCCTCCATGGGATCCACGTCGCGCAATACAGTCTCGGGGCGGATCGTCACTACTGGGCCTTTCAAATCGATTATAGAGATCTAACAGGTTGCTGCATCGGACCGGTGGCCGCGTAAGAAACACGCGGTACGATATCCCTATAGGAGGGATAGGCCAGTGAGGAGCGTCCCATCACCCATTTCTCTTGCCGGCTCCCAGCTCGGCGAAACCCGTCACGTCTGCGCATTTTTCAACAGTGACGAGGAAGAATATCGCGTGCTGCTTCCGTTCATAAAGGACGGGTTGAAATCAGGCGACAAAGCCGTTCACGTCCTAAACCCTGAGCAACGCCAGGACCATCTCGAACGCTTAGTTGCCGCGGGCATCGACCCGGGGGCGGCCGAGGGGAGCGGGCAGCTGGAGCTTCGAACCAATACCGAAGTCTACCTTCCAGATGGCCGCTTCGATCAGGATCGGATGCTGGCGGTCTTTGAGCAACTGGCCAGCGGGAACGCCCCGGGAGGATTTCCCCTGAGTCGTATTTGTTGCCGTATGGACTGGGCGGTTGAAGATCGATCTCATGTGGATGACGTGATTGAGTTCGAGGCGCGTGTAAACGACGTGTGGCTGCATCACGACGACGCGGTCATCTGTACTTACCATCTTGGGCAGTTTGGGGGAGACGCGGTGATTGACATCATGCGGACGCATCCCATGGTCATCGTCGGCGGCATCCTGCAGCACAATCCTTTCTTTGTGCCCCCGGATGAGTTCCTGCGAGAATTTCGCCAGCGGCGGGCTGGTCGCAGTCGCTCAACTGGTGCGGCCTGAGACATGGATGTCCAACCCAGGGATCCGGCAGAGGAGATCAAGGGCCTCGAGCGTTGCATTAACGATCTGGTTAGCGTCCTCGCTCTTCCGGCGATGTGGAGCGGCGGCGATCCATCCCGGATTGTTGATACCTTGCTCGACGCGCTCTTGGGTATGCTCCAGGTGGATCTCGTCTATGTACGTTTGAAGGACCCGGGCGGCCACGCACCTATCGAGATGGTTCGGTGCCCTCAATCGCAAAAACAAATAGTCCAGCCGCACGAGATCGGCGAGGCACTAAAACAGTGGTTAGGCGCCGACGCTCAGGAATGGCCTCTGCTGATACGGAATCCTATTGGAGGCAGGGACCTTTCGATAGTGCCATTGGGACTGGGGCTGCAGAGTGAAATTGGCGTAATCGTAGCAGGCTCAGTGCGAGCGGATTTCCCGCGGCAAACCGAGAGACTTATTCTGAGCGTAGCGGCGAATCAGGCATCCATCGGGTTGCAAGAGGCACGGCTCCGAAGCGAACAGAAAGGTGTGGCGAGCGAGCTGGATCGACGCGTCGCGCAACGTACCGCGGAACTGGCCGCGGCCAACGAAGAACTGCGCAAGGAAATTGCCGAGCGCAAGCGTGCTGAGGAAGATCTCAGAAGTAGCGAAGAAAAGCATCGGCTGGTAGTCGAAACGGCCAGCGACGCTGTTGTCAGCATGGACGACCATGGCACAATTCAGTTCGCCAACCCCGCAACCGCGATAATCTTTGGTTATGATCCCACGGAGTTGGTTGGGCGTCCACTGACTGTTCTCATGCCGGAATTCATGCGGCAACTTCACGATCGCGGGTTCAGGCGCTTCCTCGAGACGGGCCAGCGGCACATCAACTGGCGAGGGACCGAGCTGACCGCGCTGCGCAAGGATGGCCAGGAGTTTCCAGTAGAAGTTTCGTTTGGCGAACTCACGCGAGATGGACATAAACTATTTACCGGCTTCATCCGCGATATCAGTGAAAGAAAGCAGGCCGCGGACAAGCTGCGCGCGAGCGAACGCGATCTTAGTTTGATCATTGAGACCATTCCAGGTCTGATATG
This sequence comes from Bryobacteraceae bacterium, assembly GCA_050010415.1. GTDB lineage: Bacteria > Acidobacteriota > Terriglobia > Bryobacterales > Bryobacteraceae > Palsa-89. The sequence goes on along the minus strand of JBEKLB010000568.1, from coordinate 408 downwards.
GTGCGCCGCTGCGGACGGCGAACTGACCTACCTGAACCAGCGATTATTGGACTACACCGGCACAAGCCCCGACGCCTGGGCGAAGCTAGGCTGGGCTAATCTCCTCCACCCGGATGATGCGGCTCCGTCTGCGCACGCCTGGGCGCACGCTGTCGCAACCGGGCAGCCGCATGAAGTTCAATTTCGGCTCCGCCGGTCCGATGGTGGCTACCGATGGTTCCAGGTGCTCGGCCAGGCCGCGCGTGACAGTGAGGGCCGAGTGGTTCGCTGGTACGGTTTACTGATTGATATTCATGACCGCAAGTATATGGAGGAAGCCCTGCGCGAGAGCCAGGCACAATTGTCGCGCGCGATTCAGAAGGCCACGGTTGGCGAATTTGCCGCCGCGATCGCGCACGAAATCAACCA
>JBEKLB010000567.1:0-3721 GCA_050010415.1 Bryobacteraceae bacterium | reverse complement strand
GGTGAGCCTGCGCGAAACGGTGGAGAAAGAAAAGGTGAATGTCGCGATGTTGCCCGCCGGTGGTCCGCGCATTGAACTGTTAGAAGCGTCGGAGCCGGATTCGGTGATCGCGAAGTTCGTCGAGAAGCGCGGGGAAGGTCTGCACCATGTGGCGGTGAAAGTGCCGGACCTGGCTGCTACAGTGGAACGGCTAAAAGCGCAGGGCGCGCGATTGCTGAACGAGCCACGCGCCGGGGCGGGCGGGCATCTGTATGTCTTCGTTCATCCCTCGTCCACCGGCGGCGTTTTGCTGGAACTCATTCAAAGATGAAGAAACCAACAATTGGAATTATCGGCGGGAGCGGCCTCTATTCGATGCCCGGCTTCACCGCGCATGAAGAGATGGCGATCGATACGCCGTGGGGCAAGCCGTCGGACCCTTACGTGGTGGGGCAGCTGGCGGGCAAGGAAGTAGCATTCCTGTCGCGCCATGGCCGTGGCCATCGACATTCGCCGTCGGAGTTGAATTTTCGCGCCAACATTTATGGCTTCAGATCGCTGGGAGTGGATCGCATCTTATCGCTCAGCGCGGTCGGCTCGCTGAAAGAAGAGCACCCGCCGCTGAAGTTTGTGATCCCCGATCAGTTTTTCGATCGCACGCGCGGGCGCGTCTCCACGTTCTTTGGAGAAGGGCTGGTGGCGCACGTGAGCTTCGCCGACCCGGTGTGCCCGCAGCTTTCCGCGGCGGTGCATCAAGCGTGCATCCAAAGCGGCGTTAACGTGGGACGCGGCGGGACGTATCTTTGCATGGAAGGTCCGGCGTTCTCCACCAAGGCGGAGTCGAACGTTTACCGCAGTTGGGGGATGGACGTGATCGGCATGACCAATCTGCAGGAGGCTAAACTGGCGCGCGAGGCGGAACTTTGCTACGTCACGATCGCGATGGTGACGGATTACGACTGCTGGCACGAGGAGCACGCTGCCGTTACGGTGATCGATATTTTGGCGAACCTGAAGCAGAACGCCGACAACGCTTGCAAGGTGGTGGCAGCCACAGTGGCTGGCATGCCGGACGCGCGCGAGTGCAAGTGCGGATCGGCGCTGGCACACGCGTTGATGACCGATCCCAAGGCCGTTCCCGAGGCCACGCGCAAGAAACTGGAGCTACTGGTTGGAAAATACCTCGGCTGAGCGCCTGGCGGGCGATCTGCTCGCACACTGCCTGGAAGCCCGTCCCTGGCCGGAACATTTGCTGACGGATTTGCTGGCCTGCGGTGGCGACCGCGAGCTATTCCGCATCATCGTCGAACGGCTGGGGGATCTTTTTGAGCCGCATCTATGCCGCGTTTACGCCGAACTGTTTTCCGCGGTGATCGCGCGCCGCACCGGACTGCATGCCGAGCATCTGGTGGCGCGTTACGAACGAGTTCGGCGGCCACGGGTGCTGGATCGCGATCCCGATTCCATCCAGAATGTCTTTGTACTTTCGCGGGTAACACTGGGCGCGGACGTGGCCGTGACCAGCGTCATTCTGGATGCCGCGAAACAGCGCTTCCCGAACGCGACCATATGGTTCACCGGTCCTCAGAAAAGCTGGGAGCTGTTTGCCGCGGATCCGCGTCTGCGGCATCTCGCGATCGGTTATGGACGCAGCGGAACCATCGATGACCGGCTGGCAGTGTGGCCGCGGCTCCGGGAAGCGGTTTGTTTGCCGCGCAGCATCATCCTCGATCCGGATTCCCGTTTAACACAGCTTGGCCTGCTTCCCATTTGCCCGGAAGAAGATTACTATCTCTTCGAAAGCCGGTCTTATGGAGCAGATGGAGACGAGCAGCTCTCGGTACTAGCGCCGCGCTGGGTTCGGGAATCGCTCGGCATTGCGCACGCACGTCCCTATATTTCCACCGGCCTGGACGCTGCCCATTTCGCCACAACCGTCAGTTTCGGAGTCGGCGAAAACCCAGCCAAGCGCGTCGCGGATCGGTTCGAAGAAGAACTGCTGCGGCGTTTGCCCCGGCCGCTGCTGATCGATAAAGGCGGAGGCGGGGAAGAAGCCGAGCGAGTGGAGCGCGCCGTCGCCAAGGCCGGCGGAGAGGACATCGTGATGTGGGACGGTTCTTTCGCGGGCTTCGCGGCGCATATCCAGCGCAGCAAACTTTATGTGGGATACGATTCCGCCGGCGGACATGTCGCCGCGGCTTGTGGCGTTCCCATGATCAGCATCTTTGCGGGAGCGGTTTGCCAGCGCATGTTCCAGCGCTGGCGTCCAACCGGGCCAGGCAAAATCGCCATCATGCGCCCGGACAGTATGAACGTAAACGAAGCGCTGGCTACTTTTGAGGCTTGTCTTCGGACGGCTTCTCTTTAGTTTGATCTTCCGGCAGCGCATCCGGGGTCTCAAACTTGATGCTGGATTCGGTTCCGAACTTCCGATACAGCCGGAATTCGATATCGTTCTTGGTCATCTGGCGATCGCGTTTAGACGTCAGGACCGACTTCAGCGGCAGCATATACTGCTGGTCTCCGATGGTCTCGAGGTCGTAGTCGAGCGATGAGTTGATATCGTGGATGGGGAACGTGCTCGGCATGTTGTAAGGCGTCATGACGATCTTCACCACCGTTCTCGAATCCTCGTCGATGTACACCAGCCCGCGATAGGCGGGCATGATGGACAGTTTGTCGTCGGCCTCTACGCGATAATGCGAGAACTCCTGCTGCACATCGTAGGCGAAGACATACGCCTTGTGGCCACGCAGCTTGCCCCAATGATCCCAGGAAAACTGCGTATGAGTGTCCGGCTCAAAGAGCTGGTCCAGCATGCTGGCGAATTCACCCTCGGACGTTGTCCCGCCAAATTGCCGCATGTCTTTTCCGTTGGCCACCGGCTCGTTGTTATGCAAGATCACTTCGTAATTTTCGGTGCCGTTATAGCTCAACCGCGCGGTGATGGTGTCGGAGTGATACCAGTTGTTGCCATTCCCGGTGGGATCGAAATCGCGACGCGTCACCTGAACGCAGATGAAGTTGGGCAACTGCTTGGTGTAATTCAACGCGTATTCGCGGGCCTGTTGGATGATTTTCCCCTGCTCCTCGGAATCCGGCGGCGGAGGCGGAACATAGACCGGTTTGGGCGGAGGCGGCGCGGCGGTGGGGAGACTGGCGGATGCATCCCCGAGCTCGCGCAATGCCGCTACGGTTTTGGCGCCGGCGCCCTGGCTTTGCAAATCCTCGATGGTCCGATCATCCAACTTATCGGTGAGCTTCACGTGGCGCAAATACTCGGCGACTTTGACGTCGGGTTGCTTGAGCTGCACTGACGACCTGATGAACATGACCAACTGCGCAACGGTCATACTCATCTCGCCTGCGGCGGTGAGAATGGCAGCGGTGACGAAAAGAAGCAGACAACGCATACTATCCCTATTCTCTCTCAGGTTGAGGCCGCCAGGAGATTATCCAGCGCAGCCTGCAATTCCGGGTATTGGAAGCGGAATCCGGAGGATTTAGCCACGGTGGGAAGCACCCGCTGGCTGGCCAGCACCATCTCGGACATTTCGCCTAGAGCCAACTTCAAGGCGAAAGCGGGGACTGGGAAAATCGCAGGGCGATGCAGCGTGGCAGCCATTCGATCGGTAAATTCGCGGTTGGTCACCGGGTGCGGCGCGGTAGCGTTCACGGCGCCGTGGATAGAAGGCAAGCCCAGGGCGAAAAACGCAAGATTGACCGCGTCTTCCAGGTGAAT
>JBEKLB010000566.1:0-3730 GCA_050010415.1 Bryobacteraceae bacterium | reverse complement strand
CAATAAATCGTCGGTGCTGAAGTAGAAGCTGTTGAGATGCTCCGTGCCTCGTTCCTCACGAGGCACGCCCGAGAGCGAGTGCAGCTTAAGACGAACGGGAATCTTGCCAGAAGCAGCATCGAGCAGCTCAAAGAACTGGATTTCCGTGTCTTCGAGAGCCGAATCCGGCATGTTGTTGAGGAACGCAATTCTGACGCAGTCCGCTTCCGCGCCGTTGCTTTCGCCGGAAGCCATCAGGCGGCGGTTCTTCCTCTCGGCCCAACGTGGCGGAACCCGACCGCCCTCGATGATCAACGGCATAACATTTCCCCTAAAACGCTACACAACGACGACTTACCCCTCATACCCTCGCCTTGTCCAATGCCTGACCCAAATCCTCAAGAATGTCGTCGATATGCTCAATCCCCACGCTAAGGCGAATCATTTCCGGCGTAACTCCAACCTTCGCCTGTTCCTCTGGTGTGAGTTGCCGGTGCGTGGTCGACGCCGGGTGGCACGACAGTGATTTGGCATCGCCCATGTTCACCATTCGCTTGAACAACTGGAAGGCATTGAAGCACTTCCTGCCGCCCTCGTAGCCGCCTTTTACTCCAAACGTCAGCAGCGAGCAGAAGTTGGAGCCTAGATATCGATGCGCTATCGGGTAGAGCGGGTTGTCGGGAAACCCAACATAGTTCACCCACTCAACCATCGGATGATCGCGCAAGAATTCGGCCACCTTGCGCGCGTTCGCCACGTGGCGCTCCATGCGGAGAGAGAGCGTCTGGATCCCTTGCAAGAACAAGAAACCGTTAAACGGAGACAGCGTCGCACCGGTGTTTCGTTGACAGACAGTTCGGCATCGCGCAATAAAAGCAGCGTCGCCAAAGTGGTCGACATAAACGACACCGTGGTAAGCAACCTCCGGCACGTTCAACATGTAAAACTTCTTCGGATACTTTCGCCACGGAAACTTGCCGCCATCGACAATCATCCCGCCGATACTGGTGCCGCCGCCTCCAATGAACTTCGTCATCGAGTGCACGACAACATCGGCGCCGTACTCGATGGGTCGCAGCAGAACCGGCGTAGCCACGGTGTTGTCAACCACCAACGGCACGCCATGCTTGTGCGCGACCTTGGCGAGTCCCTCAATGTCTGCAACATTCCCCGCCGGATTGCCAACGCTCTCGCAGTAAACTGCCCGCGTATTCTCGTCAATCAACTTCTCAATGTCTTCAGGTCGATCGGTCGCCGCAAAACGCGAACCGATTCGCCGCTTCGGGAAGATATGCGCCAGGAGAGTATAAGTGGCGCCGTATAGCTGCGGGGTAGAAACAATGTTGTTCCCGGCTTCGGCAATGTTAATCAGCGCATACTCGATTGCAGCCATCCCCGAGCTGACGCTGAGTCCATCGACTCCACCCTCGAGAGCCGCGACACGCTTTTCCAGAACCGTATTTGTAGGATTGCCAATCCGGGTGTAGATGTTTCCTTCAACTTCCAGATTGAACAGGGCGGCGCCATGCTCGGCGCTATCAAACTCGAACGCAACCGTCTGATAGATTGGCACAGCCACGGCCTTGGTCGTGGGGTCGCCGTCGTAACCTGCGTGGATGGCGAGGGTCTCCAGCTTCATGCGTCCATCATTTCCCATTCATCGGCCTATTTTACTTCGCCGAGGTCGCCACACTTCGTACTGCAACCGATGCCGGCTCTTTTGCGAGCGACTTCGCCAGCGCGCGATTCAGGGTGCGCGCCGCAAAGCCCGCTCCGAATGCAAACCGCATGACCGGTCCGAAGCTGTTCGCCGCTGCAACTCCTGCGAAATAGAGCCCGGGCATCGACGATTCGAAAGCCGACGAGAGCACCGGAGCTCCTCCGGCGGTCTTGATCTGCGAGCGGATCTCCGGATTGAGGAACTTCAAACGCTCCAGGTCCACTCTGTAGCCCGTCGCCGCGATGATGTGCTCGGTCACAATCTCCCGCTTACTGCCGTCGGTTGCCTGAACCGTGAGATGGACTCTGCCGTTCTTGATCTCAGCGCCCAGCAGCGTACATCCGAGATGCAACGGCAACTTCCCGACCACTTTGTCGCGAATGAACCATCCTCCCGAGGGGCCAAGCGTCCTTCGGACGGCCTCCAGGCGCAGACGTTCGGGCAAGTAGTAAAACAGACCCGGCGCATTGGCAAAAAAGCGCGAGCGCATCCCCGGTCCAAGCCCCGATTGCGGATGCCTGATCTGCTGCCACCGTGACCGTGGCTTGCCCGTGGGCTGGCTATGGAATTTCAATTCTTCGCGGCGGCTCACGAGCTGCACGTCGGCACCGGCCTCGCGCAGCAATCCCGCCAAATCCAGTGCGGAAGCTCCGCCGCCGATCACTACAACGCTGTGCCCTCGGAACGGCTCGACCTCTCGATGTCGAGCACTATGGGAAACGAATTCCGGCGGCAAGTGCGCCAAATTCTCGGGAACATATTCGAAGTGAGTAATCCCGACCGCGAGAACAACTCTACGGGCTTGAAATGTCTCTCCGTCCTCAAGCCGCAAAAGGAACCCACCGGTCACCCGCTCCACGCTGGCCACGAGCTTGTCTTCAAGCTCCGGCACCATGCGGTCCCGGAAAGCCAGCCCATACTCACTGAAGGTATCAAGGCGTACTGGCACACCGGTATCGGCATACTTGATACCCCGTTCGGCACAAAACTTCCGCAGAGTGAATGCTTGTTCCGGGTCGTAAATGTCAGATGCAAAGCCATCTGATTTGAGCATCATGCCCTTCGGCATGTGCTCCAGCCAGCTATCCATCGGACGACCGAAAATGCGGAATGGGATGCCGCTGCGCCGCAAATGCGCAGCGATCGACAGCCCATAAGGACCTGCTCCAATAATCGCAGTGTTTAGCATAATTCTAGAAAAAGGCCTTTCCGGGGGACAGCAGTGGGGGCTGGGTTAGTCAATTTAGGGGATATTTGACAATCCTATCACGTCCCACCCACAGGACAACAGGACGAAAATTGCCTATGTTGCGCCCGTAAGTAGCTGATAATAAATAGAATATACCTTAACTTCCTTGAGAGCGCGGGGAAGCCAAGGTAGGTATATCACCGTAGACAACATCGAGTGAACCGTTACAGACCCTTGGTTGCGCCATCGCATAGCATGACGTGCGGGAGGCCGATATGCTCCCATCGCTGATATTGGTCTTGGCGGCGTTCTGGCGTTCTCTACGCTCGTTAGGTTGGTGGTCCTCACGCGAAGAGCATACAAGTCGACCTGCCGCGTCTGCCTCTTCAGGCAATTCTGCCCAAACCGCAAAGGCGAACATCTCAACACAGCGGGGAAACCGTGTTGGGGTCGTGACCAAACCACTGAGTGAGCTGTAGGCTCACCTGCCGCTTGGCCGGATTGGAGCGCTAACCTGCGACGGAGGAGACACTCTCCTTCGCACTACGAACCCCCACCACAGCCAGGAGAGCCTGGACAATTTTATGCCTGAACGCCATCACCCCAATCGCTGTCCCGAGCGTATTAGTAATGAGGTCGGTCATGCCGGAGTCTCGGGTTGGAAGAAATGCCTGCAGGACTTCGATAGTCAGACTGACCGCAAATCCAAAAGCGATAGTAAGCGCGATCGGGTGTTCTATCTTTCGGACCTGATAAAAATAAGCATAGAAAAAGAAGCCCAGGGGAGTAAACCCCACGATGTTGATCGCCACGTCCTTCCAATAATGCCAGCCGGGATGGAA
>JBEKLB010000565.1:0-3739 GCA_050010415.1 Bryobacteraceae bacterium | reverse complement strand
GCCTAAGAAGTGCTCTACGTGGTTATCGGCCAAGGAAAAAGCTACGTAAACGGATTAGTGTACCCGCTCAATTCCGGGACCGCGATTTTCATTCCTCCCGGCGCGACCTGCAACATCGAGAATACCGGCGCGGAGACATTGCGTATTGTCAGCTCCTGTTGCCCCGAGGATCCCGAGCGCCACATTTTCGATGCTCTGCCGGCAACGAATTCCGGCGGGCCGCCACAGTTACTGGTGCACGAAGACCATCGCGAGGACATTCGCGCCGGCCAAGACCGTTTGTTTCGCTACCTGGTCTATCGGGACCTCGGCTGCAAGCAGGTCACCCAGTTCGCGGGATGGATTCCGCAGAGCAAGGCTCCGGTTCACTTCCACACTTATGAAGAAGTGATTTTCATCCTGGAGGGCGTCGGCGTTGTGCATACCGACGACGCATCGTGCGAATTCGAACCTGGCAGCAGCATTTACTTTCCCATAGGAGTGCGCCACTGCGTGGAGAATCCGGGCGCCACCACCATCAAACTCCTCGGCACATTCTATCCGTCGGGTAGTCCCGGCGAAGCCTACGAAGATGGCTGACGCCGCTCCGGGCGCCATCGAAAAGGGCGAGCAGCTATCGCGCCAGCTCACCGCGGGTCAGCTCAGTATGATCGCGATCGGCGGCGCGATCGGCACTGGACTCTTTCTCGGCAGTTCGCTCGCGGTGCGCATCGCCGGCCCCGGCGTCGTCATCAGCTATCTGATCGGAGCGGCCATCGCGCTGCTCTTCATGAGTGCGCTGTCGGAGATGGCAGTGGTTCATCCTACGGCGGGCTCTTTTGGTGTTTACGCCGAGCTTTATGTGAACGCATGGGCGGGCTTCACCGTGCGCTACACCTATTGGGCGGCGCAGTGCATTGCGATCGGCGGCGAAGCGACGGCCATCGCCATCTACTGTCAGTGGTGGTTCCCGAATACTCCGAAATGGCTTTGGATTCTTGGATTCTCAGCCGCTTTGTTGTACGTGAACGCTCGCAGCGTCGGGACCTTCGGCAGCTTCGAATATTGGTTCGCGATGATCAAGGTGGTAGCCATTGTTCTGTTCATCTGTTTCGGTCTCGCGCTGCTCATCGGGCTCGGTCCCGTGCCCGCTATCGGTTTCTCAAACTTCACGGCGAACGGTGGATTTCTCCCCACCGGCTGGCGCGGCGTTTGGATGGCGATGGTGTTCGTGATCTTCAGCTACATCGGAACAGAGGTGGTCTCGGTCACCGCGGGCGAGGCGAAGGATCCGAGGACAGCCGTGCCGCGCGCTATGCGATCCATGGTCGGCCGTCTGATTTTGTTCTACGTGGGAGCCATCCTGGTGCTGATCGCGATCGCTCCGTGGAATCGGATTCAACCTGGCTCGGACCTCACCGCGAGTCCCTTCGTGAAGGTGTTTCAGGTGATCGGCGTGCCGGCCGCTGCGCATATCGTGAACTTCGTCGTGATCACTGCCGCGGCGTCCAGCATGAACTGCAACCTATACCTGACCAGCCGGATGATGTTTTCGCTTGCGCGCGGCGGGTATGCTCCCGCGTCATTTGGACGCGTGTCGAAGCGGGGTGCGCCGGTGGCCGGCTTGCTGGTCTCAGCCGCCGGGCTAGCGCTCGCACTGGTGATCGCGCTCGCGTACCCGGATAGCGCTTACGTTTATTTATTCGGGATCTCCCTTTTCGGGGGATTGTTCGTATGGCTGATGATCTTCATTACTCATCTTTATTTCCGCCCGAAGTGGGAAGCTTCGGGCCATCCGCGCCCGCCGGTTCGTATGATCGGGTATCCATATACCTCGCTGCTCGGAATGGCCGCGATCATCGCTATTATCGTGACCACTTGGTGGGTGGAGGGGATGCGTATCACGATGGTCGCTGGATTGCCGTGGTTGGGCGTTCTGACCGGCGCGTATTTCTTGGTGCGACGGCGACAGCGGATCAGGGCTGATTCGTAACCTGCCGGCGCAGCCGGGCCTGGGCATCATCGAGCAGCGTGCGCTTGGCTTCGATCCAGGTGTCGATCTCGAGTTGCTCGGATAAAGCCTGCGCCAGGGCTTCCGCGGTGCGCTCCGGCGCTGGGCCGCCCACAATATTGCGGATCCTGACGAAGTCAACCGGGTCGAGAGCCTGCTCGATTTCTTCGGGAGCGAGCCGCAGGGACGGACGCAGCGCGAACAGCGCCGCCCGGATAGCGGAAGGGTTGTCATCACGGCCGCAGGCACGAACAACTTGCCCCACCAGCGTGTGCGCTTCTCGAAAGCTCATTTTTTCGCGCCGCACCAGCGTATCCGCGAGTTCGGTGACCGTAAGAAAATCCTTTCCGGCACGCCGGGCCATTTCCGCCTGATCGATTTCCACGCTTGCCATCGCGCCAGACAAAAGCCGCAACGCCCGCATGGCATCGGTGAACATGGTGAAGACCAAGGGATGTAAATCGTCCTCGCTATCGTTAATGTCGCCGAACGGAGTATTGTGAGCGCACGTGAGCACGGCCTGGGCCTCGCCGAGCGCGCGACTCGCCAGGACACGCGCGTGCTCCAACGCAACCGGATTTCGTTTCTGCGGCATGATGCTGGAGGTTTGGACAAAGGCATCGGCCAGACGCAGGAAACCGAATTCGCGCGTGGACCACAACAGCAGATCCTGAATCAGTTTGCCCAGATTCACCATCGCCACGGCCACGGTGGCAGCGGATTCGGTGATGTAGTCGATGGCCGCGATGGCCGCATAGGAGTTACTGGCCAGGCCTTCGAATCCGAGCGCTTGAGCTGTTTCTTCACGATTGATCGGAAATCCGGTGGTGGTGAGTGCAGCAGCGCCGAGCGGACTCCGGTTCACCGAACTGAACGCATGCCGAATGCGATCGGCGTCGCGTGCCAGAAACTCGCAGACCGCGATTAAGTAGTGCGCGAGCGTGGTGGGCTGCGCCGGTTGTGTATGCGTATGCGCGGGCATCACCGTTTCCAGATTCCGTCCGGCAAGATCGAGCAAGACGCTTCGGAGCCCGGCAACAGCGGCCGCAAACGCAAGCAATTCGCGCCGGGCAGTCATTCGATACAAGGTGATTGCAATATCGTTGCGGCTGCGCCCCGTGTGCATCTTACCGGCGATCTCGGCGCCGGCTGACTGCTCCAGTTGCGACTCGATATAGAAAAACAAATCCTCGTGGGATCCGTCGTACTTCATTTGGGAAATCGCCGAACGATCCAGGCCGTCGAGGGCAGCTATCAGCGTTCGTTCATCAGCGCGTGTGATGATCTCTCGGCTGGCGAGCATTCGGGTGTGGGCGCGATGGATATCCAGCAGAGCGTCGAGGAAGTGCCGCTGGGTATTTTCGAAGTTCGGCGCGAGCACCGTCTCAGAGTAAACACGTGCCGGAAACGCTTCGGGGCTCACAGCTTTTTCGGAGCTCACAGCTTTAATGATAAGACGCGAACGAGCGCAATCACTGCGTCCCCGACAGATTGATATTGACTGGCTAAGTCGATGTTGAGTGTCCTGTGTCCGTTTCTTCCACACTGTCCTCAGTCTTCCGCTCGCACACCGCCTTCCAGGTGGAGATCCTGGCGCTTCGGCATCAGATCGTTGTGCTCCGGCCCTCCGCCAAGAAAACGGCCGAAGTTAAGGTGGACCGTGTGTTTTGGGCGTGGTTGTCCTCAGTCTGGCCCGATTGGCGATCCGCGCTGGTCTTGACGGACGCCTTCGAGCGCTGAGAGTGTACA
>JBEKLB010000564.1:0-5450 GCA_050010415.1 Bryobacteraceae bacterium | reverse complement strand
CAGCCGGTCCCGCTCGGCCTGCGTCATCAGTAGTTGTCCTTCTGGCACCTCCCCAGCCTGGAGGTCGTCAATAGGACATTTCTACTTTGCGCAAATAGGACATTATCACTTTGCGCCGACAAGGCAAGACTGTCCCTTGACCGATTCTCGCTAAGGGCCTAGAATGATAGCAGATTGGATTCTCGTCTGGCGGTGAATTGTATGAAAATAAAGCACTTTGCGGTTTGCTTGGGTGCGTTAGGGATGGGTTTTGCGGGCGCTTACCTGTTGGCCGCGCCACAAAGCACGCCACAAACCCCAGCGGCAACCACGCCGGCCGACAGCGCTCCTGCTCCCGCGGCGCGCGACACCGTTGCGAAGCCCATGACGGCGAAGCAGAAAAAGAAGCAGGAAGACAAGCTGCGCAAAGAGCTCGAAACCCCGTATCGCAAATGGCTGAATGAAGATGTCTCCTACATCATCACCGACGAGGAGCGTAAGGCGTTCAAGAGGCTGAGCACCGACGACGAGCGCGAGAATTTCATCGAAGCCTTCTGGCTGCGGCGCGACCCGACACCGGACACCGAAGAGAACGAGTTCAAGGAAGAACATTACCGGCGCATTGCATACGCCAATGAGCGCTTTGCTTCGGGCATCCCGGGATGGAAAACCGACCGCGGCCGGATCTACATTGTGTATGGTCCGCCGGATGAAATCGACGACCACTCGTCGGGCGGCACCTACGACCGTCCTATTGAAGAGGGCGGCGGAACCACGTCCACCTTCCCGTTTGTGGATTGGACGTATCGCTATATCGAAGGCGTGGGCACCAACATCAAGATCGAATTTGTGGATCCGACGATGAGCGGCGAGTTCCGCATGACCATGGACCCGTCGGAAAAGGATGCATTGACCTATGTTCCCGGCGCCGGTCTCACTTTGTATGAACAGATGGGCCTGGCCGATCAATCGCAACGCTTCACCCGCACCGACGGAACGACGCTCGGTACAGGCAACCAGCCGCTGCCCGAAAGCATGAATGAGTTCACGCGGCTAGCGCAGTTCGCGAATCTGCAAAAGGCTCCGCAGGTGAAGTTCAAAGACCTGCAGGCGGTGATCAGCTCCAGCATCCGGTACAACAATCTGCCGTTCAAGGCGCGCGCGGAATACATCAAAATCACCGATTCCACCATCCTGACTACGGTGACCATTGAATTTGAGCGCCGCGACCTGCAGTTTAAGCAGAAGGACAATGTGTCCACTGCCACGGTGAATATTTTCGGGCGCATCACTTCCATTACCGGCAAGGTGGTCAATACATTTGAAGATCCCGTGACCATTGAAGTGCCGTCGGACATGCTGCAGAAGGCGCTGGACGGCGCGTCCATCTATCAGAAGATCATTCCGCTGGCGCCGGGGATGTACCGGCTGAACATTGTCTGCAAAGACATTACCGGCGGCAACATGACCACTTATCCGATGGCGCTGAGCGTTCCTCATTTTGACGATGAGAAGCTGGCGTCGAGCAGCTTGATCCTGGCGGACCTCATTGAGAAGGTTCCTACCAAGAGCATCGGGAGCGGCCAGTTCGTGATCGGCGATACCAAAGTGCGGCCGCGCCTGACCGACACGTTCGAACGGGGCGAGAAGCTGGGAATCTATACCCAGTTTTACAATTTCTCGCCGGACGAAAAGACCAAGAAGCCGAATGGATCCATCGAATACGACATCACCAAGAATGGCTCCAAGGATTCGGTTTTGCACTACTCCGAAGAAGTGACTTCCATCCCAGGCGCCTCGTCTCAACAGGTCACGGTGGAGAAGCTTTTGCCGCTGCAATCGCTCGAACCGGGCCAATACACCTTGAAAATGAAGGTGACGGACAACAACAGTAATCAGGTGTTAACTCCGAGCGCCAGTTTTACGGTAAAGTAGGTCCTAGGTGGACGGAGTGGTTTTCGTCCCCTGAAGCCTCTACGGAATCCGAGGCTTGTAGCTAAGTACGAGGGTTGTAGCTTAAGAATGACGGGTCAGCCTAAACTCGCTGCCAGCGTGATTGCCGCGCTGATCTTGTCAGCGCCGGTGGCGTTGCCCGCAACCGATGTCCCGGCGGCCGGAAGCATCGCCGGTGTGGTTCGGAATTCCAGCGGCATTCCGCAGATGGGCGCCACGGTTTTCCTGTTCAATCGCTCGGAGAAGCTGATGGCGCGCATCCTCACCAACGAGCGCGGCTTGTTTGGTTTCGGCCTCTTAGCCCCCGACCTTTATTCCATACGCGTTTCGCTTGCGAGCTTTGTTCCCGCGGTGAAGCAAAAGATCGCCGTGCAGCCGGGTATGCAGAGCCTGCTGTATGTCGATATGGCGAGCGTTTTGAGCTCGGTGGAGCTGGTCTATGCCAAGCCTGGCGAAGGCGCCCTGATGAGCGATGACTGGAAATGGGTGCTGAAGGAGTCCGCAGCGACGCGGCCAGTGTTAAGACTATTGCCGGCCGATATCGGTTCCGATCCCCAGGAGCAATCGGGCCCCAGCCGCGTTTTTTCCGATACTAAGGGTTTGTTGAACGTCTCAGCGGGAGATCCAGGGTCGCTCGGGTCTACAACCTCCCAAGCCGATTTGGGAACGGCCTTCGCGGTGGCCACTTCTCTTTACGGCCGCAATGAATTGCAGTTGAGCGGAAACGTCGGCTATAACTCGCACGCGGGCTTGCCGACGGCCGGTTTTCGTACCAGTTTCAGCCGCGATGGACTGGGGCCGGAAGTGGCAGTGACGGTGCAGCAAATCTATCTGCCCACGCGCGGTAGCATGGCCAGCCTGTCGGGACAAGTGGACGGTGCACCCGCGTTACGAACGATGTCCGTTTCCATGCACGACAGCATCGCGATCACCGACCAACTGCGCCTGGATTATGGCGGTTCGCTCGATTCGGTGAGTTACATGAATCACGTGAACTCGCTGAACCAGTTTGCGCGTCTGACGTACGATCTGGGTGCGGCGGGGAAGCTGAAAGCGGCCTACAGTTCGGGCGCGCCGCCCATTGAATTAGCCATGGAACCGCGCGACGGAGAGGGGCGTGTTCCAGGGGATTCGGAAGCTTTGGCGCAGGATCTGACGGCGCTAGCCACGCTCCCCAGGCTCTCTTTGCTGGACGGGCATGCAGCCATCCAACGGTCCCAGGACGCCGAGATCGGGTACGAGAAGAAGATTCATGCGACCACCCTGAACCTGAGCGCCTATCGGGAGCGGGTGACCAACGATGCGATGACCATGGTGGCGCCCAATGGCAGCTTCGCGGCGGGCGATCTGCTGCCCGACATTTCGTCGCAGAACAGCGTTTTCGATGCCGGCAGCTATCATCGCACCGGCTTCGCGGCTTCGGTGTCGCGAGCGCTGGGCGATCATGTGCAGATGGGCTCCTCGTTTGGACGCGGCGGGGCGTTGTCGCCTGACGGTGCGGATCTGACGGTGACATCGGCGCAGGGTTTGCGCTCCGGGCTTGAGACCGTGCAGCGCTTCTGGGCTTCGGCGAGAGCGTCGGCCAGACTGCCGCTGACGAGCCGGGTTTGAACGTTCGCGTGCGGCAGCCGATTCCATCGGTGCTCGGAATGCCCGGGCGCTTGGAAGCGACGGCCGAACTGCAGAACGGCTTGGCGCAGGGTTATCTGCCGGTCACCGAGGGCGGCCAGCGGGTGACGCTGGTGCAGTCGCCACGGGCGCTACGCGGCGGCCTAAGTTTTATATTCTGAGCCGGCGATCCTCACTCACCCCTCCAAATTACCCAATGCCGATGCTCATGTTGAGCAGCAGGTCGTTTACGGCTTTGTCGAACGGCGCGGTGGATGCCAGCTCATAGAGCTTGCCGCCCTCCTCGATATCGCTGGCGAGCCTTTCGTCGAGTGCTTTGAACTGATGCTCGAATGCTGCCGCCAGTTCACGCATGGCGGGGGGGAACTCCTGGGAAGCGGCGTAACGGCAAGCCAACTGGTAGTGGATTTCCGATGCCAGGGGCGACTTGGGAGTGGCCAACCGAAGAGCGCGTTCCAGGTAGAAGCGCGACCGTGCCGAGTCCGATGACGCGTAAACGCGCCCGAAGCCGAGGTACAGGTCCGCGAGCGGCGACCCCAAGCGTGAGCCTGCCATTACTTCGAGACTGGCCGCGGTGTTTTCGTCCTGCACCAGTTCCATGCGGGCATGTTCGCTCAAATGCCGGCCTTGATAGCCCGCGATGCGAGCAGCCATCTCGGCCACCTGGGTTTCCCAACCGGTTGGAGTAGGAGTGGGCGCAGGGTCGGCCTGGACGGGTGCCGGGGACGCGGTCATTTGGGTTAGCCGCTCGGTGGTTTCTTCCTGCAGCTCGCGGAGATCGCCCATGGCCAGGCCGATCTGATCCTGAATGTGGTTGATGGTTTGGTCCGCCTGCCGGGCGAAGCTGGTTGCGCTGAAGTAGGAGGACGCGACAAACACGATAGCGTAGAGCCCGGAAGTGCCCAGCAGAATCAGGACCAGCAACTCCATGTCGCCGACGCGTTTGGTGAGCACCTCCACGCGGTCCTGCAGAATGCGCGCCCGATCATAGGTGCTGGGAACGCGATCACTCAGGGCGAGATAAGCCCACTGCCGGTAGTTCCAGAGCTCCCAGGCCGCCATCAGCAGCACTCCGGCCGCAGCCGCCAGCAAGAGACCGAGCGCAATTTTCCGCAGCAGCGCCATATCGCCAGCTTAATCTTAAGGCCAAGCGGTGCTTTGTCAGCCAGGAAAAAGTACTAGGAAGTCACGCCCTGAGCGAGCGCGAAAATGCTTGGGACGGCGACCGGGTACTACTTCCGGGCTCCGCGCCGCGGTTTCTTCACTCTGGATTGCCGAAGCTTGCCGGACTTCCGCTTGGGCTTGCTGATAATGAAGGTCCCGCTACCGTGGGCTTCGGCTGAATATAGTTTCTCGTCTACCATAAAGGTTCATTGTCGCATGAAACGCTTATACGCACTTCTTACCGCGTGGCTCCTGGTGTCGCTCTCACTGGCGCGGGCCGAAGATCTGTTCGCCAATATCGGCCATATCAAGGAGGGATTGTCGGCCATCACCGGCCTCAAGTTCAAACGCGACGTTCCCTACGCGCTGATCGGCAAAGACGAGCTGCATCGCTATCTGGAGAAGCGTCTCCACGAAACCATGAAGCCGGAAGACGCCAGGGCCGAGGAATTGACGCTGAAGATGTTGGGCCTGGTGCCGCCCGATTTCGACTTGCGCAAGAACACGCTGGATCTGTTGACCGAGCAAGCCGCCGCTTTTTACGACTACAACGCGAAGAAGCTGTTCGTGCTGGAGGGGTCGGGTGGAGGCGCAGGCGCCACGGACAGCGCCGAGGAGCGTGTGGCATTGGTTCACGAACTGGCGCACGCGCTGGCGGATCAGCACTTTCACCTGGCGAAATACATTCGCGAAGGAATGCGGAGTGACGATAGCGCGACGGCGCG
>JBEKLB010000563.1:0-3748 GCA_050010415.1 Bryobacteraceae bacterium | reverse complement strand
CACCTGGAAAAGTGGCTCTTCGGCTATGGGTGGCAGATCAAGCACTTCTACGCCGCGATGGAGACGCCGGTCTATGCTGCGTTTACCGGGTTCCCGCTGGCATGGACGCCTGGAACGAACGGTCCGATCACGGTCGAGCCGGTGTGGGCGCCCATCCACTCCAAAGCAGATTTCGCCAAGTACCATGGCAAGCTGAAGGGCGAGGCGCTGCTGATGTTTGACCCGGCTCCACTCACGCTCCACACGCGGCCGGACGCGCAGCCCTCCCCAACCGATGAGGAAATTCTGGCACGCGGAGGCGGCCGCGGGAGCGGTGGCGGCGGGAGCGGAGCAGCAGCCGGCGCTGCAGAGAATCGCGACCCAAGCAGGCGGGGGCGCCCCGGTGAAGGCGAGTGGGAGTACACCCCGACGTCGCTTGCCCTGGCCAACGCGAAGAACGGGGTCCTGCGCAACGAGGTCAACGCTTTCCTGAAGGAAGAGGGCGTGGCCATTTCCATTACGCCGGGTTACAACGGAGACGGCGGTACGATCTTTTCCACGTATGGGGGGTCGGAGAATCCCAAGGATCCAATTCCGCCTCCGATCGTCGCCATTGGGGCAGAGCAGTATAACCGCCTCGTCCGCCTGGTGCAGCACGGTATCACGCCGAAGCTGAACTTCGATATCGCTGTCGACTATCAGAAGGAAGACCAGAACGCATTCAATGTCATCGGCGAGATTCCGGGGACCACCAAACCGGACGAAGTCGTCATGCTCGGCGGTCACTTCGACAGCTGGCAGGGCGGCACCGGCGCCACGGATAACGGCACGGGATCTTCAGTGGCGATGGAGGCGGTGCGCATTCTGGCTACGCTGAACAAGGCTGGGTTGATCAAACCAATGGCGCGTACGGTTCGCGTTGCCCTGTGGGGCGGCGAAGAGGAGGGCGTCTACGGCTCAACCGCCTACGTGCAGCAGCACTTCGCTCAACGCACCACCATGGTGAAGACCCCCGAGTACGACAAGCTGGATGTGTACTTTAACGACGACGGCGGCTCCGGCCGCTTCCGCGGAGTGTCGGCGGGGGGCAGTCCGCAGATGGCGGCCATCTTCAAGTCCTGGATTGAGCCCATCAAGGACCAGCATATCGTTGCTGTTTCTGGCGGGGATCAGTTCAGGCCCACCACGAGCCCCGGTGGCACGGACTCGAGCGCCTTTTCGTGGATCGGCCTGAACGGCATCGGTTTCCAGCAGGATGGGTTGGAGTACGGTACCCGTACCCACCACTCCAACGCGGACACCTATGACCGCGTGCAGAAGGATGATGTGATGCAGAGTTCCATGATCGAAGCGTGGTTTGCCTACAACGCAGCCACCCGCGCAGAGATGCTCCCACGCATCCCAACCCCGGCCCCTGACCCCAATGCGAAGAGCCACGAGTAGAGCGTAACTTTAATTCAAGGCAAAGGGTGAGACCCCTAATCCTTTCACGGCTTCCTGCGTGCGAAGATGCAGTTGCGGGAAGACGGAGATCATTCACAGGAAATTCGCGCGTGGCCAGCAAGATCTTTTGGTGCCTGAGAACCAATTTTAGGGCAGAATCGATCCGACAACGTATGAAGCATGGCACCGCCGGAGGACTACGAGATGCGAAAAGGGTTTACGAGAAAACCACAAGGGGACGAGCCCGGGACACGATCCAAGAACTATATAACGCCGAGCGGGCTACAGCGCCTCAAAGATGAGCACCGGTTTCTGCTCACCAGAGAACGCCGGGCAGTGACGGAGGTGGTGGCGTGGGCTGCTAGTAACGGCGATCGTAGTGAAAACGCCGACTATCAGTACGGCAAGCGGCGGCTGCGGCAGATCGATGGGCGGATTCGCTTTCTCACGAAGCGAATCGAAGCCGCGGAAGTGGTGGACCCGGAAACTCCGAGAACGAGGGAAGCGGCGAAGAGGGCATTCTTCGGAGCGACCGTGCGCTATGCCAATGGCGCGGGAGCGGAGCGAGTGGTGAGCATCGTGGGCACCGACGAGGTCGATCTCAGCCGCAACCACATTAGCTGGGTGTCGCCTCTGGGGCGCGCGTTGATGAAGTCGGCAGCGGGCGACACCGTAGTTCTCCAAGCCCCGCGCGGTACAGAATACCTGACCGTGCTGGACGTGCGTTACGAGCGCATTTCTGTGGAACCGTTCCGTGAACCACTTGGATCCGAGGCCTCGGCAAAGGGATTCCCTCGCCGACTCCAAACCACCTGACGAAGGTTGGAACACTGGCGAAACCGATTCCCGCGCCGTCGCCAAAGAGGTTGTGCGAGGCCGATAACGCCACTTAACGAGCGAAGGGAATGATCGCCACTTCGCTCCAGTCGAGGGCTCCAGTACTTCGAAGCGCTGTGCCCGATTCTTAAGATTCGCCGAACCGCGACCGCGTCGTTACGTCTAAGGATAGAATGAGGCACGCGATGCGGCGCAAATTTGGAGTCGGACCTTGGTCCAGGAGGAGATCTACCAAATGAATAGCATGAATACAGTTGAGACTCTGTGGCAGGACGTGCAGTACGGCTGGCGCATGCTCTGGAACAATCCGGGGATTACGGCGGTGGCGCTGCTCTCGCTCGCGCTCGGCATCGGCGCCACCACCTGCATCTTCAGCGTAATCTACGGAGTCCTGATTTCACCCTATCCGTATGTGAAGACAAATGAAATTTGGGCTCCGGATCTTCGCGACGCGAAGAATCCGAAGGACGCCCGAGGCGTATTTTGGCCTTACGAATTCCAGGAATTGCAAAAGCTGCCTGGGGTTTCGGCGGCGATGGGAACGCGCCCGGAACAAGCGCTGCTGACGGGAGATCGGGCTCCGGAGACGATCACGACTCCGCTGGTGACTCCGGGAGCGTTCGATTTTCTGGGCGTGAAGCCGGTGCTTGGCCGGACGATCGGCGAGAGCGACTGGCGTCCCGACGGCGAACCGGAAGATGTGATCGTACTCTCCTACAAGGCGTGGTTCAAGTATTGCGACGGAAGTCAGGACGCGCTGCGAAAGACGCTGGTGATCAATGGTCGTAGGGTGACGGTGGTTGGCGTGATGCCGCCGCGGTTTGGCTGGTTCACCAGCGATGGCGGCTGGATGCCGTTTACGAAAAATCCGGCGCCTGAGCGCTGGGTAATTCCGATTGTGCGGCTCAGGCCAGGGATCGCCAGTGCAGTGGTGACGGAACAGCTCCAAGCGGTCGAAAGCCGCTTGCAAGCCGAACATCCGAGCGAGTACGCGAAAAATTCCACAGTGCTGGCTCACTTCAACAACTACATGGATATCACGGTGGCGTCCGGCGATATGAGCAACAGTTTAACGCTGCTGTTCGGGGCGGTGGGTTTTCTACTGTTGATCGCGTGCGCGAATGTAGCGAATTTGCAGATGGCACGGGCCACCTCGCGATCGCGCGAGTTCGCGTTGCGCATGTCCATCGGAGCATCGCGCGGGAGAGTATTGCGGCAATTACTAACAGAAAGCTTGCTGCTTTCGGTCGCCGGAGGTTTGTTGGGGATGGCGGTAGCGATCGCTTTGACCAAGGCTGTGGTCGCGATCATGCCGGATTTTTACGTGCCTAACGAAGCGCGCATCACGGTGAATGCATACGTGCTGGTATTCTCGGCGGCGGTTTCGATTGCAACGGGAGTTTTGTTCGGTCTGGTTCCCGCGCTGCAATGCTCCCGGCCGGACCTGGTGGAGGATCTGAAAGGCACGGGCAAGGGCTCGGGCGATTCG
>JBEKLB010000562.1:0-3753 GCA_050010415.1 Bryobacteraceae bacterium | reverse complement strand
GAATATAAAGCTTGTTGCCAAGGAAATTCATGGCACCGAGGGCCTGAGAGACTACCAGGTGATTACCATGGATGAGTGGTATTCGCTGATGACGCCGGACCGCATTCCCGCGCTGACTACTGCAATCAGAGTTGTGATAGGCATCGCGGTGATTATCGGCTTCCTGGTTATCTTTCAGTCAATGTATACCTCGGTTCTGGAGCGCACTCGGGAGATTGGCATTCTGAAGTCCATGGGCGCCTCGAAACTGACTATCGTGAGCGTGGTGCTGCGTGAGACCGCGGTGCTGGCTATTGCGGGAGTGGCGGTGGGGGTGTTTCTTTCATTTACGGTGAAAGCCTTTCTGGCACACAAATTTCCGGGGCTTTACCTGGACATGAATGTGACGTGGGTATTGAGGGGCGCGGCGATCGCGTTTGTGGGCTCGCTGTGCGGGGCTTTCTATCCGGCGTGGATGGCGGCGCGGCAGGATGCTATCGACGCGCTGGCTTACGAGTAGGGTTTTGACGGTGCCGACGGGATGCGGCTGGTTCGGGTTATGATGTTGGAAACTGCCGGGAAAACGCGGAGTATCGGATGGCAACAACAACACAAATCGCACTGAACGAGTACCTTCAGGCAACCTACCACCCGGACCGGGAGTATGTTGCCGGGGAGTTGCAGGAGCGCAACGTGGGTAAGACAGATCATGCTCGGGTGCAGGCGCTTTTGGCAGCCTTGTTCGTAAACCATGAACAAGATTGGCAAATCTTTGTAACTACCGAACAAAGGATACAAGTTTCGGCGGATCGTGTTCGCATTCCCGATGTTACGCTGGTGCGTCCGGGCGGTCTGAGCGAGGACGTTCTGTCGACGCCGCCATTGTGCGTGATTGAGATTCTTTCTCCCGACGACACAATTTCAAGAACCTGGGAGAAAGCGCAGGACTACAGGCGAATGGGCATTGAGAACATCTGGCTCATCGACCCGGGAGTCCGTAGCGGCCAGGCGTCGACGGCCAACGGATGGCGGGATACGCTGGAGTTCGAAATTCCGGGAACCCCGGTCCGATTGAGCCTGGCGGAAGTGTTTCGCAGTCTTGACCAATCGCGGATGGCGTAAGCAATCTTCTCGTGACCAGGATCAATACGCGGCGGCTTCGACAAGTAGAGGCCTTTCAGAAACGCTATACTCGATGCATCTCTCTTGAGGCGTTTTTCATTTCTGTTGCGCAGACTTTCGCAGTGCGGGGAAGTTGTGTCCAGGGTCGCCTTATTCAAGGGTCAACTTTGAGGGGCAACCGTATTTGACGATTTCAACCAAGCGCTGGATCTACGGGATTTGGCTGGTGCTGATAGCTGGATTCGCAGCGGCGCATGCGCTCGACCTGAGGGCGGATTTCCCCAACCACACCCAGTGGATGATGGACGGGGCCAAGTACACAGATGAAGGTTGGTATGGAAATGCGGCCGTACGGGCTCATCTTTTCGGCAACTGGTATTTGCCCGGAGACTTCAATCCCGCGCCTGCGGTACCGGTGTGGCCGTTTCTGGAGTGGTTGCTGTTCTGGGTTACCGGGGTCTCGATTGTGGCCGCGCGAGCCCTGGCGATTGCGTTCTTCTTAGTCAATCTGGGGTTGACCTACCTGCTGCTCAGGGCAAGAAGCGCGCGCTGGACGGCGCTGTTTGCCGTGACGCTTCTGGTTACCAGTCCCTTTCTTTACGCGTTCAGCCGGCTGGCGATTCTTGAGCCCATGTTGACGGCGCTGACGCTGGGAGCCCTGAACCTGTCCGTTCGCCTGCCCCGGTTTCGTCGCCCGGTACAGGCGTCGGTGTGGGTTGGCGTGCTGTTCACCCTGATGATGCTTACCAAGACGACCGCCATTTTTCTGCTTCCGGCGATGGGATGGGCCATGGTGTTGCCGCTTTGGCAGAACCGCAGGCTCGCCCTGCGCTGCGCCGTCGCCGCGGCAAGCGCGTTTGGCGTCCTGTTCGCAGCGTGGATGGCGCTGGTAGCCGGCCGCGGCTTGCTTGGCGACTACAAATACTTTTTTCATGTGAACCATTACATCAAGCCGCCGGAGTTCTATTGGCCGCTGGTGAGCCTTTGGTGGTCGTTCCACGGTGGATTGTGGGTGGATTGGATCCTGATTCCTCTGGCGGGCCTGGTCGTGGTGGGCGCTGCCGCGTCGGCGATGATGCCTGGCCGGGGCTCCAGCGAGGGCAACCGGTGGGGTGCGAAACTTGTCTTCGACCCGTTGTTTGGAGCCTCAGTGTGGGCCGTGGCCGGCTACATATTCTTCATGACCATCCAGAACCATCCGCAGCCGCGCTACTTTGCGGTGGTGGCATTCTTCTGCTTCATGGTTGTGGCGCAGGGGGCTGAAGCGCTGCTGGGGGAAGCAAAAGGCCCGCGCCTGCTGGGTTGGGCAGTGATTGCCCTGGCCGTTTTGGCGGCGGGCTTCAACGGATTTCAGACTCTTGAGTACGCCACTCATCCGGAGTACACATTTATAAACGCGATTCAGCGGCTCGCTCATTACGTCGATACCCATCCCAACGGCAACCGGCTGGTGGTTTCCGTCAGCGGCGACGATATTACCCTGATTTCGCACCTTCCCTCGCTGTGCGACGACTTCGGCACGCAGAGCCTGAGTGACCGGATGTCCGTGTACAAACCGGGGTGGTATTCCACATGGAATACGATCGATCCGGACACGCTCGTCGATATCCACCAGAACTACTCGCTGGAACAGGTTGCAAGTTGGCCTGCGTTCGACAATCCGAAGAGTAACTTGCTTGTATTGTTCAAGTTGCATCCTTTGCCAGGAGGACTGAATCGGGATCCTATGAAGCAGGATCTGACGGAGCCGCTGGCCGGCGACAAGATCGAAATTCCCATTGACTAGGCGTCGGCTAGCGGTACTCCGGAACTCTGTGACTGCAATCACTCGACATCGGTGTATCTGGATGTTACGCTTCCCGTGGCTTTTCCCCACTGTTCCGGGAGGTCGCCTACTCTGGGGCCGTTTTTGAAAATGGCTTCAAACCATAGTCTGGGAGGACATGTGACGTTAACGAATTTGGTGGTATTTTTTCTGGGCTTGAGCGTTCTTTCGCTCTTCGTGGCCTTTCTGTTCGAACGGCAGGTTATCGGCTCTAACAAGGGATTTTCGACAATGCAGCGAATCACAGCGGCGATCAGCGAAGGCGCCGAGTCATTTCTGAAGCGCAGATTTAAGACCGCGGCGGCCGCCCTTGGCTTGGGCCTGCTACTTCCCACATTCGCCGGCGCACAAGAGCATACGGGCGGAGGCGAAGCCAACCTGGTATTGCCGGATTTGTCGACTGTGAGTTTCTTCGGCCTGAACGGACATACCCTTCTCATGATCGGGTTACTCGCCTGCGTCGGCGGCCTATTGTTCGGCCTCGCCATCTTTGTACAGTTGAAGAACGCGCCGGTCCATCGCAGCATGCTCGAGATCTCCGAACTGATCTACGAAACCTGCAAAACGTATTTGATCACTCAAGGCAAGTTCATCGCTCTGCTCTGGGTTTTCATTGCGGTGATTATCTCGCTGTACTTCGGCTGGCTGGCGCCGGTGCCCGGAAAGTCGATCGCGGTTACGTTGCCCATCATTCTGTTGTTTTCGATCGTCGGCATCCTGGGAAGCTACGGCGTGGCCTGGTTCGGAATTCGCGTGAATACATTTGCCAACTCACGCACCGCGTTTGCCGGATTGCGCGGCAAACCATATCCGATCATGGCGATTCC
>JBEKLB010000561.1:0-3762 GCA_050010415.1 Bryobacteraceae bacterium | reverse complement strand
CAAGAGTGCGTGCGCCACGGTCCTAGTCATTCGATGGGCCCTCGGTCGAGAGCCTTGCCCATTCTAGCGCTACGCGGCCCGACGGACGCAACTTGATGTTGGCGGGGTTCTTGCCCACTAGGTCCGCGATCAAGCTGGCGCGCGCTTTTTGAAAATCGCGGGCACGCGAGCTCCCCAGAATGCGAAACAGCCGGCGGTGGAATCGCCAGGGACGTTCCACTCGTTTGGCCCCCGGCGCACGGCGGGTCTCGCGATAAATGCCGCAAAGATCGCGAATATATTGGGGCGCCACGCCGAACTCGCGCACCATCGCAGTGAGCTCGTCTTTCAGCCCGGCCGCGTCCGAGAGTTGTTTCCATTCCAGAGTCCGGCCCAGCAAATGGAAGCAGTCCTTGTCGGCAGATTTGGCAATTTCCAGCCGGTCGCGCGATCGTCCATATACCGACCCCAGCGGCGTGTCCAGCTCAGGCGCCAGCGCCAAGGCCATAGTGATGGTCTTGCCTTCCGGCCCCGGAAATTCCTTCAAGTGCTCTTCGGTGAAGCGCTGGAACAGGCGCTGCAACTCGCGCGCGAACCCGATCAGAGCGTCCCAGGCGCCGCAAACCGCAAAGTCGTCACCGCCGGTGTGCAGCAGGTTCACTTTGCGCCAGAACTCGGGCAGCGAGCAGAGCACTTCTACCTCGCCCGCGAAAAACTGCTTGTAGAGCACGGAAAGCTGCACGTACTCCTCGATGCTTTGCAGACGGCGCATGCGGATGCCAAAGCCGTCCACGTCGCCTCTGAGGACGCCCCAAACCGGCATGCCCTCCGCGCGGGTGGCCAGCACTGGAGCGGTGGCGCTTTCACGGCCGTCATCGGTCAGGGCGGTGTGGCGCGCGAGCGGCACTGAGTCGGGTGAAGTGCCGATGGTCCAGGAATGCCTGCCGCCAACCGTGACGATGACCGCCGGCTCCGCCGCTGACCAGCCGACGTTCGTTGCGTCGCGCAGCATCCGGCCGAGATTTTCGAAATACGCCGGATCGGGTTCTGTAGGAGGCGCAGCGATGGAAGTGCCGAGACCGGTGGACGCCAGCGGCGTTCCCTGCTTGCGCTGGAACTCGTCGTTCAAACGCTTGCGGACCACGGTCCAATCGCCGAGATTCTCGGTGATGGCCCAGAACAATTCCAAACGATTTTGGCTCAGCTCGCGAATTCCGGCGCGTGCGGCCACCAGAAACGCTTCAGCCTGCGCGCGCACTTCTTCCGGCAAAACCACCAGAAACTGCTCGCCGCCGCTCGAACCGAGCAGCATCTTGGAGAGCCCCAGTTCAGCAATCAACGCGCGCGGAAGAATCTCGCTGAGCAGGCTAACCCAGCGCAAGCGACCGGTAAGGAGCGATTCAGCGGGCTGGCCGGATGGCAAGAACTCCTCGACACCCAACAACTTGCCCTGCAATAGGATCTGAACGGACATGGCTTTCGTGCGACTTGGCGAAAGCTCAAATGTACCACGAGACTACGGTTTCCGCCCGCTAACGGCAGCGAACGGATCGAGCGACAAGAAGCACCAGCACCGATGGCGCCCAAACCCAGTTCGTTTCGCTCAATAGAACAGAAACGCCGCGATGTGTCAGGAAGGCGCCGAGGTTCAACGGTGAAACCATAATTGGCCGGACAGGAAAAAAGTAACGTGCCGAATGGAAAGGCGCAAAGAATGCGACGCCCAGGCCGCCATTGGTAAATGCATCCAGAACGCCATGGGATGCCGTGGCCACAAAGAGACAGAGTAAAACTCGAAGATCGCCGCCCAGAGCCTTATTTCGCAAGCAGAGCGTAATGGTTACGGCTACCAGGCCGGCGAACAAAAGGGAATGCGTAATTCCACGGTGGCCAAACAGGGAGTCATAGGGGACTCCGAAATAAAATCCGAGCACATCCACGTCCGGCAGCATGGCGCAGCCCGCGGCGAACAAACTGATTTCAGCCCGGCGAGAGCAAGGGGCCAGCGCTTGTGCGATGGCTATGCCGGCCACTGCGTGCGTCAGGATGGTTGGCATGTGCGGCGCGAGGCGAACTTACTTCGCCGGTTCGGACGCGGTCTGCGGCTTCGGTGGCTCCGGCAAAATTGCCGTGCCATCCAACATGTACACCAATAGCTTCGGCGGGATCGTGGTAGCGCTGTTCTGGGGGCCAGCGTTGCCGATCACTGTTCCTATCCCGCCCATCAGCGCCACGTACTGCTTGCCGTCCAATTGATAGGTGATCGGCGGGCCCATGCCGCTCTTCAGCCCGGTCTGGATCTCCAGAAGCTTCTCACCCTTGTCGGCGCTATAGGCCAGAAGGCGGCCGTCGTTGATCACCTGAAACACAAGATTGCCGGCCGTGCTTACCGTGCCTCCACCGATCCCACCGCCGCCAGGCATGCGCCAGCGGATCTGTTGCTTCACCGGGTCCCAAGCGATCAACGCACCACGGCTGCCGGTCCCCGGCAGCGGCTCCGGACCGACCACCGGCAGGTTGTTCTCGCGCGGCATCGGCATGGGACGCACCAGCCCGTTGTTCGACGTTCGGTCGGTCTTGGCCTCGAATTCGTCTACGCTCGCAAAGGTCCAACTGCTCGCTGTATTCCCGGAAATGTAAACCAGGCCAGTGGCCGGATTGAACGACATAGGCGACCAGTTGTGCGCGCCGCCCGCGGAGGGAAAGATGGTCACTGGCTCACGGCCGTAGCGAGCTCCCGGGTTCACGATGGGCCGCCCGGTCTTGGGGTCCACGCCCTTCGCCCAGTTCACCTTGGCATATGGCTCGGCCGAGATGAACTCGCCGGTCACGCGGTCCAGCACGTAGAAGAAGCCGTTCTTGCTGGCCTGCATGATCACCTTGCGCGGCTGGCCGTTGATGGTGAGCTCCGTCAGCATCATTTGCTGGACGCTGTCGAAATCCCAGGTATCGTCCGGTACGGTCTGGTAATGCCAGGCTAATTCGCCCGTGGAAGCGTGGACTGCGAGGATCGAGCAAGCGTATAAGCCATCCTTGCCTTTGACGCCGCGGAACTCTTCCGGCCATGGTTCCGCGTTACCCGTGCCGGCGTAGAGCAAGTCAGTATCCGGATCGTACGCGATTCCATCCCAGACCGCGCCGCCTCCGCCCAATTTCCACGCGTTGGGATCCCAGGTTTCAGAAGCCCGGCGCATGGCGGAGCTTTCGAATGGCTTCGAAGGGTCGCCCGGAATGGTGTAGAAGCGCCACAGGCGACGGCCGGTCATGGCATCGTACGCGTCAAAGAAACCGCGCTTGGGATGATCGCCGCCGCTGACGCCTACAATGACCTTGCCGTTGGCGATGCGCGGCGCGATGGTGAGGGTATATTCGTCCTGCGAATAAGCCACGCGCGCCTCCCAAACCGGCTTCCCGATTGCAATGTCCAGCGCCTGCAGCCGGCCGTCGATAATGGGCGCGATGATCAGGCCTTGATAGATTGCCACGCCGCGATTCACCACACCGCAGCAGATGGAGGGTCGCACCGCATTCTGATTCACTTCCGGATCCCAACGCCAACGCTCTTTGCCGCTGCGCGCGTCCACCGCGAACACCACGCTCCAGTTGGTGATGCCGTAAATGACGCCGTTCCAGACCAGCGGAGTGGCTTCCTGGCCACCACCGCCTGCGCCCAGATCGTAAGACCACGCCAGGCCCAGCCGTTTCACATTACCTGCGTTCAGCTGATCCAGCGGACTGTAGCGGGTCTCGCCCGGGGTGAAACCATAGGTCAGCCAGTCGGCG
>JBEKLB010000560.1:0-4936 GCA_050010415.1 Bryobacteraceae bacterium | reverse complement strand
GTCAGAACCGCGTCCTGTTCCCGCACTTTTTCAAGCACCGCGGCCACAGTCTGCGGGATGGTTCCGGTGTAATGAACGCAGCGATGCCCGAAATCCCGAATCCGATCCGCGAGCACCTGGCCGGTGATTCCTTCGATGGGAGCTTCCGACGCCGCGTAGATATCGAGCACGTAGACCGCGTCGGCCTGATGAAAGCTTTTCGCGAACTCGTCCATCAAGTGCTGAGTGCGCGTGTAGCGATGCGGTTGAAACACGGCGTGAACGCGCCGAAACTTGCAAAGCTGGGCGGCGGCGAGGGTGGCTCGAATCTCGGTGGGATGATGGCCGTAGTCGTCAATCACGGTGACGCCCCGGGCCTGGCCGCGCACCTGAAACCGGCGATCGACGCCCGCATAACTGGCAATCGCCTCTCGAATCGATTCCAGCTTGATATCCAGCTCCAGGCCCACCGCGATGGCGGCGGTGGCATTGAGCACGTTATGAACGCCGGGCACGCGCAGGTGAAACGTCCCCAAATCGTGACCGCGGGTCCGCACCGAGAATCGGCTTTCAAAGGCGCCGCAGTCGGCATCGGCGATTTGCAGAGTGGCTTGCTGGCTGCGCCCGTAAGTGATCACGCGGCGATTCACCAGCGGAAGAAGCTGCTGGACGTTTTCGTCATCCAGGCACAGAATGGCCGCTCCATAGAACGGCACCTTCTGGATGAACTCCAGGAATGCGGCACGGATTTCAACGATGGATGGATAATGATCCAGGTGCTCGCGGTCGATGTTCGTGACCACGGCCAGGATCGGGCTGAGCTTCAAGAACGATCCATCGCTTTCGTCCGACTCCACCACCAGGAAATCGCTTTGCCCTACGCGCGCGTTGGAGCCGCCCATGGACGCGGCCTTCCCGCCCACCACTACCGTGGGATCCAAGCCGGCGACATTCAGCACGGTCGCAGTCATGGATGTGGTGGTGGTTTTACCGTGGCTTCCGGCGATCGCGACGCCATACTTCAGCCGCATCAGCTCGGCCAGCAGTTCGCCGCGAGGAATAACGGGGAAGAGCAGGCGGCGCGCTTCCACCACCTCGGGGTTGGCGGCATCCACCGCGGAACTCACCACAATCGCTTTGGCGCCCGTGACGTTGCTGGCGGCGTGGCCTTCGTAAATCCGCGCTCCTAGCGACGCCAGCCGCTCCGTGGTGGGGCTGAGTTTCAGGTCTGATCCGCTGATCTGATATCCCAAATTCAGCAACACCTCGGCGATGCCGCTCATGCCAATGCCGCCGATTCCGACGAAGTGCAGGTGTTGCGGCTTAAAAAACATTTTAATCTTGTATTGTTTCGGCTTTCAAGTGCAATGTCAACGGGTAATCGTTTCTTCGAGTAACATAGCTGCCCTCCGCGCTGCGTCGGGATGCGCAAAGGTCCTGGCCCGCTCGCCCATGCGGTGTAACAATTCCGGATGCGTGCGTAACTTCTCCACTTCCTCAAACAGCCGTCCGCCATCCATTTCCTGATCGAGCAATAACAGCGACGCCCCGGCCTTCTGGAAAGCTTCGGCGTTGCGCAGTTGATGCTGGTCGGCCGCGGTGGGCAAGGGAACCAGGATGGACGGCTTGCCGGCGGCTGCCAGTTCCGCCACCGCGCCTGCACCCGCGCGGCAAATGATGAGGTCGGCGCGAGCGAACGCGGCTGGCATATCGTCGAGGAACGGAGCCACTTCGCCTTCCATTCCGCTTTCCGCGAATTTCTGCGCTAACACGGCGTGAGCCACGGCGCCGGTTTGATGGATGAAGCGGACCGGAAAGCGAGCCTCACGAAAATATTTCCAACTGCCGCGCGCGGCTTCATTCAGCGTCCGCGATCCCTGGCTGCCGCCGGTAATCAGGATGGTCAACTTGGCCTCGCGCTGCTTCGGCGCAATCTGGAAGAATTCCGGACGCACCGGCAACCCCGTGATTTCAGACCTTCCGGGCGGGAAGAAGCGAGCCGTATCGGGAAAACTCAACAGCGCGCGGCGCACAAAGCGGCCGATCTTGCGATTGGTCAGGCCCGGCATTGCATTCGGCTCCATCACCAGCAGAGGCGATTTTTTCCACAGCGCAGCCAGCACCACTGGGCCCGCCGCATAGCCGCCCAGGCTGAAGACCGCCGACGGCTGATACTTGTCGAGCAAACGCCGGGAACGCAGCACGCTAAACGGCAGCTGCGCGAGCGAACGAATGGTACGCATGGCGCCTACCCGGTTCAAACCGCCAATCTCGATGAACTCGAGCGGAAAACCGGCGGGAGGCACCAGCTTAGCCTCAAAACCCCGGCGCGTACCGATGAAGACAGATTGATGCCCGGCCGCCTGGAGCTCGCGCGCTACCGCCAGAAGCGGCATCACATGGCCGCCTGTGCCACCACCGGCCATCACGATTGTCGCCATCCCTTTCTCATCTCTCAGTACCCGGAGTGCTCGCTCACGCTCAGCAACATCCCCAGGCAGATGAGCGTGCTCATCAATGAGCTGCCGCCCGCGCTGATCATCGGAAGCGGAATGCCTTTGGTGGGTCCCATACCGAGCACTACGCTCATATTGATCAGCGCCTGAATCACAATGGACGAAGTGACGCCCAGCGCCAGATAGCGCCCGAAGTCGTCACTCGCTACCCAATACAACTGCATCCCGCGCCACAGAATAACCAGGAATCCCATGAGAATCGCGCCGCAACCCCACAGCCCCAGTTCTTCGCCCACCACCGCATAAATGAAGTCGGTATGCGCCTCGGGCAGGTACAGAATCTTCTGCTTGCCTTGCATCAGGCCGAGGCCGAGCACTCCACCGCTGCCTATCGCGATCTTGGACTGGCGCACCTGATAGCCCGCGTCGCGCGTGGTGACGGATTGGCTGATGTACTTCTTGACCTTGCCGTCGGGATCCACCAGGTCGATGTACTTGTAATCGGGGTCGAAGAATCCGACCATACGCGCCATGCGATAAGGTTTGGAGGCGACAAATCCGACTGCCACCAGCGCGCCCACGGCGAGTGCCGCGACCACGAATTTTCGCTCCAGCCCCGCGACATAGAACACCACCGCGGCGGGGACAATCAAAACAATCGCCGTGCCTAAATCACCCAATCCCACGGTTGCGGCCAGCACCGCCAGCGCCAGCGCCGCGGCCACGATGGTTCGGCGCGAATTGATGGCTTCCCGCTTCTCGGTGACGAAGTAAGCGAAGAAAATAATTAGTGCGGGCTTGGCGAATTCGGAAGGCTGCAGTGTGCCGACGCCCTGCAAGCGGAACCAGCGATGTGTTTTGCTGTCGAGGAAGAAGACCAGCAGTTGCAGGAACAACACCATGCCAAGCGATCCGAAAGCCCAGCCGGGACTCTGCAGCATGCGGTAATCGCGGCGCTTGAAGAACATCAGGGCGACGAACGACACCGCCGCCCAAACCAGCTGATGGCCTGCGTAATAGAAGCTCGAATTGATGTGTGGATTCAGTTCCGCCACCACCGACGACGCGCTGTAGACCATCACCAGCCCGGCGCAGGCCATGGCGACAACGGTTCCAAACAGCACCCAGTCCGATTTCAATTGTTGCGCCACTACGGTTTTCCTTTCGCCAGGGCGTTCACCAGTTCCTTGAACACCCGGCCACGATGCTCGTAACTGTCGAACTGATCGAAGCTGGCACAGGCGGGCGCCAGCAGAACGGTGTCGCCCGGATTGGCCAGACGCGAGGCCTCATCAACGGCAGGCGTCGCCCGTCAATTGCTGTTCGATCTTCTGGGCTGCCGCTCCAATCAGCAAAACCGCGCAGGCATGAGCGCGTAGAGGCTCACGCAGTACCGTGTAGTCGCTGCCCTTGTCCTTGCCGCCTAAAATGATGTAGACGCCTCCGGGAAACGCGTCAATGGCTTTGAGCGTCGCATCCACGCTAGTGGCTTTGGAATCGTTGTAATAATCCACACCGTCGATGTTCCTCACAAATTCGAGACGGTGCTCCACTGGCGCGAAAGTGACGGCCGCACTCGCGATTTGCGCCAGGCTCGCTCCCGCTTGACGCGCTATCAGCGCCGCTGCCATCACGTTCTCGTAATTGTGACGTCCGCGCAGGCGAAGTTCGCCGACACGCAGGAGTTCCCCGCTGTCCATTCGAATCACTTCGCCGTCCAACCACGCTCCGGATACCTGGTGCGTGCCACTGAACCAAACGGGCCTGGCCTTGGTGCGCTGGGCAAACGTTAACGTGACAGCGTCGTCTGCGTTCAGCACCGCCAGATCGCCCGCCTGTTGGGTTTCAAAAAGACGAGCCTTCGCGTTCACATAGTTTTCAAAAGTATGGTGGCGATCCAGATGATTCTGCGTCAGGTTCAGACAGGCGGCGATGGGCGCGTGGAAGGTTTCGATGGTCTCCAATTGAAAGCTCGATAGCTCCAGCACGTTCCATTGACCGGTCCGTGAAGTTTCCACCATCGCAGCCGGCGCGGTTCCGATATTTCCACCCACCTGGCACGCGATCCCGCTCTCGCTCAGGATATGTCCGGTCAGCGCCGTGGTCGTGGTCTTTCCATTGGTTCCCGTGATTCCGATGTTCGGCCCCGCGAGATATGGCGCGGCCAGCTCCAGCTCTCCGATCACCGGAATTCCACGCGCACGCACGGGCGCGAACAGATCCAGATCCGCCGGCACGCCCGGGGAAAGCACCACCAGCTCGGCATCGCGAAACGCGGCTTCGGTTTGAGATTCTACCGTCACGCCTTCAATCTCACCTTTCGGTTTTTCATCCACCGCTCGAACCAGGGCGCCCTTTTGCCGCAGTAACCTCACTGCCGCGGCCCCAGAGCGCCCCATTCCCACCACAACAACTCGCGTTCCCTGCAACTTCCGCATCGCCTTACCGCAACTTCAGTGTCGTTAGTGCGAACAGCGCCATCACCAATCCGGCAATCCAAA
>JBEKLB010000559.1:0-3768 GCA_050010415.1 Bryobacteraceae bacterium | reverse complement strand
GGACCGGCTGATCGGTCAGGCGGTGGAAATGGCGCAGCTCGACACCGATGGCATCGAAGTACGGGCGAGGCCGCAGCGCTTGCAAGAGGTGATCGATATGGCGCTGGAGGATTGCCACACGCTGCTGCGCGGCCGCCCGGTGACGGTAGAGTTGCCCCCCGATATGCCCTCGATCTCACTGGATAGGGAATTGATTCGCCGGGTGCTGCGTCATCTGCTGGAAAATGCGGCGCGTTACTCTCCCGCGGGATCGCCGGTGCACATCGGCGCCGTGCTCGAAGCAGAGCGCCTGCTGGTGAGCATCACCGATCAGGGGCAGGGAATCGATGACGCCGAGCAGGCCTACATCTTCGACAAGTTCTACCGCGGCAGCCGGCAGCGCATGTTGCATGGCACGGGCATGGGGCTGGCCATCGCCAAGGCGATTCTCCGTGCGCACGGCGGCGGTATTGACGTAGTCAGTCAGCGCGATGAGGGAGCAACCTTTACTTTTTGGGTGCCGACGGATCGGGTAAAACAAGGCTTGCCATCGTGATCCCCAGGAACCGTGTTCCAAAAGAGTGCCTACCGCCTGCGCGCCATTCCTATTTGAATTGACGCATTGCTTGCTCACGCCAGGTGTTCATGGAGAAAAAGTCCGCAGCCGATGATAGAAAACGATGAACAAGCTTGTTATCGCGCGATGCGGAGGTCGGGTAAGTACAAGATGAGACTCACGGAGCCCGTCGAAGACATCAACAACGAAGCGGCCGGAAAGTTGCGACACAAACAGATTTTTATGCGCGGATAGTAATCCCCGCCTTCTCAATCTACGTCTGTAAGTCCCAGTAGAGCGGGAGTATTGTCGAAGCACCGCGAAGCTTTGCGGTAACTTGTACAGCGACACGCCCATGGGAGACACTGTGACTGAAATGAATGTCAGTTTCCGCCTAACGTTTTTCGCTTGATCCGTCTAAAGGTTAGCGGCGGCTCCCTTGCAGCGCCCTGGCGATTTGAACCTGTGAGCTCAGGTGGTTGAGCTTCGACCCCGAGGAGAAGGCCCTTTGCGTAGATTCTGGAATATCCTATCTGCCCCCATCCTGTTCATGGTTGCTTTCAGTGCCCTCCCCCAAGGTACCCAGGCTCAGACCGTGCTGCAGGACCGGATCACTCAGCCCATCGAGACCGCGAATGCTGTGCCGATCACTGGAAGCGTTCATCCGTTAGCGAAATCCGAATTTGACACCGGCTTGACCGACAATGCGAAGGTCCTGCAGGGCATGACCATCAACTTCAAGCGCTCGGATGCGCAGGAGGCGAGCCTGCAGGCGCTGCTCGCGGCACAGCAGAACCCGTCTTCTGCGAGCTACCACAAGTGGCTCTCCCCGGCGCAGTTTGGACAACAATTTGGCATGAGCGCGGGAGATCTTGCTCAAGTCTCGGCGTGGCTGCAGCAAGAAGGATTCACCGTCACTTCAGTTGCCCAGAGCAGCAACGCCATTGGCTTTAGCGGTAGTGTGGCTTCCGTGGAGAGAGCGTTCCAGACACAGATACACAACTACAGCGTGCATGGCGAGACCCATTACGCCAACGCAACACCGATCTCGATTCCCGCTGCCCTGGGCGGACTGGTGAACAGCGTGCACGGCCTGGACGACTTCAAGTTGAAGGCGAGAGTGCAGAAACCTAAGTTTACCTCGGGGCTCACAGGAGGTCATTACATCGCCCCTGGGGATCTTGCCGTCATTTATGACATCAACCCGCTCTACACCGCGGGCTATACCGGGAAGGGGATAACCCTTGCGGTGGTGGGTCAAACAGATATTGTTCCCGCCGACATTACCGATTTCCGTGCGGCGGCGGGTCTCCCGGTCAATAATCCAACCGTGTTCACGGTGCCCGGGACCACGCCCGAGTCTGTCACCGCTGGAGCAACTGCCGGGGATCTGTATGAAACGGATGCGGATCTCGAGTACTCGGGAGGCGTGGCGACTGGGGCGACGGTCTACCTGGTGAATTCGGATGATGTCACCACCTCGCTTGCGTATGCGGTGCAGAACACGATCAACGGAATCACCATTCCTATCATCAGCCAAAGCTATGGCGCTTGTGAGGCCGCTTACACGACTGCGGCGCTGACCGCGCAAGAGGCCATCCTGAAACAGGCAAATAGTCAGGGACAGACGATTATTCTCGCTGCCGGAGACGACGGCGCGGCGGACTGCGACGAGGGCACTCAAAACAACCCGGTAACCTCGGCGGTCAATGGGCTGGCGGTGGATTATCCCGGAAGCAGCGTTTATGTGACCGATGCGGGCGGCAGCGAATTCACCGGTGACGGTACAGCCGCTGCCCCGGAAACAGGCTCTGGGACGTATTGGACCGCGAACGGATCCAACGACGTGCTTACTTCCGCTAAGTCTTACATTCCTGAGATGGCGTGGAACGATACCGAGTACGACATCTCCCAAGGCGGTTTTAGCTTTGCTGCGGGTGGCGGCGGCGCGAGCCAGCTGTGGACCAAGCCCAGTTGGCAGACTGGAGTGCCCAACATTCCGGCCGATGGCCATCGCGATGTGCCGGATATTGCGCTCGATGCTTCCCTGGACCACGACGGCATTCTCCTTTGCACGCAGGTGACTACCGTCGGAAGCCCGAATGCCTATGTCTCCAGCTGCCAGTCGAATAGTTTTCGCATATCGGATCCAGGCCAGTCGGACAATGATACTCTGACCACTGTCGGCGGAACTTCCTTAGCGGCGCCGGAATTTAACGGTCTTCTCGCCATCATTGAGCAGAAGCTCGGCATCACCGGCGGCTTGGGGAACGTCAATCCAAGCCTCTACACAATGGCCTCGAACGCGACTACCTATGCTTCGGCTTTTCACGACATCACGCTGGGGAACAACCAGGTGCCCTGCACCAACGGTACCCCGGATTGTGCAACCACGGGTTCGAACAACGTGATTGGCTACGCGGCCGGCACCGGCTATGACCAGGCGACGGGAATTGGATCGGTCGATGCCAACAACCTGGCGACGGCGTGGGCCGCGCTGGTAACCGCCACCGGCACCAAGACGACACTGACCGCCAGCCCTGGCACCTCGCTGGAGATCAATGAGTCGGTCACTTTCACCGCGACAGTGGCTCCCAATACCTTGTCGACAGCGCCCACCGGTACGGTGACATTTACAGTGGACGGGGTTGCGCAATCACCTGTGGCCCTCTCCACCGCTTCTCCATACACTGCCACGCTGAAGACCGACTTCTCCACTGCCGGAACCCACACCGTCCTGGCTACCTACTCCTCGGGGAATACCACGTATACGGGATCAACCAGCAACACACTGACGATCACGGTCGTATCGTCCGGAACAGCGGCGACCACGACTGCAGTCAGCGCCAACCCGACAACATTCGCGTTGGGGGCCGCCGTGACGCTGACGGCGACGATCTCGGGAACAACGGCGGGCACGCTCACCGGCCCGGTCGTCTTCACGACGGGAGGAGTGACCATCGGCACGGTCAGTCAGGTGACGCTGGGGGCGGGTAATACAGCGTCTGCGGTCTTGAATGTTTCCGCCGCCACGACATCGCTCGGCTTCGCCGCGGGTACGGATACCATCACAGCTACCTATGGGGGAGATATCTACAATGCGAAATCCTCGGGAACGACAACTGTAACCGTCACTAACCCCAGCATCACGGTCACGGCCACAGCCATGACCATCTCGTCGGCATCGCCGGGGAACAGCGGCACCTCGACGATCACGATCACGTCTACCGGCG
>JBEKLB010000558.1:0-3790 GCA_050010415.1 Bryobacteraceae bacterium | reverse complement strand
TCTGCGGCGCGAATCTCTTCGGTGACTCTCGCCTTTTCGTTTGAAGATTGGAGGTGAGGGTGATGTTGACCCGCAACATTCTTTACTACGGTTCGGACGTGCCCCCACTAGAGCCCATCAGGCTGCGAGCCGGGCCGCTTTCTCTCAAATTTGTTGCCGGTGAAATCCGCGATATCCGCCTGGGAAGCCGCGAAGTCTTGCGCCGCATATATGTGGCGGTTCGAGACCGCAACTGGCGGCGGGTGCCGGCTTTTCTGCACGATGTTCGGGAAACCATCGGGCCCGAAACATTCGACCTGCGATTTTCCGTAGAGAACAAGCAAGACGAGATCAATTTTCACTGGGATGGTTCCATCGTGGGTGAGAGCAACGGGACGATTTCATTCGCCATGGAAGGGACCGCGAGGTCCACATTTTGGAGAAACCGAATCGGTTTTTGCGTCTTGCATTCCTCCGCTGACTTGGCCGGTTCTCGCTGTTCCATTGAGACCCTCGATGGAGAATGCCGGAGCGGAGAATTTCCTCGGTTCATCTCGCCCCATCAGGTGTTCTCAAATATTCGGGCAATCTCTCATGAAGTCGTTCCTGGAGTTCACGCGGAGATACGTTTGGAGGGGGACGTCTATGAAATGGAGGATCAGCGCAATTGGAGTGACGCGTCGTACAAAACGTATTGCCCTCCCTTGAGTATTCCATTTCCCGCTGAAATCCTTGCGGATAGCACCGTTTCACAGGCAGTCAAGGTTGCAGTGAAAGGGAATATCTCCAAAATCAGCCCTGAGTCTTCTGACGAACCCATCATTATTCAACTTCGTGAAGCCAGGAGCGTTTTGCCCAGGATCGGCCTGGAGTTTACTCCGGGAGTAGATCCGCTTTCTTCTGGATTGATCGAGCGCCTGCGTGGTCTTCGCCTGACGCATCTGCGCGTCGATCTGAGACTGAATGATGGTGCATATGAGTCTCAGCTGCAGCGAGCCACCAACGAGGCTTTGCGCCTCGGGTTGGCTCTCGAAGTCGCGCTCTTTCTTTCCGACGATGCTCAGCGTGAAATCGAGGAGTTGCGCGCTGCCCTCAATCGCTTTCATACCCTCGTACAGACGTGGCTTGTTTTCCATGCCTCCGAGCAGTCCACCACCCAGAAGTGGGTCAACATGGCGCGCGCCGGGCTATCCGATTACAACCACGAAGCCCTGTTTGGGTGCGGAACGGATGCAAATTTCGCAGAGCTGAACCGTTGCTGGCCGCCGGCTTGCGGAATTGATCTGGTCAGCTATCCGTTGAATCCCCAGGTTCACGCCGTTGATCATGCCAACCTGATTGAGAATCTTCAGGCGCAAGCGTCGATGGTCGAGAGCGTGCGCCAGTTCGCGGGTGACGCTCGCGTGGCCGTTTCTCCCGTGACGCTGCGTGGCCGTTCCAATCTGGACGCGACGAGCATTACGAAGCTTCCTGACAGCGGCGAGCTATCCGCATCGGTCGACCCCTCCCAGATGTCCCTCTTGGGGGCTGTGTGGACAGCCGGCACCTTGAAGAACCTCATGGAAGCTGGAGTTTACAGCACCACGTTTTTCGAGACCGACGGTTGGAAGGGCGTTATGGACGCGGACCGCCGATCTCCGCGGCGGGAACAGTTTCCTTGTCCGTCAGGATCGGTTTTTCCGCTTTATCACGTGTTGGCCGATGTCGGGGAATTCCAGGGAGGCGAAGTAGTGGCCTGTTCTTCGACGGCCACTCTTAAAGTGCAAGCTCTCGCGCTGACCAAAGACGACAGACTGCGGATCATCTTGGCCAATATGACTCCCGAGAAACAGGCAATCCGTCTCGTTCCCGGCACCGCTTCCGACAAGTTTCAGATAAAGGTTTTGGATGAGAGCACGGCAGAGTGGGCAATGACAGATCCCGAAGCGTTTCGTTCGGCACCCGGCGAATTTCTCGCCGCGGATGGGAAAGGCACAGACATTCAGCTGGCTCCGCTGGCTCTTATGAGACTCGACCGCATATGAGTTTACGACCATGAAGCTGGGAATCGGAACCTACACCTATGCGTGGTCGATCGGGTTCCCGGGCGCGCAACCCAAGGTGCCCATGGACGCACTCGGATTGTTACGCAAAGCGCACGAGTTGGGAGTCGGGGTGGTGCAGTTTGGACCGAACCTCTCACTCAGCCAATTCGGCGATAAGCAGCTGCTCGCGATTGTCGACTATGCGCGAGATGCGCAAATCGAACTGGAAGTAGGAACCAGAGGGTTGAATGCCCAACACCTTCGGGCTCAACTGGAACTCGCGGCACGCTTGGACTGCAAACTGGTCCGGACGGTGCCGGATCTGGATGATGGCTCGGCCCCTTCGCACGCCGGACTGGTCGAGAGGTTGGGGAAGATTATTCCACACCTGGAGCGGCACCGTATTCGATTGGCTCTGGAGAACGGCAATCTCCCAGCACAGGATCTTGCCGACACGCTGGACGCCTTGGCGAGCCCTTGGCTTGGGGTCACTCTGGACACAGCTAACTCACTGGCAATTCCCGAAGGCACCCGGCAGGTTGTGAAGACGCTCGCGCGGCACATCATGTGTTTCCACGTAAAAGACTTCGTGGTGGAGCGTGTTTGGCACCGAATGGGTTTCGTCGTGGAAGGACGACCGGCGGGTCAAGGTCAAATGGATTTGCCTTGGATCCTGCGAGAGTTGGAATGCGCCAAGGTCGATGCCAATGCAATTCTCGAACTCTGGCCCCCTGAGCAGGACGATATTCAGGCGACCACGGCGCTAGAGCAAGAGTGGGCAGAAGAAAGCATTCGGTACTTAAGGCAATACATATAAACGGAGTCCTACCATAAGAAAGGACAGCACAAATGCAGCAGCAGACTGTGGTGATCGTTGGAGCTGGTGGAAAAATGGGAGCACGCGCCGTGGAAAAGATCGGGAAGGACCCCCGCTTTCGCGTGCTTGTCTGCGAAAGCGATGCAGTGCGAGCCCGTGAACTGGAGACGGATGGCTTCCGAGTGATTCCCACCGAATCCGCACTGCCGCAAGGCGATTTCGTCGTGATGGCGGTTCCCGACGCTCTGATCGGTCGCATTGCCGGCCAACTCGTTCCGCACATGAAAGATGGCGCGACCCTGATCATGCTGGACGCATGCGCAGCGTACTTGAACCAGTTGCCCCATCGTCCAACCTTGACCTTCATGATTACTCATCCTTGCCATCCTCCATTCTTTTTCGAGCAATCCACGCCCGAAGCGCGTCATGATTATTTCGGTGGAATTGCCTTACAAGACATTTTGGTTTCGCTGGTCAAGGGTTCGGAGGTTCGGCTTCAAGAGGGATCGGAAGTGTGTAAGGCGATGTTCGGGCCCGTGCGAAATGCCTATCGGGTTACACCTGAGCAGTTTGCCCTGCTGGAACCCGCGATGTCGGAAATCGTCGTCGCGACGGCGGCTTGCTTGATGAGGGCCTCTCTGGACGCCGCGGTGGAGAAGGGAGTGCCTCCGGAGGCGGCGCGTGCTTTCATGGCCGGGCACGCGCGGATCGCATTGGCAATCACGTTTGGGGCCGAGAAGTCTCCATTTTCCGATGCCGCCAAGATTGCCATTGAGTTCGGCATGAAGGAAGTGATTCGCTCCGATTGGAAGAGAGTCTTCGAGCCAAAAGTGTTGCGGGAAGCCATCGAAGTCATGTTAGGAGTGGATGCCGTCGAACCAGCCAAGTGATCCTCTCCCGAAGAGAGACCTGAAGATGCGAAAGAGCGAGAGTCAATGCGGCGCACCGAGGGCGGCTAATGCAGACCACC
>JBEKLB010000557.1:0-3803 GCA_050010415.1 Bryobacteraceae bacterium | reverse complement strand
CGCGAACGCGGCTTCGGGAGGCGAGGCCTCGACTGTCACGGTCAGCGATTCCCCCGGATGAACGGTAGTGCCATCCGCCGGCGACGTAATCCGGAGGCTCGGTTGCGCCGCTAGGAATCCGGCGAAAATGCACGATAAGATCACAATTCTGACGGTCCGCATAGTCCTTCCCCAACGCGCGTCCAAACAATCAGCTATCGGCAAATCGGCGTGAATACTCCAATGCGGCGGATGGTAAGATGGACGCTCGGACCGTAAAATCCGAGCAATGATCGGCGAGACTCTCCGGCACTATCGCATTGAAGCCAAGCTGGGCGCGGGAGGGATGGGCGTTGTCTATCGCGCGCTGGACACCCATCTGGATCGCGCGGTCGCAGTGAAGGTGCTGCCTTCCACAGCCGTCGCCAATGCCGATCGCCGCGCTCGCTTCTCGCAAGAGGCAAAATCCGCGTCGGCCTTGAGCAATCGCCACATCGTCACGATATTCGATATCGACACCGGGCAAGTGGATGGGCAGCCGGTGGATTTCATCGCCATGGAATACGTGGCGGGCAAAACTTTGGAGCGGCTGATCGGCCGCAAGGGCATCCGGTTGAATGATGCGCTGCGCTACGCCATCCAAATCGCCGATGGCTTGGCGGCGGCGCACGCCGCGGGCATCGTACACCGCGATCTGAAGCCCGCCAACGTCATCGTCAACGACAACGGCGAAGTGAAGATCCTCGACTTCGGCTTAGCCAAGCTGACCGAGATCGAAGAACCGGATGTCTTCGCGGTGACGCAGAGCGTACACATCGACGCGGCGTTGCGCACCGAAGCCGGGACCATCATTGGCACGGTGGCCTACATGTCGCCCGAACAGGGAGACGGGCACAATGTCGACTCGCGCTCGGATATTTTCTCGTTCGGCGCCGTTTTGTACGAAATGGTGACGGGCAAGCGCGCGTTTACGGGCGACTCGAAGCTTTCGACGCTGGCCTCGGTGTTGCATTCCGAACCCGTTCCGCCCAGCCAGATCGGGCCAGGAATTCCGCGCGACGTGGAGCAGATCATCAGCCGCTGCCTGCGCAAGGATCCACAGCGCCGCTGGCAGAGCATGGCGGATATTAAGGTGGCGCTCGAAGATGTATTGGACGAGTTGGAATCGGGCAAGCTCGGAATCGCGGTGGGCGGGACGGCGGTTGTCGAGCCGCGGCGAAATATTGGGTTGTTCCTCTGGCCGGCGGTGATTGCCATCGCCTTGCTCGCCGGCGTTTATGCCGGTTGGAGATTTCTGAAACCGGCACAGCCGACCTTTGAACGTTTGACCTACCGGCGCGGCGAGATCCCCTCGGCGAAGTTTTCCCCGGATGGCCAGACGGTGGTGTTTAGCGCGCAATGGGCCAATGAGCCGACCAATATCTTTTCCAT
Organism: Bryobacteraceae bacterium; assembly: GCA_050010415.1. Taxonomy (GTDB): domain Bacteria; phylum Acidobacteriota; class Terriglobia; order Bryobacterales; family Bryobacteraceae; genus Palsa-89. The sequence goes on along the minus strand of JBEKLB010000557.1, from coordinate 2,393 downwards.
GCGCCCGGGCAGCCGCGAGTACCGCCCGCTCGATTTGCCGGAAGGCCGCATTCTGGCGATCAGCTCGTCCGGCGAGATGGCGATTTTGCGGCCTGCGAAGGATGGAAGCGGGGAAACGCTGGCGCGCGTGCCGCTGTCGGGCGGAGCTCCGCGCGAGATTCTGGAAAACGTCAATGACGCCGATTGGTCGCCGGATGGATCGACACTGGCTGTTTCGCGCACCGTCGGAGGCAAGAACCGGATCGAGTATCCGATCGGCACCGTGCGCTATGCCGATGCCGAGCACACGCCCGAGCTGCTGCGCATTTCCCCCAAGGGCGATTTCATCGCGTTCTTCGAGCGCGACAACGACGCCGGTGACTATACCGTGATGGTGCTGGACATGAACGGCAAGAAGCGCGCGTTGTCTTCAGGCTGGCAGGCCTTGGGCGGCATTGCGTGGTCGCCGGAGGGCGGCGAGATTTGGTTCGGCGGGGCGAAAGCGGGCGGGGAGTCGGCATTGCGCGCGGTGACGCTGAGCGGAAAAGAGCGAGTGGTGGTGGAGACGCCCGCGTCGATGGTAGTGGACGATATCGCGCGCGATAAAAGAGTGCTGGCAACCGTAATCGATTCGCGTCAGGGAATTTCCGCGTTGGCTCCCGGCGCAAAACAGGAAAGCGATCTTTCATGGTTCGATGCCAGCCGGGTCTACGATATTTCCGCGGATGGCAAGACTATCCTGTTTGTGGAAATGTCCTACGGTCAGGCGCGCAACCCCGCCATCTATCTCCGCAAGACCGACGGTTCGCAGGCAGTGCGTCTGGGAGATGGCAATCGTCCCGCCCTTTCGCCGGACGGAAAGTTTGTGGCGTGCATTTTGAACGATGGCGCTAAGACCGAAGTGAGCCTGCTGCCCACCGGTCCTGGCGAGGCGCGCGTGTTCAGCTCGCCCGGAATGCACTACGAAAGCGTGGAGTGGTTTCCGGATGGAGGGAGATTGCTGTTTACGGGCAATGAGCCGAATCGGCCCGCGCGAACTTATATGCAGGATATTCGGGGAGGCGCACCTGCGCCGTTGACGGCCGAGGGGACGGTGGCTTCCGAGGTTTCTCCCGACGGCAAGTACGTGACGGCGGTGGTGGGCGGAAAGCTGAACCTGGTTCCGGTGGGAGGCGCCGCGGCGAAGCAAGCCGTGGGTATCGCAGCCGGGGAATCCGTTGTTCGATGGAGCGCGGATGGACGCGCGCTATTTTTGCGCCAGGACGAAGGCCGGACGGCCGTGAAGATCAGCCGGTTGGACTTGGCGAGCGGCCACGAGGAACACTGGAAGGAGCTGAAGCCCGCCGATCCGGTGGGTGTGCAGATTCGGGAAGTTGTCATGACTCCGGATGGCAACGCGTATGCGTACTCGTTCCAGCGCGATATCTCGACACTGTTCCTGGCCGGCGGGCTGAAGTAGATGCCATCGAAGTAGATGCATACGATCATCGGTGCGCGATGACCAGCAAGGATGGTGCGCGCTTCGCGACGCACTCGACGGCTAGTTTCAGATTCTCTGGATCGAGCGCCGCAAAGCTTTCATCCAGCACCACCAGCTCGGCATCCTGCAGGAGAGCGCGAGCGATGTACAAACGGCTGCGCTCGCCGTGCGAGAGTTGCCAGCCCGTTTCGCCGACCATCTGGAGCATGCCCGCGGGCATGCGGCCGAGCAAATCGCCGAGGCCGAGTTCCATGCAGATCGCTTGCGCTTCCTCAAAGTCGGCGGGCGTAAGGACAGCCGGATGGCCCAAGAACAAATTGAAAGCGAATGTTTCGGCCAGAACGTGATTCTCATGGAACTGAGGCGCGGCTGCCAGGCGTCTGCGCCATTCCGCGGCGCCCAGCGTAGCGCGATCGAATCCATCCATCAGGATGCGGCCGGAACCGGGTTCGCGCATGCCGCTGAGCAAGGAAACGAGGGTCGATTTCCCGCCGCCGGACGGGCCTTCGAGAACCATGCGGCTGCCCATCGGGATTTGAAGATTTGCGCCATCGAGCACCGGCGCTGTGCGATCGCTATAGCGGAAGACCAGGTCGCGAGCGTCCACCACGAGCGGTGAATTCGTGGTCGCGACGGCAGCGAGAGATCCGGGCAGTTCCTGACGTGTTGCAGCGTTGAAAAGAACGGATGTGCGCTGCCATGCCACGGCCGCGCCAGCCAATTGCCACGCGCCGGCCGCCAGCCGCTTCCAGGCGCGGTAGGCGAGCAATGTGCCACCGACGGCGATCGCCATACGCCCAGAGGAAGGGCTTCCGTGCACCAGGGCGGGTGCCAGGCCGAGTAGACCCACTACCAGCCATCCGCGAGGCACCAAGGCGATCAAGCGGGCTGTGGATTGATCCATGGCTTTGGAACTTTTCAAATAATTTTCGAG
>JBEKLB010000556.1:0-3803 GCA_050010415.1 Bryobacteraceae bacterium | reverse complement strand
TGCTCCGGGTTCAAGGATTGAAGAAGGTTTTCCGGTCCGGCGAATCGGACCTGGTGCTCTTTGAAAATTTATCGTTTGAGGTGAAGCGCGGCGAGATGCTGGGCATTGTCGGCGAATCGGGAGCGGGGAAGAGTACCTTGTTGCACATACTCAGCGCTCTTGATCAGGCTTCGGCGGGTGACGTATACTGCGCGCAATTGAAGCTGAATTCGTTATCAGCGGATCAAGCGGCGGAGTTTCGCAATCGCGAGGCGGGCTTCGTCTGGCAGTTTCATTATCTGCTGCCGGAATTCACGGCTGCGGAGAATGTCGCCATGCCGCTGCTGGTTCGGGGAGGCAGTTGGGCCGAGGCGCAACCGGAGGCTTTACGCTGGCTGCGCGAGGTTGGGTTGGAGCAGCGCGCTCATCACCGCTCGGGAGAGCTTTCGGGCGGAGAGCAACAGCGGGTAGCTCTGGCGCGGGCGCTCATTACCGGTCCAAAGCTGTTGCTGGCGGATGAGCCTACCGGCGACCTGGACGGGCAGACGGCGGAAGCGGTTTTCGAATTGATCGCGCGCTTGCATCGCGAGCACCAACTCACCTCTCTCATCGCAACCCATAACTTGTCCTTCGCGCGGCGCTGCCACCGGGTTCTGCGTCTGCAGCGGGGGCGGGTGGAAGAGATTAGCCCGGAGTCGTTGCCGGTGTAGAGAATGGCGAGGAGCGACGGCGCGTAAGACTAGAATGAGTAAGATTAGAATGAGCAGGATTAGAGCGGCAGAATTAGTAAGACAATGTGCAAGAAACTGGGGCTATTGGCAGCCCGGGAGGAATTTAACAGGTTCCTTCAGTAACATCACAAAAACGTTGGAGTCCTTGGGTTTGATGGCGGTTTGATTGCATAATACATAATAGAAAGATAGCGGCGAAGTTGGAAGGGATTCATGGGGCAGGTCGAGCGCGTCTTAGTTCTTCTCGACCGGAGAGTTCAGGGGGAAGGGCATCATGTTTGAACGTTATACGGAGAAAGCCAGGCGCGTAATTTTCTTTGCGCGCTACGAAGCAAGCCAGTTCGGGTCTCCTTATATTGAGACCGAGCACCTGCTGCTGGGGCTCCTGCGTGAAGATAAGGCCCTGACCAATCGATTCCTGCGATCACACGCCTCGGTTGAGTCCATCCGCAAGCAGATCGAGGGGCATACCACGATCCGGGAAAAGGTTTCGACTTCCGTGGATCTCCCGCTCAGCAATGAGTGCAAGCGCGTGTTGGCTTATGCCGCGGAAGAGGCTGAGCGCCTCTCGCACCGGCACATCGGTACCGAGCATCTTTTGTTAGGATTGCTGCGGGAAGAAAAGTGCTTTGCCGCGGAAATTCTGCACGAGCGTGGGCTGCGCCTATCGACCATCCGGGAAGAGCTCGCGCGCACCAGCCAGGAGAAGGCTGCGCCGCAGCGGCAGCGTGAGTCTTCGCTATTGAGCGAGTTTTCCCGCGATCTTACCCAGGCGGCGATGGACAGCCAGCTGGATCCGCTGGTCGGGCGCGACGGAGAACTGGAGCGTGTGGTTCAGATTCTGTGCCGCCGCACCAAGAACAATCCGGTATTGATCGGCGAGCCGGGAGTGGGCAAGACCGCAATTGTGGAAGGACTGGCGCAGCGGATTGCCGACGGCGAAGTTCCATCGTTCCTGGCGGACAAGCGAATTCTGGCGCTCGATCTCTCTTTGATCGTTGCCGGAACAAAATATCGCGGTCAGTTCGAAGAGCGGCTGAAGACCATCATGAAAGAGCTGATGGAGTCGCAAAATTCGATCATCTTCATCGACGAGTTGCACACTCTGGTGGGCGCGGGATCGGCGGAGGGTTCGCTTGATGCGGCCAACATTCTGAAGCCGGCACTGTCGCGCGGCGAGATTCAGTGCATCGGTGCAACCACGCCGGGCGAGTATCGCAAGTCAATCGAGAAAGATCGGTCGCTCGAGCGGCGTTTCCAGGCTGTCAAAGTTCCTCCGCCGAACGAAGCGGACGCGATCAAGGTGCTGTTCGGCATCAAGGACCGGTACGAAAAGTTCCACGCCGTTACGTATACGGACGATGCCATTAACTTCGCGGTCTCCCATTCGAACCGTTACATCCCAGACCGCTTCCTTCCTGATAAGGCGATCGATCTGGTCGATGAGGCCGGCGCGCGCGTGAAGCTGCGCCAGACTTCGCAACCCGAAGAAATCACCGAAGTTCAGAAGCGGATCAAGTTTATTGTGCACCGCATGGAGAACGCGATCGCCAACCATGAGTTCGAGAAGGCGCGCTTCTACTCGGACGAAGAACGCAAGGAGCGCGAGAATCTGCGCGCGCTGCGCGAAAAATATCATCTGGACGAATCCTCCACCGGCGTTGTGGGCCGCGAGGACATCGAAGATGTGGTTTCGCGCTGGACTGGCGTCCCCATTACTTCGATTAAAGAAGAAGAGACGCAGAAGCTGCTCCGCATCGAAGAAGAGCTGCACAAGCGCATCATTTCGCAGGATAAGTCGATCAGCGCGCTGGCTCGGGCGATCCGGCGTTCGCGTGCTGGATTGAAGAGTCCGAACCGGCCAATCGGCTCGTTCCTGTTCCTCGGGCCAACGGGCGTTGGCAAAACGGAAGTTGCGCGCACTCTGGCTCAGTTCATGTTCGGCACGGAGAAAGCTTTGGTCCGCTTCGACATGTCGGAGTTCATGGAGAAGCATTCGGTCTCGAAGCTGATCGGTTCGCCTCCGGGATACGTGGGCTACGAAGAGGGCGGCCAGCTCACCGAACGCGTGAAGCGCGCGCCGTATTCCGTGGTGCTGCTCGATGAAATCGAGAAGGCGCATCCCGATGTGTTCAACATCCTGTTGCAGGTTTTTGAAGACGGCCAGCTTACCGATGGGCTCGGCAACACGGTCGACTTCAAGAACACGATCCTTATCATGACGTCGAACATTGGAGCTCGGCACCTGCAGAAGCGCGAAGGCTTCGGCTTCCAGTCGACCAAGGACGAAATGGTTTCGACCAAGGTTGAGGAACTGGTGAAGGGCGAAGTGAAACGTACGTTCAATCCAGAATTCCTGAACCGGTTGGACGAGATCATTCTGTTCCTGGCGCTGAGCGAAGCGGATCTGATCCAGATTCTCGAGCTCATGGTCACGCAGCTCAACCAGAACCTGGCGCAGAAGGCAATCACGGTAAGCGTGGCGGATGAAGCCAAGAAGTGGATCCTCAACCAAACCTTGACGGATCGCTCCTACGGCGCTCGGCCACTGCGCAGAGCGCTGCAGAAATACATTGAAGACCCGCTGTCGGAAGCGCTGATTCAGGGCACGATTACCACGCGTCCGGCATTCATCGAGGTCTTCCTCGAAGACAATAAGCTGTTCTACCGTCCGGTGGACGCGGAGAAGACCGAAGGCGTGCTGCTGTACGAGAACAGCTAAGCTGTCCGCGTTTCAACTTTCAGCCGTTAGCGCAAGCTGACGGCCTTTGTTTTGCGACCAATTCTCCTGCCACGAATCTTGAGATAGAACGCCACTGAGTCGGAGGCGCACCATGGACAAGGTCAACATCGCTGAAAAGCTCGCCAAGATCAACGGATACTGGAAGCCCCAAATCGCCGCCGAGCTCAACGGTCAGATGATCAAGTTCGGTAAGTTTAAGGGCGAGTTCGTTTTTCACCATCACGAGCACGAAGACGAGATGTTCCTGGTGGTGAAAGGGCGCTTCCGCATGGAATTCCGCGAGCGCCAGGAATGGATCGAGGAAGGTGAATTCATCGTCGTGCCGCGCGGCGTGGAGCACCGTCCGGTCG
>JBEKLB010000555.1:0-3811 GCA_050010415.1 Bryobacteraceae bacterium | reverse complement strand
GACCGGGAAGTTTGTCTCCACTACTCTTCCCAGTCTCGGCTCGGGGCTGAATTGGCAGATCACGTACAATCCCACAACGGTGGTGTTGTCAGTAGTCTCGGGTGGGGGAATAGACTAGGGCGTGTCACTACCCTGCACGGCGTTTGGCCCACCAGCCGGCGCCGTGCAGAGGAGTTAGACGCGAGCGCTGACGAGATGGGCCACGCCGGGTGAGACCGTCAAGCCGTCCGTTCGACCGAGGAAGTACCTGGCGTCAATTTCAGCCGGCCCCAGGTCTTCGATCTCCTGGAAACCCGCGCACGCGAGCATTTTAGCCAAAGCGCCAGGATCGATCGACAATCGGACAGGCTGGTCAGCCAGAGCCACTCGACTGGTTAACCCGTCCATCGCCAACTGCCCAACGGGATCCAGCGTTGATCGATCCACGGCATAATCGAACACCACGCCGCTCGCGGCCGGCATGGATCCCATGAACGCGACGGCCGCCATTGCAGCTTCCGTGTTCAGGTAAGCGGAAACGCCGAGCCAGGAAAAGAAGCTGATTTCGGCGGGCTGAAATCCTGAACGTTCGAGCGCTGAGCCGAGCGTCTCTTCTTCGAAATCGGTCGGCACGAAGGTTAGTGAAGGCGGCAGGTGGATTCCAGCGACATCCAGACGGTTGCGCTTCCAGGCTTGCGTAGCGGGATAGTCCACCTCAAAGGTCCGTACGCCACCGTTCGGATTGCGATACGCGTATGTATCCAGCCCAGCGCCCACCATGACGTACTGCGTGGCGCCGCGCGCGATGGCAGCCGCCAGTTGGTCTTCGGCGTAGCGGCAACGTGCCACCGTCAGAGCGCGGATCCACGGGCCCGCTCCTGGCCCCAGGTTGCTCTCTCCACCGGCCATGGCGATGGCCAGCGGATCTTCGAGCAGCCTGGGATGATCCAACAATTGGTGCTCAGCGCGGTACCGGGCCACGCTCTGTGCGATGAGACTGGGAGCTTGTGCGGTCATTTTCCTTCTCCGTTCACGCGTGAATCGATTCGTCACCAACCACCGGCGCTGCACGCCTGCAACGGTTGGCGATTCCCGTCCGGAATTTTTCGCGCTCCTCGGGAGTCATCTGCGCCCATCGGTCTTTCATCCGTTGCCGAACGTGTCCGCCAAAGTGCGGCCGGCCGCGAAATCCTCCGAAAAGAATCTTGCTCAGCACCAGGATGCCCAGCGCCTGCCAAAACGTGATGCTGCGCGCTCCGAACACCGCCGGCCCCAGCCAGTTCCAAAGACTCATCAGGACGAAGCCGAACAAGGCAACCGCCACTGTCGCGAACACCGCGAGTTTCAATCCCTTGACCAACCATCGTGCTCTCATAGGTCTGTCCTCATATACTTTTGAACTCGTCATAAATGGCCTGCAGCCTGCGCCGCAGATGTAGAACCGCGTAATGCTTGCGCGAGAGAAGCGTGTTGACGCTCAGCCCGGTTTCATCGGCAAGCTGCTTGAAGCTCCGGCCCTCTATTTCATGCGCGATGAACACAGCGCGCTGTTTTTCAGGAAGATCCTCGAGCGCGGCGTCCAGCTCTTCCAGCAGCACGCTGCGTGCGTATACCGCATCCGGCCCGGCATCGGGCGAGGGGAGCAAATCTTCGAGCAGAAGCGCGTCTGGCTGGTCTGATCCCACCGTTATCTCGCTCCGCGCTTCCGGCTTTCGCTTGCGAAAACGATCGATAATCCGGTTTCTCGCCACACGGTAGAGCCAGGCGCCAACCTGTTCGACAGGTTGCATCAGCCGGTAAGCTTCGATCAGTTCGTAGAAGACATCTTGCAGGATGTCCTCCGCATCGCCCTGGTCGCCGACACGCTTCCGGATGAAATTCAGAAGACGGCGGCGCTCCCGCTGAATGACTTCCGAAATACGCCGATTCTGCTCGCCCCGCTGCTCCACCGGATTGGCTACGACGCTCAGCACATCCTCCATCTACTGTGATAGACGAACGAGCAGTCTCGATATTTTGTCCGAATTCAAGATTTCTATGGCATTGAATCAGCGCGTTTGGTAGGAAGGCAGCCAGATCCTCAAGCGAAAGCCGATCGATGATCGCGCGCCCACGGGGCGAAGGTGTACGCGGCTCGGCCGGTGACTTGCTCCACCGTCGGAAGTGTGTGGGCCGCTTTTCCGCTGCGGACATAGGCTGCGAATGGCAACAGCGCGTCGACAATTCGCGCCGGCAATCCCGCTTTCAGATGTGCTTCGCGCGAAGCTTCGTCCGAAATGGGCACGTATTCGATGCGTTTGCCCAAGACGCTCGCCAGGATCTCCACCTGCTCGCTGACGCTCAACGCCTCAGGTCCGGTGAGCGGGTAGGTTTTTCCTGCAAACACACGCTCGACGCCGTCCACGGCTTGGGCCAGTGTTTCTGGTTGCCCCAGATCTCCTCGAACCACTTCGCGTACTGGCTGTCGAGCTTCGAGCAATGCGCAGGGGAATGTGACGCAGTTGATCCTCCACCAGGGTGGCAGGGACATGCCAGCCAAGCGCATTGATGAGGCACAGGCCACGGCGTTGGCGGCCGCGCTTGCCAAGAGAGTGAAGGACCAAACGCCGGCCCCCGGAGCGGAAGCCACGGTTCACCGCAATATTGAGGAACTTCGGACCGGCAAGCCAAAATACGAGCTGATGAGCCCGGCCTTGGCCGATCTGACACGAAAGCAACTGCCGCAGATCAAAGCCCTCATCGCTCAATTTGGCGCGCTGGAATCAATTACGTTCAAAAAAGGTGGGGCCGAACGGCATGGACGTTTTTGACGCGAAGTTTGAGCATGGTTCCAGCCAATGGAGCATCATGCTGGACCCCAAGGGCAAGGTAACGCCGCTTGGTTTTCGCCCCCTGTAAATAGCGAGCCTCAAATTCTGGTAGGATCAAAACGATGCTAAGTACTCGTTTCACCTCCGGCGGAACAGCTTCACCCACCGCCCCTGCCTATCAATGATTCCATCCAGAAACTACCCGCCCCGCCGTCCCAGGGTTCGGGAAAATGTGAATGAGGCCATCCGAGTAAGAGAAGTGCGCGCAGTGTTTCCGGACGGATCCGTCGAGATCATGCCGACCCTGGCCGCTGTCCGCAAAGCTCAGGAAATGGGTCTCGACCTGATCCTGATCGCCCCCACTGCCGAGCCTCCGGTCGCCAAGGCCATGGACTACGGCCAGTGGCAATACGAGAACAAGAAGAAACAGCACGAGGCTAAGAAAAAACAGCACGTGATCCAGGTGAAGGAGCTGAAGTTCCGCCCCAACACCGACGATCACGATTACGAGTTTAAGAAGAACCACGCCATCCGCTTCTTAGGCGAAGGCAACCGCGTGAAAGCGGTGGTGCAGTTCCGCGGCCGCGAGATTGCGCACGTCGATCTGGGCAAGAAACTTCTCCTGCGTTTCGCGCAGGACCTTTCCGCGCACGGACAGGTGGAAGGGCAGCCGCGCCTGGAAGGCCGCAACGCCCACGTAATCATCAGCCCGGTGAAGGCGACCACGCCCCCCAAGGAAAAGCCCAAGGAACCCGGCAAGGATCCAAAAGATCCAACCGTCCACTAGTCCCTGGTATTCCTCGTCTCCCTGGTATTCCTCGTATTCCAGGAATTCTGAATTCTGACTCCTGGATTCTGAGTTCTTCAGTAGAAAAGGTACTTCCGCCACTGATCGTCGCTTTTGGCGAGCAGGCGCATCAGATGCCGGCTGGTGTGCAAACTGAACGGGCGGGGGGCGCGCGCCAGCTTCATTCCACTTTCTTCAGGCGTCCGGCTGCCCTTGCGGTTGTTGCAGGGATGGC
>JBEKLB010000554.1:0-3816 GCA_050010415.1 Bryobacteraceae bacterium | reverse complement strand
TACAATATGGGGTACGCAGTAGACGGCGCTCTTCGTCCCCGGAGGCTCTACCATGCAGATTTTCGTTCCCTGGAAGCCGGTCGTTCTCGTGTGGGGGTTACTGAGCGGGATGATATTTGTTGGTTTCGTTGCATCGTCGTTGCTTGAAGGAAAGGACCCCTTCGCGCCCGGTGCAACAATCACGCAACCAGCCTCAGCGAAAACGGCCGTTGCGCAAGCGGGGCAATCTAAGCACTCTCAAAAGACGGCTCGAACTCCGAGTCAGTAAGACCTCGACGATCTCTTGCTGCTGATTTCTTTTGTTAGTCCTTCGGTTTGCCGCATGGACCGGCAGGTTTCGAATTACAATAAAAACGGCGGAGTGCAAGTTCGCACCCCCCCGCCGGGAATCTAAGGGGATCGCCCTAGGCTGTCTTGCGGTTCTTCGGCTTTGCTGGGGTCTTCTTCTTGTCTCGTTTCGCGGTAAATTCCTCTGCCACGGCCTTTTGTAGTTTCTCAGTATCCACGCGATAGCGTTTGGCGGCTTCCATCAAAACGTCGTCACGGCTGATGGTGGATCGCAGATAAGCCGAGTCCAACAGGCTCATTTCGGGCAGCACCTTGCAGCGTTCGGCCTCGTCGTAGGTGTCCACTTGCTTGGCCAGAAGCTCCTGTGCGGACGCTGAGTCTTTTTTCGCCTCTAGCTTGTGCCGCTTCGCCAGAACCGGGACTTGGCTGTAGGCGAGGTATCCGATCAGGTAGTAGGCGACAGCCAGCAAGTCGGCCTTCTTCAACGGAGCCGATACACGTTGGAGAATGGCAGCCAAGATACGATGCCGAGTCGTAATGGCCAGTTTCTCTTTCTCGATCCGCTTCCGCTCGTCAGTCCGCTCCCGCTCGACCTGCTGCAGAGAAGGCGTGTTGGCGTGTTGGGTGCGGCAAGCGGGATCGGCACAAACCTTGACGACCTGTTCGCGCTTGGCCGCCGTCCATGACCATGGCCTCGGCCATCTTGTCTCTTGGTTTCTGGTTCGCGGGGAGCTTGGTGCTTGCGCCGTTCGGCTTGGGTTTCTTGATTTGCAACTCACATATTGATTCCGTCCCAGGGGAGCGCCCTCGCGGGAATTCCACGCCGCCGAAATCTGGATGAGTTGCGGCTTGGTTTCCAGAGTCTTCTTCACGGAAGCGTCGATCTTGGCCCGGAAACAGTCGGGCGACGTGCATTATGTGGACTCAGGAGTCAAGCTGTTGAAAACCCGAGAAAACCAAAGGAAATCGTTTGCGCCACAAGCTGCCACGCTAACTGACCTGTCGAAGTCCACACCCACTCTACAGCGTTGATTGACTTGCGTTTTCCAAACGTTGAACGAGGGCGAAAGGGTACGGGGACTGTATAAAACTGACCAGAATTCTCAACTCGACGCGACCATTATTGCAATACGCCTAATCCCAGGCACCGACCTGTCTGTTCGGTCCGGAATGGACAGATGCTCAGTCCCCCAGTCCAACCCGTTGCAGCCAGCGTCATTGAGGCTCTTCGAGATGCGACGCGTTCGCGCCATGCCCAGTTAGGCGCCAGTCCGGCCATGTCGCGACTGTTCGATTGGGCTTACACCATCCCGGAATATCAATCGCATCTCGGGCGGTTACTGGGGCTTTTCGAACCGCTGGAATCCGCCGTGGCCTGCGCTGCCGATCCTGAGAATCCTGTGCGGGCTCTTGAGAGATCGAGCGCTTTACGCGAGGATCTGACCATCATGGGCGCAACCGCAAGCGACATTGACGCGCTGGAGCGGTGCCGCTGGCTTCCCCGCATTGAACCTGCCGGTCTATACGGATATGCCTACGTGATACTCGGCTCCATGATGGGCGGAAAAATCATCGTCAAGCGGTTGCGGACCATTCTCGGGTCGGCCGCTAGCTTTCATTTCTACGGCGACGGGAACGGACGCTCTGAATCGCTCTGGGCATCGTTTTGTTCGGACCTGGAGAAAAATGGAAAAGACGACAAAGAGGCGATTTGCGCCACTGCTGTCGGTATATTTGATGCCTACGCTTCATGGTTATCAGAACCGATCCTCCAGAAAGCTAACCGCTGATGGCACATTTAGCGGAACCCATCAACCCAATTCCCGACCTCACCGGCTGCGCTCTAGAGCCCATTCAAATCATCGGGCACATCCAACCGCACGGACTGTTGTTCGCACTCTCGGAGCCGGATCTGATCATTCGGCAAGTCAGCACCAACGTCTCTACTTTGCTTGAGACGTCTCCGGAGACATTGTTGGGACGCTCGATCGAGAGCGTTCTAGGAGCGCAGCAGTTCGAGACGTTTCGATCTCAAGTATTGAACAACGAACCGCCTTCGGCGAAGCTTCTTCGCATCCCGGCAAACGGTCGTGCGGTCGAGATGCATTGCATCGCCCACCGTCACGACGGCGTGCTGATTGTGGAACTCGATCTAGCGCACGAAACGCATTCACTGGAACCGCTCGAACTTGACGCCCACATCCGAATTCCATTGGGACGCATGGAGCAAGCGACCGACATTCTGAAGCTGTTCCGGCTAGCCGCGGAAGAGATTCGGCGGCTGAGCGGGTTCGATCGCGTCATGGTTTATCGTTTCGATGAGGGCTTTAACGGCGAAGTGATTGCCGAGGCCGTGGGCGCTGCCTTGCCGGTCTTGTACCTAGGTTCGCGCTTCCCGGAAAGTGACATTCCAGCCCAAGCGCGACAGCTCTTTCTGATGAATCCTTCGCGGTCGATCGCGGATGTCGCCGCAGAGCCGGTACCGATCATTCCCGAGATCGGGCCGTTGACAGGGAGACCGTTGGACCTGACGCGCTCTTGCCTGCGGAGTGCCGCACCGATTCACCTCAAGTATTTGCGCAATATGGCAGTGCAGTCATCGATGACTCTGTCGATCGTCGTCAACCACCGGCTTTGGGGCCTGATGGCATGTCATAGCGCCGGGCCGCACCGCTTGGATCAGCCGACCCGCTCGGTTTGCGAACTGATGGTGCAGATTTTCGCGTCGCAAGTGACCCTGCGAATCGACAACGTTGCCTTGCAGTCTCGGCTGACCGCGCGCAGAACGCTCGAAAAGTATATGGCGGGTGTCGAATCGTCAGAATCATTGGCCCAGACCGGACACTTTCAAGGTGCTCAACTCCTAGATTTGTTCGTCGCAGACGGCCTGGTTTCCCGCGTCGAAGGACTCATATCGTATCGAGGTGCGACCGTGATTGAAGAGTTGCTGCTTCCGATCATCGCCAGGTTGCAGAGCGTCTCAGCACGAGGCATCGCAAGTTCCAATATGCTCGGTGCGCTCGATCCCAGCGCCGCATCCTACGCAAGTGAGGCAAGTGGAGCGCTATACATAGGACTCACAAAAGAGACAGGCGATTATCTTTTGCTGCTCCGCCGAGAGCTCGTAGAGACGGTAGTTTGGGCGGGCAATCCCGATAAGGCGGCCAGCCTTGATGAGTCTGGCCGGTTGCGCCCGCGCGCCTCGTTCGCAGCCTGGAAAGAGACCGTACGCGGACACAGCCTGCCCTGGAGCGATCTTGAGTTGGAAAATGCGTCCTTCGTGCGCGAGCAGTTGCTTCGGTTGCGAGAGTCGGAAAAGTTACGCAAATCGGAAGAACACGTTCGCTACCTGGCCAAATATGACGCGTTAACGGGGTTGCTCAATCGACATGCCATCCAGCTCAAGCTGGAGCAATGCGTAAACGAAGCAGAATCCGATCATTCCCAGATCGCTGTCCTGTTTATCGATCTCGATCACTTTAAGCCTATCAATGATCGCTATGGTCATGCGGCGGGAGATCAGATTCT
>JBEKLB010000553.1:0-3836 GCA_050010415.1 Bryobacteraceae bacterium | reverse complement strand
AGAAGCCCACCACTGAGTTGGCGGGTCAATTGCGCGACGTGCTGGCGCAAGCGAAGTAGCCAATCCCCCAGCCCCTTCGTCAATCGCGCGAAAGCCGCGCGAGCAACTCCCCGTGGTATTTTGGTGAGTTCGCAAGGACAGTAATTGAATGGAGCCATTGGTCGGCATCATCATGGGCAGCAAGTCCGACTGGGAGACCATGCGCGCGGCCAGCGAAACACTGGCGCGCTTCGGCGTGGCGCATGAGTCGCGGGTGGTTTCGGCGCATCGCACGCCGGTCTGGATGGTGGAATATGCCTCCGGCGCCCAGGAGCGCGGGTTGCAGGTGATCATCGCTGGAGCGGGCGGCGCGGCGCATCTTCCGGGAATGGTGGCGGCGAATACGCTGCTGCCCGTGTTGGGCGTGCCGGTGGAGAGTCATTCGCTCAAAGGCCTGGACTCGCTGCTGTCCATCGTTCAAATGCCTGGCGGCATCCCGGTGGGGGCGTTGGCGATCGGAAGAGCCGGCGCGCAGAACGCGGCGCTGCTCGCTGTAGCCATCCTGGCGAATCACGATCCGGCGCTCCGCGAAAAGCTGCGCGTTTTTCGCGAGGAACAGGCCGAGCAGGTTCGCTCGGAAGAACTGGAGTGATAGAACCGATACTTCCCGGCGCCACGCTGGGCGTGCTGGGAAGCGGCCAGTTGGGACGAATGTTCGCCATCGCGGCGCGGCGCATGGGCTATCGCGTGCATACGCTGTCGCCCGATGAGGACACGCCCACGGGGCAAGTGGCGGACCTGGAAGTAAAGGCTGCCTATGACGATTTGGACGCAGTCTCCGAGTTTGCGCGCAACGTCAGCGTAGTAACGTTCGAGTTTGAAAATGTTCCGGCGCCAACCGCGGAAGCAGCAGGCCGTTGCGCGCCTGTGCGTCCCAGCGGATCGGTTCTGCACACCACACAGCAGCGCATTCGCGAAAAATCGTTCCTGACCAAGGCTGGATTGCCCACTACGCCGTATCGCGAGGTCCGGTCGCTCGATGGCTTGCATCGGGCGCTGGCCGATTTGGGCTGCCCGGCCGTGCTGAAGACCGCCGCATTCGGTTACGACGGGAAAGGCCAGTTTCGCATTGAGTCAGCCGCGCCCGATCGCGTGGCAGAGGCTTGGGCGGCGATCGGCAGGCAGCAAGCCGTGCTCGAAGCGTTCATCGACTTTGACTGCGAGATTTCCGTCGTGGCCGCGCGTGGCGAAGATGGCCAATTCGTGCATTATGGCGCCATCGAGAATCAGCACAGCCGGCACATCCTGGACGTGTCCGTCGCGCCTGCTCGTGTGTCCCACAGGATCGCGCAACAGGCTGTGGAGTTATCGCGTTGCGTTCTCGAAGAACTGGACGTGGTGGGCGTGCTGTGCGTTGAGTTTTTCGTGGCGCGTGATGGATCGCTCTTGATTAACGAGCTGGCGCCGCGTCCGCACAATTCCGGCCATCTCACCGTGGACGCGTGCATCACCAGCCAGTTTGAGCAGCAGTTGCGCGCGGTGTGCGGATTGCCGCTGGGGTCAACGGACATGCATCGTCCCGCGGCGATGGCGAACTTGCTGGGCGATCTGTGGGCGAACGGCGAACCCGATTGGCGCGCGGCGTGTGCGTTTCCCGGCGTGAAGCTGCATCTATACGGAAAGCTGGAGCCTCGGCCGGGTCGCAAGATGGGCCATTTGACGGCGCTGAATAGCGATCCCGAAGAGGCCTACAGGACGGTTCTCGCCGCGCGCGATAGCCTGCAAGGTTGATGGCGCGCGAAAATAGGGATTAGTGAACAAGAACTCTCTCTTGACCCTGCTCGCGATCGAGCATCCTATCATGCAAGGCCCCATGGGCGGCGGGCCATCGACGCCGGAATTAGTCGCGGCGGTTTCCAATGCGGGCGGGCTTGGGTCGCTCGGCGCGGCCTACCTGACGCCCGAGCAAATCACCGAAGCTATCCGGCGAATTCGAGCGCTGACCTCGCGGCCGTTCAACATCAATCTATTCGCGGGCGGATGGAGCACGGACCAGGCGGTGGACGCCGGCTCAATGGTCGCGCTGATGTCGGGAGTCCACGATGAACTCGGGCTGCCCGCACCCGTTGCGCCGGCGGCTGCGCCCGATCCGTTTCCGGCGCAGCTCGAAGCGGTGCTGGATGCACGGCCTCCCATCTTCAGTTTCACCTTTGGGATTCCGGATAGCGCCGCGATGTTGCGCCTGAAAGAGCGGGGCATCGTCATTCTCGGCACTGCGACGACGGAGGAAGAGGCGCGCCGGTTGGAGCGAGCGGGCGTCGATGCGGTGGTCGCGCAGGGAGCGGAAGCAGGCGCGCATCGCGGAACATTTCTGGATTCTTTTGAATCATCCATGATTCCGACCCTGGAGCTGGTGCGGATTGTGGTGGATGCCATCCGGCTTCCCGTCATCGCCACTGGCGGGATGATGGACGGCCGTGACATCGTATCGGCGCTCAAAGCGGGCGCATCGGCCGCGCAACTGGGAACGGCATTCCTGCCTTGTCCCGAATCCGGCGCGTCGGAAGTTTACAAACGTGCGATTCTTGCGGCCACGCAAGATACTACTGTCGTTACGCGAGCGTTCTCCGGCCGGCCCGCGCGCGGATTGAAGAACGCCTTCATCACCTCGCTCGATGACAAGCAGAGTCACATCCTGGGGTATCCTCTGCAAAACGCGCTGACACGGTCGATGCGAACCGCGGCTGCGCAAAAGGGCATCCCAGACTATTTGTCGCTTTGGGCCGGACAGGGCGTGGCCCGCGCCCGCGCGATGCCGGCGGGCGATCTGGTGGCTCGCCTGGTGGAAGAGATGGCCAGCTAGTGGGTTACCCTGAAATGAATGCATTCTGTTCGCGAATGGCTGCGCGACGCCTCTTCCATCGCCGTGCTCACGGGCGCGGGCGTATCGGCCGAGAGCGGTGTGCCCACGTTTCGCGGCGGCTCTGGGAACAACCCAGGTTTGTGGAAACAGTATCGAGCTGAGGAACTGGCCACGCCCGCGGCGTTTGCGCGCGATCCGAAGCTGGTTTGGGAATGGTATGACTGGCGGCGCGGGCTGATCGCAGAAGCCAAGCCAAACCCGGGACACTACGCCCTGGCGAAGGCCGAGGCAAACGCGCGCAACTTCACGCTGATCACGCAAAATGTCGACGGGCTGCATGAGCTGGCCGGCAGCCGCAACGTGCTGCGCTTGCACGGAAGCATCTGGATATTGCGCTGCGTGGAGTGCAGGCGCGAACGCGAAGATCGACGAACGCCGCTTCCCGAAATTCCTCCGCGTTGCGAATGCGGCGGGATGTTGCGGCCGGGCGTGGTGTGGTTCGGCGAAGCGTTACCCGCCAAAATTTGGCAGGATGCCCAAGTGGCCGCGCGATCAGCCGACCTGTTTCTGCTGATCGGGACATCGGCGGTGGTTTATCCGGCGGCAGGATTGGCAACCATGGCGAAATCCGCCGGCGCGCGCGTGGTCGAAATCAATATCGCGGAAACCGGCTTTTCAGATTCGATCGACGAATTTCTGCAAGGGCCTTCGGGCGAATTGTTACCACAGTTGATGGCATGAAGATCTGTTACCTAGACGCGTTCTCCGGAATCAGTGGAGACATGACGGTTGGCGCGCTCGTCGACGCAGGCGCCGACAGCCAGATTCTAGTGCAGTCCCTCGAAGCGCTGGGCACCGGAGCGAAGTTCGAAATCGAGAAGACCAAACGGCGAGGCATCGCGGCGTCCAAGTTTCGCGTGGTCGGCGGCGAGGGCAAGACGCATCGCCATTTGAAACACATTCTCGAGATCATTGCGAATTCCGGCATCTCCGA
>JBEKLB010000552.1:0-3859 GCA_050010415.1 Bryobacteraceae bacterium | reverse complement strand
CCGTAAATACGAGTAGCACGGTTGCAAACGTCGTGGTTCGCCCCATGGTAATCCTCCTAACAGAGTTGAAGCTACATCGAGGCTCGCGAGCGCGAGCCAGGAACTGTGGATGCCGGGAACACCGCACGCAATTTGAAAATTTCGAGCAGACCGCGAAGAGCAAAAATCGCCGTCAGCTTTGAATCATGAATCGGCGGCAAATCCAGGGCGGGGGCCTGAGGTATCGCGCGTCGATCTTCTCAAAAAATCCAGATTTCGCGTGGACGGCTCATGACCATGAGCCATCCACGCGAACTTTCATCACGAGCTAAAACGTGAACCGCGCTCCCAGCTGAATCTGGCGCTTGGCCAACGCTGACGTAAATCCCAAGGGCGTGCTGGGAGAAACGGTTTCCCCATTGGGCAAGACCGTGCCGGGTCGCAGGCCGTGCACGTTGAATGATGTGTTCCCGGTTTCGCACCGACCTGAAATCGGGCACAAGCCTTGGGCGGTTTCAATGCCGAACAAAGGATTCACTTCGTTGTTTACGCTGGCAAAATTCGTGTGGTTGGCGATATTGAATCCTTCGGCGGTAAACGTGACTGAAGCTTTCTCGCCGATCTTGTGCCGCCAGCTCAGGCGCATGTCGAAATCAACAAAGGTGGGACCCAGTCCGGTGTCGCGCGGCGAACCAAGCGGACGTTCATTAGTAATGTGATTGTCGCCGTTGACTTCGCCTCCGACCAGCAGATTGAACGGCAGCCCGCTGTGATAACTGAAAATGGGCGACACCTGGAACCCCGACAAAATCGGATTCTTCCAGGGGCTATCAAACACCCCGGCGATTACGACCTTGTGGCGTTCATCGAACTCCGAAAGGCCGCGATCGGCGCCCGGGTCGGTTGGATCCTGCGGTGCGTAGTCGGTATTAAAATCCGTGGTAGTGTCGAAACCCTTGCTGAAAGTGTAGTTCCCGAACATCGTGAAATGGTCGCTGAAGCGCTTTCTTGCTTCCAGAATCAGCCCTTCGTAGAGCGAGGAGGCTCCGGAAGTGTATTGGTTGTTCTGGGCGATAAACGGATTCACGAAACAGGCGAAGGGAGCGTTGGGGTTGGCGACGGTCGGGGCGCAGGGCAGACCTTCGACGCCGCCGAGCGGGTCGGTTGCCGGAGAGGTGTTCCAGTTCCGGTAACTGAAATTATTGCCGCTCGCCAGAGTGATGGTCGTCATCGGCGTAGTCGGGAACAAATTGGTGTCGATGGCCACCGGAAGGCGGGTGGTGTGCACGTAAACGCCGCTAACGCCGACGGTGAAGCTGGGCGAAATTTGACGCTCAATTCCCAGCGAGGCCTGTTGCGATTGCGGCGGGCGGTAGTTCGGCGGATTGCTGAACAGCACCGTGATTGGCGACAACCGGCCGCTATTGGCCGGAATGATTCCGAAGGGTTCCACGTCGGAGGGCTTGATGCAAGCATTCTGGCCCGGCAGCGCGGTGGTGCACTGGATCAGACCCTGAGCAAACAGGGTCTGAAAGACCACGTCGGTGGTGGCAATCGGAAGCGGGGTTGGGTTAAGAGTGTCGACGCTGATCGAGATGAAGCGCGTGCAGGGGCTGCCAGGCGTCGCTGGACCGAATATCGGCGGTGCCGGACTGGGGAATCCGAGCCCGCAGGTGTTGATCGCGTTGTTTACCTGATCGGGAACCTGCGATGTGTTCTTCTGGTTTTCAACCGTGGTGTGATTCTTATTCAGGACGCCCAGGCTCAAATCAACCCCGGGAATCTGGGCATCGATCGGACCGTAGAATATCCCGTAGCCGCCTCGAACCACGGTCTTGTGATCCTTGAACGGATCCCAGGCGAAGGAGACGCGCGGACCGAAATCCTTGTAATAGGTATTCAGCGGGTTGTATTGCGAATCAATGTCGTAGCGCAACCCATAGTTTAGGGTGAAATTGGACGTAATTTTCCAGGAGTCCTGCAGATAGAGTCCGGTCAGCGGACGAGTGTAAGCGGGATAATCGGGATTGCCGAAACCTTGTTGATACACCTGCGGCACGCCAAACGAGGCAGCCTGCAATGAGGACAGGGATTGGAGCTGTGGACTTAGCAATTGCGGGCCGGGAAGCGGGCCGAAAACGAATCGCCCTGGCAGGAAAGTGTGGGACTCAGTGTGATTGCCGCGAAGCAGTTCGTTCACACCAAACTGGATGGTGTGGCGGCCGCGGATGGTCGTGAAGTTATCGGCAATTTCGAAGCGGCGCAAAATCGTGAGGTTGGGCAGGAAGATGTTGGTTCCCAAATTATTGATGAAGCCCGGAATTTGCAACCCGACCTGCGCTGGTTCGTTCGGAATCACGTTAAAGCCGTTGTAATCGAATTGCAGACGTAATTCGTTCTGGGTGGTGGAGCTGAACTGGTGGAACCAGGCGCCCAGCAGGTTGTTGTCTAAATCGTGGACCGAACTGCCGGCAGAGAAGGCAGTCAATGACTGCACATCCGGGTTTTGTTCCACGTCGTGCGCGAAGCGATAGCTGAGAAACACCTGATTGTCGGCATCAATGCGGTGATCGAGTCGGCCGGAGACCAGGTAATCGCGCGAGGTGTAGTTGAAGAGGCCACCTTGCGTCTCGAACTGTTTGATAAGGTAATCAGGTATCCCCATGCCTGATGGGGTCGGAGCTACGGTCAGAACCCCGCCCAATACTCCGGCGCAAGTCGTCGCAGGAAGATTTGGAGGAAGTCCCGTTTGAGCTTCGACTGCCGCACCGATCGGGCCGCTCAAACAAGGAACGATCGTCCCGCCTTGAGCCGCCAATGCGGCGAGTTGCTGATTTTGATCAAACGTCGGGCCAAAGATCGAGGAGTTGGTCAGCAGTGGCACAGAGTTCTGCGAATCCTGGCGCAGGCCTTCGAAAGCAACGTAGGCGAAAGTTCTGTCGCGTTGAATCGGGCCTCCGACCGAACCGCCAAACTGATAGCGTTGCAGCGCGTTCTTGACCGGTAGACCCTGGGCATCCAGCGAAAAAGGATCGCCCGGCTTCAGCGCTGGGCCGAACGCGAACGGGTCGCGAGCATCCAGGCCGTCGTTGCGGAAAAATCCAAACAGGCTGCCGTGCACGTCGTTGGTGCCGGATTTCGAAACGATGTTGATCGAAGCTCCGGTGGCGCCGCCCAGGTCCGCCGCGTAGTTACTGCGGTTCACCTGAAATTCCTGAACTGCGTCCTGGCTGATTGTGGGGCGCACACCGCCGGCGTCATCGCCGGCTTCGCCGCCGTCAACGGTAATACTGTTGCCGCGGCCATTGCTGCCGTAGAACGAAAGTCCGCTCTGAGGTGTTTGCTTCACGCGAAAGTCTTGATCGTCTGCGAGGCGCGTGGAATCGGAAACGCCGGGAAGCAGCAAGGTAAAGGTCAGATAGTCGCGACGGTCAATCGGAAGATCCGCGATATAGCGCTGGGTAACGGTATCAGCCTGGCTGCCCCGTTCCGTTTCCACGGCGGGCGGCTCGGCGGTGACGGTTACCTGAGTAGCCGTGGTCGCAACTTTCAGCCGGAAATCGACGATGGCAATTCGGCCGATGGTCAGCGCCAAACCGGTCTGCGCCTCGGTCTGAAAACCGGAGATTTTCGCCGTAATGGTGTAGTTCGAAGGTGGAAGCGCTGCAAACAAATACTGGCCGTTCGCGTCACTGACGGCGTCATACGTCTGACCTCGATTCACGTCCAGGGCCTGGACCGAGGCGTTCGCAATCACTGCGCCGGTCGCGTCGGTCACGGTTCCGCGCACACTGCCGGAGGCACCGACGCCCTGCGCATGTGACGAAGGGGTGGCCAGGAAACACAGCAGCACCGCCACAATTACCGCCAGAAACGTTGA
>JBEKLB010000551.1:0-3865 GCA_050010415.1 Bryobacteraceae bacterium | reverse complement strand
GAAATGACGCCGAGTTCGACGACTACCACGAACGCAGCCACGATCATCGCCAGACGAAAACCGGAAATCAGGAACGGCAGCGTATGGCCGATGCCGCCCACCGCGGTCATCAGCCCGCAAACGATGCCCCGCGCCCACGGATGGCCGCGGCCGGTCAGGCTGCCATCGTCTGAAAGCGCCTCGGCGAAGCCCATGCTAATGCCCGCGCCAAGCGACGCCGCGAGCCCCACCTTAAACGCATCGAAGCTGCTTTGCGTGGCCAGCGCCGCGGCGAACACCGGCGCCAGCGTGGAGACGGACCCGTCCATCAATCCAGCCAGGCCCGGCTGTACGATCTGCAATACGAACAGACGCCGGTTGGCCTCATCTTCCTGACGCTTGACGTCGGGCTGTAGTTTGGTTTTCTCGAGCTCGGAAGCGCGATCTTTGTGCGTACGCTCTTCCTGGGCTAGATCGTCCAGCAATTGTCGAACTCCAGCGTCTTGAGCGCGCGCGGCGGCTTTCTCGTAGAAGCGGCGGCTCTCCACTTCCATGGCGCTGGCTTGATTACGGACGGTGTCCAGGCCGAGCGGTTGCATCAACCAGACCGGATTGCGATGCACGAAGCCACGCACGTCGTGGCGGCGAATTAAAGGGATGTGTTCGCCGAACTTGTTACGGAATAACTCGATCAGGCGACGCCGGTGCCCGGATTCCTCGACGCCCATTCCATCGAAGATCTCGGCCGAAGCCGGAAAGTTTTGCCGCAGGCCTTCGGCGTATTCAGAGTAGACGCGCTCGTCTTCCTCTTCGAGCGAAATGGCGAGTGCCAGGATCTCACGTTCGGACAGGCTGTCGAAGTTCCGCATTCGTCCATAATCTCAGGCTCGCAGACGCAGGAAAAACCAGCCGACGCCGATGGCCAGCAACAGCGAAGCGGCCACCGGCACTGCACGGCGCAAGAACGCCAGGCGCACCAGCCGGTCCAGAAGGAAGGCGAACAACGCGATGAGCAGCAGCTCGCAGATGATCACGCCCGATAAGAACGTCGCGAAGTGATATCCGCTTTCGGTGAGGAATGCCGCGAAGTACGCGCCGTGGAACAAACCCAGCACCGCAACCACCAGCCAGCGCATGCTGGACTGCGGCAGCAGAATGATTTCGAATGCCAGATAAGCGATAGTGAGCGCCGCGGCGGCTTCGATGAAGCGCGGCGATAACGATAACGCGATGCGCGGCGCAATGGCGCAGGCCAGCGTCTCGGCCGCCACGAAGGAGGCGGTCAGCGCCATCAGCTCGCGACGGCTGCGGGCGGCCAGCGCCAGGCTTACCAGAAACAGCAGAGGCGCCAGTCCGCCGGCCGCGCGCATGAATCCGGCCGAGATCTCGCGAGTGGCCGTTTCAAATGCAGTGGGCGGGCGGAAACGGATTTCCGCCTGCGTGTAAGAAAGATCGAAGACCGCCTGGTCCGTTTTATCGCCGCGATAAGCCCGCAGTAGATGCACATGATTGGGAACGGTGACCGACGCCAGCGTGCACTCCACCTCTACGGTCTCCACGGGGGCAGGGAACTGATAGTCGGCCGTGCAGACGTAGGTGTCCTGCTCTTGCCGGCAGGCCTGGCCGGAAACCTTAGCCCAATCGCCGCCGCCCTTGAAGCGAACGTGATCGAGCAGGGTGTGCTCCGGTTCGTGCACATGGGCCACTTCGTACATCGGCATTCGCAGCTCGAAGCTGGCGCGTGCACCGTCCACTTTCAGATCGCCCGTGCTCATGCTCACCATATGGCCGCGCAGCGGGCTGCAAAGCGGAAGCGCGCCCAGAAACAGCCACCATCGTTTCATAGCTCGCCCCGCGGAGAGACCAGATCCAAAGTGCGCACGCGGCGCAGGCGCACAAACATCACACGCAGGATGGCCAGCACGGGGACCGACAGAAACATGCCCAGCACGCCCGCGATCTGATCGCCAGCCAGCACGCCAAACAGCACCAGCATGGGATTCAATTGCACTCCCTTGCTCATCAGGTAGGGCGACAAAACATAATCCTGCACCATTCGCCACAGCACCCAAAAAAGCAGATACAACAACACGTGGCTGTAACCGCTCAGGCTGGTGACCAGCACAATAATGAGGCCTCCCGCCGCCGGTCCTACCACGGGTGCGAACTCGCCTAACGCGACCGCACCGGCCAGCAGGACTGCGTAAGGTGCGTCGGTGAACGCTAGAAATACACTGTTCGCAGCGAAACTCGCCACCGACAAAAGAACCAAGGCACGAATGTACTGGCCAAGCAGCAGATTGATATCTTCGAGAATATTGTCCACCACCGGCCGGCGGCGATCCTCCACCAGCGCGGCGACGAACTCATCGCGAATGGCCGCTCCGTCTTTCAAGAAGAAGAACGCCAGAATGGGAATCAGCACCAGGTAAAGCGCGTATTTGGCGCCCGAAACGAGATGCCCGCCCAGGCCCTTGACGTAGGGCAAAATCTCTTCGCCTCCGCTGCTTAATTCTTCTTGCACCCTTTGAATGATGCTGGCGCGCGCCGGTTCCAGCCAGTCCGGTAAAGGAACTCTTTGCATCCAGGTTGGATTTTTCACCAGGGCCGGCAGTTGCATCGCCAGACTATTGGCCTCATCCCCCAGCCGCGAACCCAGCGTCAAAGTCAAAGTGACGATCACGCCCACCAGGACCAGATAGACGATCGCCAAGGCAATGCGTGGAGATACTTGGCGCGGCGTGACACGCTCCACGAAACCCACCAGCGGCATCAGCAAATAGGCGAACAGAAGCGCGATCACAAATACGCCGAGCGTCTCGCGGACTGCATAGGCCGTGGCCAGCAGTAACGCGACCAGAAACACGGTCCATGTAATGTGCGCGGCTTTGGGATCTATGCCTAACAAGCCATTAGCATAGCGTGAAAGGCCGGAGTGACAATCCGACCGGCCGTCCCGGATTAGCGAATGTGTCGGGTAGCTCCACCTCCTGGGCTTCTTTGATAGGTTGGGCGCGTTCACCAGGTTCGTGGTGAATGGCCTATTTTCTGCATTCGGCGCCGGCGAATCGACCGCTCTCTTCCTTGCATCTCCGGAGAATCACACTCGGCTCATCGCTCTTTGCTGAAAAAACGACCTCAGCAATGTCTCCAGCGAAGTACTCCCCATCCACACTCGGGTCGCCACCAATGCGGATGCGATTGCTCCGGATTGTGCCGGGCGGAACCCGCGTCGATCCGGTCATCCTGCCGTTCAAGAACAGAGATAGCTCACGGGATTCGGCGCGATAGCGGCAAGCGGCATTCTGCCAGCGGTCCGTCGCGATCGGGACAGAAGGTGGGGTCATGTAAAACCTATCGGGGAAAGGCATTTCGATGGAGCATTGGAGCTTCCCGCTGGATATCATCATGCGCAGCGGGACGTAAGCACGGTCTGTTCGTGAATCCACTAGCATAACCAAGCCTCTCTCGTTGGTCCTTACCCGGAACCAGACTTGAACGGTGTAGTCGGCGCCCGTGCTTGCCTCGATACCCGCGACGTCGACGGCATTGTGGCTCCCGTCCAGCGCCAACCGATAGGGGTCGCTCAGAGTTCCGTCGCCGAGCCAGCCAGATTCGATTGAGCAGCCCTTCAATCCCAAGAGCGTTCCCATGACTGCACCGCCGCCCCTAGCTTTCCATGACACTTGCTGGCAATCGCGGACATCCGCTGCATCGAACACGACGGACTGCCAAGCGAGGGCGGCCTTTGGTTCCCCTACAACTAAGAGTGCGGTAATGAGGAAACTATTTGCTAACGAACTGAGACAAGATTCCACTGGGTCTGATTTTACCGGGTTCGGCATGGAGCGGCGATTTTACAGCAAAGGTCCGGGGCCGTTATAGT
>JBEKLB010000550.1:0-3915 GCA_050010415.1 Bryobacteraceae bacterium | reverse complement strand
GAGAACCGCGGCTGCACGGCAACCCTCCTCGCCGGCGCCACGTTCGCGAGCGTCCATCACCAGTCGCGCTAAACGCGGATGCAGCGGGTATCGCGCCATGTCGCGAGCCCGCGGACCGACGGCGCCCAGCCGTTCCAGCAAACTCTCGCCACGATCAACGGCCGCCGATGGCGGCGCGTCCAGCCACTCCAGATCGATCGGGTTTTCGATTCCCATGGCCCGCAGGGTGAGGCACAGCTCCGACAACTCACGCCGCTGGATCTCCGGCGGATCCTGCTCGCGGCGGCGATGAAAATCTTCGAGCGTATAGAGCCGGATCACGCGGCCCGGGGCCGTACGTGCAGCGCGGCCCGCCCGCTGGGTAGCCGAGGCTTTGCTGATGCGCGCCACTTCGAGCGTAGGCAATCCCGACCACGGTGAATCGCTCGCAACGCGCGCCAGCCCGCTGTCGATCACGGCCGTGACGCCTTCCACGGTGATGGAGCTTTCGGCGACATTGGTGGAGAGGATCACCTTGCGTTGCGGGGCGGGGGAAACGGCGCGATCCTGCTCGGCGGGCGACAGGTCGCCATAAAGCGGAAGCACCAGAAGACGGTGCTTTTCCGCCAGCGGACGGTACTCGCGCTCGGCGCGCCGGATCTCGGCTGCGCCAGGCAAGAATACGAGGATGTCGCCGATGGGCGATTCGGTGACGAGAGATTCGATCGCCGAGGCTACCTGCTTTTCGAGCGGCAGCGCAGAGTAAGGCTGATGCACGACGGAAAGCTCGAACAACCTGCCTTCGGAGCGAAGGATGGGGCAGTTACCCAGGTAGGTCGCGATGGGTGCGGCATAGAGCGTGGCCGACATCACGACGATCCGCAGATCCCCTGGCTTGCTGCGCTGCAAGCGGTGCAACAACGCGATCGCGAGATCGGTCTCCAAATGGCGCTCATGAAACTCGTCCAACACCACTGCATCCACGCCTGCCAGCATTGGATCGGAGATCAGACGACGGGTGAGAATGCCTTCTGTGACGAATCGAAGCCTGGTACACGCGCTCGCCATCTCTTCGAAGCGAACCTGATAGCCGACCGTTTCGCCCAGCTTCTCACCAAGTTCTTGTGCGACGCGGCGGGCTGCCAATCGCGCGGCCAGTCTGCGAGGCTCCAGCACCAATACCTGTCCGGGCACCATCGCGAGTAATGCAGGCGGTACGCGCGTGGTCTTCCCAGCGCCAGGCGGTGCTTCGATTACCAGGTTGGGCGAGCGAAGGAGCGCCTCGCGGATGGACGGCAGAAGATCGTCAATCGGGAGCTTCGCGATCCGCTGCAATATCGGTACGCGTCCAGTTATGGTTTTTTCGGCGGTGCGTCCGGCGCTGGCGTCTTGGACGGATCGTCGACATCGTACTTGATAGTGATATCGCTCTTGAACTGCTTGTAGTCGTCGTACTTGACAGTCATCTTGATGCGTTGATCGTTGTCGCGGAAGTGCAGCGTGGCGTTTGAGATGGTGTAAGTAGGAAACCAATATTTGCCGTCAATCTGCTCGCGGTACGTTTCGAACTTGCCATATTGATGGTCTCCCTGCTTCGCGCCTTCGCCGCGCCCGTAGCTCTTCACGATCTGCAAGTCGCGATCATCCACCCAGACGATCCCCTCGAAATAGCGCTGTCCCGATTCCATCTTCTTCGGCTTAACGGCAAATGTATAACAGGAGATTTCATCCAGTTGCTCCCGGCCGAGGTACCGAATGTAATATTTCGGTACTTCCTCGGTGGTCAGCACAAAAGGTTGCACCTCGCGGAGATCCTGCATGTCGCCGGGATCAAGTGAGATCGCAGTGAGCGTGTTAGGCGGCGCGTAGGCCACCTTTTCGATGCGTGCGCCCTCGGGTGAAAAAATAATGTCGGTGACCTCTTCCCACTTGCCGGTGCTGCCGCCGCCATCATCCAGCGTCATCACCTTGGCGGTCTGGCGATAAGTGTAATTGCTTCTCGCCTTTGCGAACGCGGCTTCCTTGGCCGCGAACTTCGCGATGATGCTGTCGATTTGGGATGGGTCAGGATCGGTTAGGGTGGCGCCAAACGCCGCGCCCGTGAGCAGAGCAAAAGTAACGACGAAACGCATAGAGCCTCTTTGTCCTTTAGTGTAACGCTTGTTGAGGCGGCGCCTGACCGAGCCACGGCCATTAGGGAATGTCGCTTATCCCAGAATCTGCTTGGCGATGGTCAGCTTCTGAATGTTCGTAGTGCCTTCGTAGATTCGGCCGATTTTGGCGTCGCGATACAGTTTTTCCACCGGGAAGTCCTTTGTGAAACCCACGCCGCCGAAAATCTCCACGGCGCGTGAGGCCGTGTCCTCGGCCACCTGCGATGCGA
This sequence comes from Bryobacteraceae bacterium, assembly GCA_050010415.1. GTDB lineage: Bacteria > Acidobacteriota > Terriglobia > Bryobacterales > Bryobacteraceae > Palsa-89. The sequence continues at coordinate 1,553 of JBEKLB010000550.1, read as the reverse complement.
AGTACTTGGCCATCGCGGCCTCCGTGACGTAAGGATGTCCCGAGTCGCGCAGTCGCGCTGCGTTGTACACCAGCAGCCGGGCCGCTTCCACTTCCGTCGCCATCTGCGCCAGCTCAAACTGCACACCTTGGAACTCGGCGATGGGCTTGCCGAACTGCTGCCGCTGCTTGGCGTAGCCTATGGCATGATCCAGCGCACCTTGCGCCAGGCCTGTCATCTGCGCGCCGATCGCGATGCGCCCTTCGTTCAAGGTCTCGATGGCGATCTTGTAGCCCTTACCCACCTCGCCCAGCACATTGCTCGCGGGGACGCGGCAATCATCCAAAATGAGTTCGCACGTTGACGATGCGCGGATGCCGAGCTTGTCTTCCTTTTTGCCCACTTGAAATCCGGGAAAATCACGCTCCACCAAAAAACAGGTAATGCCGCGATGGCCCGCTTCCGGATTGGCATTCGCGAACACCAGGAACAGGCCAGCCTCTCCCGCATTGGTGATCCAAAGTTTGCGGCCGGTGATGAAAAACTCGTCGCCGCGCTTGGTGGCGCGAGTTGCCAATGCGAACGCGTCTGACCCCGAGCCCGCTTCGGACAATGCAAACGATGCCACCATGTCGCTTGCCAGTTTCGGCAGATAGCGCCGCTTCTGGTCCTGGGTGCCCCAGCGGATGATCACATTGTTGGCGATGGTGTTCTGTACGTCGACGATGACGGCCGCCGAAGGATCCACGGCCGCCAGCGCCTCAACCGCCAGCACGGCCTGAAAGAAATTGCCACCCTGCCCGCTGTATTCCTCGGGAATCTCGATACCCATCAGCCCGAGCGAGAACATCTCGCCCAGCAGGTCTTTGCGGAAGATGGCCGCGGCGTCCATTTCCCGAACGTAAGGAGCGATGCGTTCGCGCGCGAAGCGCCGTATGGTGTCCTGGAACATCCGCTCTTCTTCGCTCAGGACTGTTAATGGAGGCGGCGGAACGACGGAGGTTTCGGCAACGTTCGGCATGCTGCTCCCAGTCTAACCGCAGGTCGCTCGCGGCGCATCCGTTGCCTAACCCATTTGCCCAACGACACCCCTGTGCTTACGGCAAGGTGTATAATTCTCGCCACTGGAGGCGCCCTATGAAAACGTGGTTGATTGCCTTGTTGCTGACCCCGGCCGCGGCGCTGGTAGCGTTTCAAGGACCTAGATGCACGGCCGTGGATCCGGATACTGCCAAGACCGGGGATACTATCAACGCAAGCTGCGAGAACGTGGACAAATCTACCGCCGCTAACGTATACCTTACCGACGGAAAAGACGACACGAAAGTTGCCGTCACGGAGACCACCGCGGACAAGATCAAGTTTCAGGTGCCGCGCATCAAACCCGGGCGGTACCATCTGGCGTTTATGTCGGCCAATAAGTCTTCCATCGTGGAGCAGCCGGTAGTGCTGACGGTGGAATAACGGCGCCGCTCACTACTGATAAAGATAAACGGGCTGGTCCAGCCGGAAGCTGAGAACTGTCTCTGAAGGGATGTCTAATTTCGGACCACGCGTCAGCACTTGCGTCCCCG
>JBEKLB010000549.1:0-3917 GCA_050010415.1 Bryobacteraceae bacterium | reverse complement strand
TTTGGACGCAGTGGTGTAGCGCAATCCAACGGTTTGAAAGACGTAACCGCCGAACAAGCATAGCCCAGCCAGCACGCCTGCCCGCAAGCTCTTTCGTAGGTTGCCCGCTCGAAAATCCTTGCGAAAGACAATGGCCAACACGCCGGCCGCGGTGGCGAATCGAATGGTGAGGAACAGTAGCGTGGAAGCGTCGGCGAGGGCGCGCTTCACCATGACGAAGGTCGCGCCCCAGATCAGGGTCATGACCACCAGACTGCCGTCGACCAGCCAGCCAGCGGGACGCCTGGCGCCCGTCATCCTGCTCCAACAGCCCGGGCTACTCCAATCATGCGGGCAGGTCGCGGAGCAGTAAAGACAAAGTCAGAAGGATACGTTTGAGACCCAGTTCGCGCCCATCGGGATGAAACCACTCCTGGGGCGTGTGCGCGCCACCGCCGTGACCGCCCGCGCCGATCGAAATAGCGGGCAGGCCCATCGACAAGGGAACATTGGCGTCGGTAGAAGCGCAGTCGAGATGTGAGCGAATGCCGAGGTGGGTGTCCACGGCGCGTATGACCTGAAGAATCTGTGCGTCGTCGCGCAGCTTACCACCGGGCCGCGATCCGATTTCCTTGATCTTAGCCGTCACCTTGGCGCCCGTGGCACGCTCATTCTCCGTTTCGAGCGCGCGCTCCACGGTGTTGGTGAGCAGCGCGGCGATTTCATCCAGCTTGGCGGGACTTTCCGAGCGAATGTCCACTTTCGTTCGCGCGTGCGTGGGGATGGAGTTGATGCTCGATCCGCCTTCGATGATCCCGAAGTTGTACGACGATCGCGGACTGCCGTTGATCGGCAACCTCTGCTCCGTGAACGTCGCGATGGCGCGCGCCAACGCATGGATCGGATTGGCGAAGCCATAATCGCTCCAACTGTGGCCGCCCGGTCCGCTAATGGTGACATCGAAGCGGCGGCTGGCAAGAGCTTGCGACGTGACGTGATCGATATTCGGACCATCCAGAATCAGGAACGACTGGATGCGGTTTCCGGTGCTCGATTGCCGGCAGAGATAGCGCATGCCGCTCAAATTGCCCTCGCCCTCCTCGCCTACATTGGCGATGAAAACCAGGTTACGAAAGTCATCGGCGAGATCCGGGAACGAGCTGATCACGCGCGCGATGGCGAGCAGCGCCGTTAGTCCAGCGCCATTATCGGCAGTGCCCGGCCCATGCAACCGGCCATCGGGCGCGACGTAAACCTCTTCGTCTTTGCGCGGCGCGAGCACCGTATCGAGATGCGCCGTTAGTGCGACGTAAGGGCCCGTGCGATTTTCGCGCGGGTGCGCGATCACGTTGCCGCCACGATCGATGCGGGCCACACATCCCAGCGCGCGAAACTGCGCCAGCATCCACTCGGCGCGGCGCTGCTCGAAGAATGTAGAGGCTGCGATGCGGCAAAGCTGCAGATGCTGTTCGTTGATCCATTGCTTGTGCCGGACGAACCACTGCAGCGCGTCGCGCAGGGGCGCGGCGTCGGCCAAATCCCCCGCGATTTTCGATAGCGGCGGATCCGGCGGAAGCGCAATAGTCTTGATCGAAGCGGCCAAATGCCAGTTTAGCGTGCTGGGGGACGGGATTTGGGATTGGGGATTGGTTTGCCAGGCACGGTACGCGCCGCCAGCGGCCGATCCCCAAGCCCCAACCCTCGACCCCCAACCCTCGACCCCCAACCCCGTCACTTGACCATCTCCAACCACTTGAGCTCTTCACGCACCTTGATCTTGCCGTGCCAGGGGTTCTTGTCCAGCTCATGGCCCTCGCCTGGAAAGATCAGAAGCTTGGAGGGAACGCCTTGGGTGTGCAGCGCGCGTTCCAGCAGATACGCTTCGCCCACGTAGACTCGAATGTCGTCGGCTCCGGCGACGATGTGCGTAGGAGTTTTCACTTTATCGATTTGCCATATCGCGGATTCATCGTTGTAATTCTGTTTTGCCATCCAGGGAAGGCCGCCCAGTAAATACGCGTCGTCGTACGTGGTGTCGTCGTTGCCCCAATTTGCGACGTGTTCCACCGCACCCGCGCCAGTGACCGCGGCTTTGAAGCGCGTAGTTTGCGTGATCAGCCAGTTGGTCAAATAGCCGCCGTAGCTGTAACCGCCCACCGCCAGTCGATCCGCGTCGGCGGTGCCGTCCTTCACCAGAGCGTCCACGCCTTCCAGGATGTCGCGTCCAGGCCGGGAAACAATCTTGGTGATGATTCCTAGAGCGAATTTATCGCCATAGCCAATTGACCCGCGATAGTTGGGTTCGAAGACCAGCCAGCCCTGCGTGGCTGCCATGGCGCCCCAGCGATACCAGTCCGCGCCGAATTGGTTGCCATCGGCATCTTCGGGTCCGCCGTGAATCAGCGTAAGCATCTTCAGATGTTTGGCGCCGAATTGTCCGGGTGGATAAATGAGCATGCCCTCCGCGGTGACTCCATCATCGGTGGTCCAGCGGTATGGCTTGCCTTCGGGGACGGCGCGCTCGGAGAAGTATTGGTTGAACGCGGTGATGCGGCGGGCGTGCGTAAGATCGTTTGCGTCGTTCGCGAGCCATACTTCGAGCGGCTCCTCGATCGATGAATGGACGAATGCCAGGCGCGGGGAATGCGCGGCAGCGGAGAGCTTGTCGTACGTGCCTGGCGATCCGGTGCGCGGAACAAAATCGCTAGCGGGCTTTTGCGCAGTGTAGATCTGCACTTCGGTTCCCAGCCTGCCCTCGGCTGCCAGCGCACCCGACGGCAGCACCGAGAAGCCGGCGATTGCGCCCTGAAAATCCGGAGCCCAGCGAACGAGTGCCCCAGCGCCCGCGTCGCCCTCCGCGTCTACCCAATACACTCGCGACTGAGCGTCCTGATATTTTCCCTCCACCGAACCGTTGAGGAAGGAGAAGAAAATGTGCCGGCTATCGGGCGCCCAATGCAATGCATCGAAGACCGCCTCCCGTTGGAGGAGCTTGCGTGGTTCGCCACCCGCGGTATCGATCAGATAAATTCCATACGCGTCCAGCGATTCCCAGCGCTGAGTGCGGGAATCGGTGAGCATCGCGATGCGCTTGCCGTCGGGCGATGCCTCGAGTTGTTTGACGCGCCAAGGGGTGGCTGCAAGCTTCTTGGCGTGCGTCGAGAGATCGCAGGACTTGGCGGGCCTTTCGGTAATGCAGACTTGCGCCTCCGAAATCTCGATGCCTTGAATGACATCGCCGTGTTCGGACTCGCGAAACTCAACTACATCCTTCCAATCCTTTTTGTAAGCTTCCTGCTGATCCTTCGTCCATTGGCGCGTTGCGAAATAAATCCGGCTGGAATCCGTGGCCCAAGCGAAAGTATGCACCTCGTCCTCGCTTTGGGTGACCGGAAACGGCTCGCCGCCGCTTACTGCAATGACATACACCTGAGCCGGCTTGTCGGATTTAGCGTCGTCCGAGGATTCAGACGGTTCGCTGCGATCGGAAAGAAATGCGATCCAGCGGCCGTCGGGCGAAAATTCGGGATTACGGTCATGCCCGGATTGGGTGAGTTGCAAGAGCGATCCGGAGCCGCCAGGTCCTTCGCGATCGAGCCACAAGTCGCTCCGGAAACGATTCCCGGCCCAATCGGCGCGTGTGGTTTCAATCACAACAGCACTGCCGTCCGGCGCCAGGCGCACATTTGGAATGTCCACGGAATTGAAAAACTCGTCGAGAGTCAACGGTGGCTTGGCGGAAGGCGTTTGCGCCACGGCGGCGGCACAGAACAGATTCAGGATCAGGGCGCGTTGCAGCTCAAAACGCATGGACACGATCTTAACAAACGACCTGATAACCTGAATCTTACATGTCTGATCACAAGCTTCAGTTGATTCCGCTCGGCGGGTTGGGCGAATTCGGAATGAATTGCATGGCCATCCGCTATGGAGACGAC
>JBEKLB010000548.1:0-3932 GCA_050010415.1 Bryobacteraceae bacterium | reverse complement strand
CGCCAGAGCGTTTCATGGGGCGCTGTGTGAGAATGTGCCGGCCCACGCGGTGACACCGGAAACCTTGCGATTTTGGGGCAATGCCGTTGACGGATAGTCGATCGGGCCGCGAAGGAATGTGAAAGCCGGAGTTGGATAGGGGTAGGGAGAACCGACTAAGGCTCCCCCTCCCTCCGAACCGGACTGGCGGATCTCCCGCATCCGGCTCACCAGTCGGTGGATTTTCCCGTTAGGGACCCGTCAGGGACTGGTGTAACCTTACATGGGCTGCCGTCAGACTAAATAGCCCGTGTTCGGCGAAGTAAGTGTTCGGCCAACGCTGATGGTCCGAACCACGGCCGCGACCGCGTCCGCCCTTGCGTTGACGCAGGATACTGCGCAAACGCCCGCGGACCCAGCTGTCCACGCTCGTGAACACGTTCCCGTGACAATGCTTAAAGTAGCCAAACCATCCCTGCAACGTTAGGCTCAGTACGCCCGCGATCCGTGTCAGGCTGCACCCGTTGGTGCGTTTCGTCTTGGCTCGAATGGAGTCCTTCAACTTGTCCAGGCTCTTCTTGCGTGGCAGGCGAAGCCCGCCGCGAAAGGTGTAGCCCAGAAAGTCAAAGCCCTCCACCTGCGAATCCACCACCTTCGTCTTAGTTGGATGAAGCGTCAGGCCGTTTTCCTCGACCCACTGCTGCACCTTCGCCAAGGCTCGGTCGGCTTCCTCGCGGCTGCGACACAAAATCACGAAATCGTCCGCATAACGAGTCATCGCGAAGCCCGCGTCGGCCATCAAGTGGTCCAGAGGATTCAGGTAGAGATTCGCCAGCAGCGGGCTGATGACCGCCCCTTGCGGAGTCCCCTTCTCCGGGGTGAACTCGCTCAGGCCGTCCATCACTCCCTGGTCCAGGAATTTCTTCACCAGCCCCAAGACACCCCTGTCCGATACGCGCTCGCCTACCCGTTCCCGCAAGCGATCCTTGGGAATCGTGTCGAAGTAAGCCTTCAGATCGGCATCCACGACATACGTGTAACCGTCGGCCAACAATTTCTCGATCCGCTCCAAAGCATGATGGCAGCCACGGCCCTTGCGGAATCCGTAGCTGTGCTCGGCGAACCCGATGTCGAAGATCGGTTCCAGTACGTTCAATAACGCTGTCTGCACCACCCGGTCACGCACGGCCGGAATACCTAGTGGCCGCTTTTCCGTGCTGCCAGGCTTGGGTATCCAAACACGCTTGACCGCGTGAGGCTGATACTTTCCCGTACGCAAGTCGTCCACCAGACGGTCGATTTCTTCCAATTGGCGGTCTTGGAATTCCTCCACCGTTTGCTGATCGACTCCCGCCGCACCTTGATTGCCCAGCACCATTTGGCTGGCTATCGTCAGGTTCGTCCGGTTGTAAGCTTTGTCGTGAAGCGTGTGCCACTTACCTCCACGCACTCCGCTGTAGAGCGCGTCCAGCATGCGCTCAGTCCAAACGACGCGGTTCGCCCACTCCTTTATGGAGGGAGGCTGTCCGGCGGGGGTAGCCCCGAAAGGCACTGTGGCCGGTTTTGGGTCCGCTTGCTTGGCCATTACGCATCCACCTTCCTGCATCCCTTCGCTCCCCCGGAATTACCCGGCTTCAACGCTACTATGGATGCTCTGACTGCTGCCGATGATCCGGTGCCCGAGTTCGCGTCGATGGCTTCGCTCCCGTACGCTCGACGCGGCGTAGGGCCAGGGCACTTCGGGTTCGGTCGCACCTCTTGACCGAATTCTCTCGGGTCTGCGATGTCTTGCATCGACAGCGATCCCTGCTTAAGTCATGAACCTTCCGATCCTTCCGCCTCCAACCACCCCTGACCTTCCCGATTGCCGCGTTTGGGTTTTGACGCTCGGGCTTCACCGCGTGTCACCGGTCGTCTCCGGCCGGGCACCCCCGTTCCAGGGGACGGATCGTCACTTGGGCTTCGCCATTGACTAGCAGGCTCGCCAAGGTCACAGGCCGAATCGAGTTCACTCGCGTTGCGGACGAATCGTTCGCTTCCGGTTGCTCTCCACCCCGCCTCACGGCGACGCAGTTACCTTCAGCTACGAGAAGCCAAACCTCCTCTCGGCAGGGACTTGCACCCCGCTGATTCATAAACCATCACAGGCGCACTAGTCATCACGCTCCGAGTTCGTGAGCTAATTGACCTTCCATGTTCTTCCTTCCCCTGCGAAGGGTTCGTTCAAAACTGCGTGCAGCCCGATTTCCGCGAGTTCCGTGTTTCAGAACTCGCGGAATCCTCTTCCCTTTCCTCCTTACCCAGCCTGCGCGCAGGGTATCCCTGCCGTTTCCGCCCCAAGGCTTCGCAATAGCTCGCCACGCAGTAGGTTCAAGGCCAACACGTGCCACCACACAACGGCTTTCACTTTCTCGAGGCCGCGCACTCCGAACTGATATAGTCCTTGGTTGCGTAGGCGTGCGTTCGGCAATTCCGCCGTCGGCGCTCGCAGCTTGTACAACTCCTTCGCTTCATCCGTGCCCATGAGCTTGCGCCATGCACTAAGTATGGGGCTTTCGCCTGGCCTCGGCGCGAACGGGTCTTTGCCTGCTCGCTTTTGTTTCTCTTCTTCCTTGACCGGCGTGTACACGATCGTGCCGGCTGCCGTCGTCGCCTCGATGTCCGCCTTGGTCGAGAAGCCACCATCGGTGAGGAGGATTTTCGGAGCTTGGCCCAGGTCGGCTTTGATCTGATCCATCATCGGTTTCATCTGGCCCGCGTCGCTGCCTTCGTTGTTCACGTCCATACAGAGGATGATGCCCGACTCCGCATCCGTCGCCATCTGCACGTTGTAGGCCGGACGGAAGCCGCCATCGCCCATCTTCATCGTGCGTGCGTCCGGATCGGTGGTCGAGGCTCGCGCCTTGGCGCCGCTGCCTTTTTCGCGTTTCTCGCGTTGCTCGGCCATCTGCTTCACCGCTACGACGGCCTTGTCCACGCGCTCTTGGCGCTCGCGTGCGGCCCGTTCGCGCGCCTTCTGCTCGCGCAGCGTGGGCCCTGCGGGGTCGTCCTCCGATTCGCGTTCCAGCTTGTCCAAATGTTCGCGGGCGTCCCGCTGGGCTTCCTCCAGCGTCGGCTGACGCCGAAAAGAATGGCTGCCCGCGCTGGCGCGTACCCGCATGCCGTCCTGGGCGGCACATTCCAGCGATACCAGACCTTCGGCGAGCATGCCCGCCAGCGAGTCCACTTGCAACTGCTTCAAAAGCGCGCCATGGTGAACCCGGAAATCGGCCAGCATGTGATAGTTGACCGGCACCGTCCCACGAAGCCATTCGTAAGCGCGATGCTCGTTGCACAGCCGTTCGAGTCGGCGGGCGCTGCCGACCCCGTCGACCGCCGCATATAGCCACAAGGCAAACAGAACGCGTGGATCGCTGGCATTGCGGCCGGCCACGCCTTCGACCGCGTCGATTTGCTGATAGAGGGAGTCCAGATTGAGCTTGGCGACGAGTTTCCACACCAGCCGGACGGGGTGATCCTCGTCTAGCCGGTCATCGAGCGACTCGATGCGCATCTCTTGCTGCGCACGCTCGGGCCCGTTAACGCGTGGTGCCCGAGCTAGGCCGGCGCTGGGTTTGGTCGAATTGTCAGGCGTAGTCGCGGCAGTCTCGCTCTCAACTTGCGGAAACAGAGTGGGTTGCGTTTCGTTCGCCATCGCGCACCATCCTCGGTGTGAAACGAAAGGAATCCAGCTGTTACCCTTAGCGCCTTGGTGCCCGGTCGGCTAGGGGCAAAAAATCACAGTCTCTCCGCGTGATGCAGAATCTCAATGAGTCGGCAGTTCGGATGCGACTAGAAATCGCATTTGGTCCCGCACGGGCCGCATCACGCGGAGCGTGATGACTCCCAACATAAATGCGATGCTCGTCCAATTAAGTTGCGCGTTTCAATCGCCACAGCCAAAACACCGGAAT
>JBEKLB010000547.1:0-3943 GCA_050010415.1 Bryobacteraceae bacterium | reverse complement strand
CACGTCGATGCCAGCCGAGTGTCGAGCTCCCCGTGATGGACCAGGATGGCCGCCTTAATCTTCGCGATGTCCTCCGCGGAGGGAGCAGAGCCATAGAACGGCACCGCCGCCCCCAAATCGGCACCCAGCCTCGCCGCCAGCATATTGGCGATGCCGCCTCCGTAACAGAAACCGGTGGCGCCGATCTTTCCCGTGCAATCGGAGCGAGCTTTCAGCCACAGGGCCGCGGCCACCATGTCTTCGCTCATTTTGTTCCGGTCGACCTTGGCGAACATCAGGCCGCCTTTGTAGTCGTCCCCGGGATACCCGCCCAGAGAGGTCAGTCCGTCGGGCGCAAACGCCATGAAGTTGACCAGGGCCAACCGCCGTGCGATGTCCTCGATATGCGGGTTGAGACCACGATTCTCGTGGACGACGAGAATGCCTGGCAATTTCGTCACCGTCTCAGACCGCGTGTCGGCGCTGATCGGCCGCACGAGGTATCCTTTGATGCTTCCGTTGCCTTGGGGCGATGGGACGGTCTCGTAGGTGGCCTTGATCCGGTCGTCGGTCCGGGACACCTGCTGGCCCAAAGCGTAATTCGGCATCAACGCCTCGACAATCGTCGCTGCCGCCAGGCCGCCGACTGCAAGCCGCTGCACGCCATCCATAAAGGCGCGGCGAGTAATCTCACCGTGAATAAAAAGGTTGTAGAGTTGTACGGCTTCGCTCGGCAGTTTGGGCTTTATCGGTTCCATTGGCTCACTCCTTGCGGGAGAATATCACCTCCCCAAACAAACCCGGCGCGAAGCACCGTCACTGTTTGGTGTCTAAAGGCTTCCCGGATTTCTCAAAGAACTCCTCTTGCAATTGAGGCGCGACTGTGTCTGCTTTCACAAAGGCGATTGCCTTCGCAATCCCATCCGCTCTCACCTCTCGCAGGGCGGCGCCCCGGGCAGCTGTTGCGCCTGCCGCGTCGCCGGCGTAGTGATTTGGATAGCTGGCATACCACCAGATACCCGTACTAAGCCCCGGAGGCAGAGCCAATCGCTTTTGATCTGCTCCGGATTCTTCCCCCGCTCTTTCCGGATGGGCCAGGCCGGGTGCGTTGGCCATAATGCCCGCGATCTCTTCTTCTCCCGCATGGCCATCGACACCCGGCTTCGATGGAGCCGCTGCCGCGGGCATGGACTCGTTGCTGCGCGGACCCGTCCCGCCGTAGATGTAGACCACGTAATCCTTCTTCGCGTCCAACTGCAGTTGGATAAAGTACTGCAGCAGTGCGGTGTTGCCGCCATGGCCATTCACGATCATCACTTTGTGGCAGCCATTGCGCGCCATCTCATCGGTCGTCGCTTGCAATAGTGCTAGTTGGAGATCGGAACGGTAGGCAACGGTTCCCGGCTGGTGGCGCGCTTCGGCAATCTGGCCAAAATAATACTCCGGAAAGACAATGGCATATTGCTGCTTCACGGCCTCGAGCGTCGCGCCCCGCACATTGATCAGATCCGTTCCCAACGGGCCTGAAGGTCCGTGCTTCTCAATAATTCCAAAAGGCAGAAGACAAACGCCGGAAGACGATTGCAATGCCTTCACAAAATCCTCAGCGGTCAATTCCTCCCACTTGGCAGAAAGCTGTTGTGCGGAACCTGAGGCCGCGGGAAGTAGGCAAAGCAGCAACGTATTCCTCACAAATTTCGCGAACATAGGTCCTCCTGCATCCATGCTTCATCCTGTAAAGCGTTTCCACCGCAAAAATCCGGTGCCAAACGGCTACCTTGATCCTCTTCATCATCAGACCGAAGCGTGAACAGAACTGATGAGTTTATCCGTGACAGCGAGTTGCTCGCGGCCTGCTTCTGTCAGATCCTGTACCGTAGCGCGTCCAACGAAATCTACTTCGAAATCGTCGGGAGCAAAGTCCGGCGGCGTCTTCCCTGCGACGAATGCGGGAGCCTGCTTCCCGAGGTAAGCCGAATTCTTGGGGCAACCAGGTGCTGACGCGATATAAATCACATTGCTGTAACCAGTGCCCTTGTGTTCATTTTCAACAGCGTGCACAACGTCGGAGTGCCAGAAGACGGTGTCGCCGGGTTCTATGAGGGGAATCGAGGAAACTGCTTCCAGGAGGAGGCTGTGATACTCCGCATTCACCGAGAGTGCCCGCCCTGGCTTGGCGCCACAGAGGTCTTCTGCGGGTACATCGTCCTGCAGAGCGCGCAGCAGGACGTAAACCATGGCGTCCGCGATCGGGATCAGCTGCAAGGTGCCATCCCCCTTCCCTTGCCGCGTCAAAGCCGTCCAGCCCTGGAAAGTGCGGAACATAGAGCACACAGCCGGTGAAGGCACTTCCTGCACATCGGTGCGGTACGCTGTGTCGTACGCGTTGTACTTCTCCCAATTTCCAGAAAATACGTGGCGGTAGACTTTCCGGAAATTCGGTTCAAGCCAACGTTCAACGGAACCACCGTCCACGTGAGGCGACAGGCCGAGGGAGGCCGACTGTGGCGGCCGGCGCCGCATGCGATCTGCATAGACCGGGGCCTGATCCGGGTCGACGTGGCGGATGCCGTTGCTTTCGCTTTGCCATAACCGATTGAGAAAGACGCGTACATGGGTGTGCTGCTCCGACTGTCGCGCCTCAACCTGAGGTTTCGACCAGTAGACACCATAGATCTGAGGCTTGGCAGAGGCCAGCGTGCCAAAGTACTTGTCCTCGGCCGCGTTGGCCAACTTTGCGTCCAGATGGTTTTCTTCAACGTATTGCGCTACCTGCTGATCCCAAGCCGTGGCTTGTTCCTTCGGGAATGTACCGCGGATCACGCAGGCGCCGCGCGACTTGATCTTTTCGATAAGATCCGCTGGGACGCGATCGTTGGCGATGTCGGTGTAATGAACAATTGGGATGACATCCTGACCCGAATTACGCTCTTTGACGATCTCGTCGACGCGCTTCCGGATGGCGGCTTCGACGCCGAGAAAAACCTCCTTGTACTGAGGCAGGGCGGCCCGCAGCTCCGCTTTTGCTGCTTTGATTGATTCGGGAAGGTTTTCGATGATGAATGACATTCTTCCTCCTTAGGGCGAATCCAGCTCAGAGAAGTCTAAGTCCAGAATAGAGCGCCGGCTCACCGCATATATATAGTCTCTTTGCAGGTTTAAGCGTGAAATAAACCGCCGCTCTAGTTCCGTAATGAACTGTTAGAGCGATTGTATTTAGTCCAGCGGCTAATGGCACGGGCGCAACGTCAAATCAGCTAACCAGCTTGTAATCTGACTGAGAAACATGTTCTGCTCTGTGGAGGCACGATGAGCTTGACACGTAGGACGCTGCTTTCTCTCCCTGTTGCTGTCCCTCTTCTGAACCTGGCGGCGCGCACTGCTGTAGGCGACGATCTATACTTTCCGCCTCCTGACGCCCAGGGCGGCTGGCGGACGTTGAGTCAGCCTTCCGAAATCCGCACCCTTACCGGCATAGAAAAAAACAGGCTCGATGAAGCCTTCCAATATACCCAGACCACCAGTCAGCACGGAGGTTTATTGGTTCTCCGCCATGGATACCTGGTCTACGAGAAATACTTCGGCAGAGCAAACCGGGAAGCCAATCCCAACATGTATTCCATCGCGAAGATGTTTACCAGTGCCTCATGCGGCATCATGCTGTCGGAACACAGCAGCCGTTTTCCCGACGGATTGTCGCAGAAGGTCTTCACTCAGGAGTATCTGCCGCAGGCGTTTCCCTTGAGCTACCCGGAGATGGCAGACATCCGCCTCGGCCACCTGCTCACCATGACCTCCGGCCTTCAGAACTCACGGGTTGCTCCTCCGCCCGCGCTCCCGAATCCTGGGCATCTGATCGGAATCATCCGCGGCGAGAACGTGAATATACCCTACTGGACCTCACCCGACCCGGTGCTCGATCAGGACGGCAGTACACTTCATGGAAAGATGTGGGCGCTGCCCG
>JBEKLB010000546.1:0-3955 GCA_050010415.1 Bryobacteraceae bacterium | reverse complement strand
AAGAGCAGCTGCATGGCGGGTTGGCGGCCGGCGGCATGGATTTCTTGCTGAATTTCGTTCCCGGTGTCGCGGCTGGGAGGTTGTTCGGATGGTCCTGGCTGCCGGCGCTGGTTTTGGGAGGCGTCACCTGGGTGTCTTCATCGGGCGTTATCGCGAAAGTGCTCGGGGAACTCAAACGTCTGGGCAATCCCGAAACTCCGACGGTGATGACGGTGCTGGTGCTGGAAGATCTCGCGATGGCGGTCTACCTCCCGCTGATCACAGCCCTGCTCGCGGGCGGCAGCGCCATTCGGCTGGGAGCTTCGGTCGCGGTGGCGCTGGCCGTGGTAGCTGCCGCCTTGATGGTCGCGTTCCGCTATGGTCCGAAGATCAGCGGATGGGTCTCGCACGAGTCCGATGAAGTGGTGCTGCTGACGATCCTGCCGGTGGTGCTACTGCTGGCTGGCTTGGCGCAACAGGTTCAAGTCTCCGCGGCAGTGGCCGCGTTTCTCGCCGGCGTAGCGTTGTCAGGGCCGATCGCCGAGAAATCACGACGGTTGCTTTCTCCGCTCAAAGACTTGTTCGCGGCCATCTTCTTCTTCTTTTTCGGACTCGAGATCGCGCCGGCCAGTTTACCGCCCGTTGCAGTCGAAGCCATCGGACTGGGAGTGGTGACCGCGGCAACCAAAGTGGCGACCGGCTATTTTGCGGCCAGACGCGCGGGTATTCAAGGACATGGCCGCTGGCGCGCAGGTGCGGCGTTGATCGCTCGGGGCGAATTCTCGATCATCATCGCGGGCTTCGGCGCGGCGAGTGAGCCGCAATTGGGACCAATCGCCGCCGGTTATGTTCTGCTGCTCGCGATAGCCGGACCGATTCTGGTGCGATTAGTCTGACGATTTATCAAGGCCGCGCGAGGTGTCGTTGAGTTTGAAGGGAATAATCATCATGAACAAGCAAATTCTTCTTGGCATAGCCACGCTATTTGTCGCGATCGGGCCAATTCATGCCAACCCGGAGTCCCGGCGGGCCACCATAACCGGCGGTCGTGGGAGCGGAAGATGCACGGTCGAAGTGAGCGTCGATCACGCTGCTGAAGTGGAGATCTCGGGCGACACCGGCTGGCTGACCACCGTGGCGGGGCAACCGGCTCTGTGGCGTCGCTTCCAGTGCAACACGCCGCTGCCTCCGAATCCTCCGGGTTTCCGCTTCATCAAGACCAACGGCAGGGGGCCAGTCCGGCTGACGCAGGATCCGCGCAGCACGGGAGGCAGAGCCGTGGTCAACATCAGCGACCCGCAAGGGGGCCGCGCAAACTACACTTTCGATCTGCAATGGGGCGGAAGCAGCGGTGGTTGGATTCCGGGTTCACCGGGTCCATCACCCGGACATGGACCAGGTCCCGGCGGCTTCCTGATGGCGCGGGCCATTCGAAACTGTCAGGATGCCGTCAGCGAACGGCTCAATCGGGATGGCTATTCCTATCTCGCCTTTGAGCGCACCATCCTAGAGAATAATCCTGGGCCACACGATCGGGTCACGGGTACGGTAAGCGCGAAGAGACGCTTTCAAACCGCGTGGTTTTCATTTTCGTGCTCGGTTGATTTCGACTCCGGGAGAGTCCGCTACGTAGACGTTCGCGGCCGATAGGGATCGCCGCTGGAGTCTTAGCTGGTCTTGAAAAAGTGCGCGACTTTTTTCCCGGCGTCTTCCGTGTAATAGACCGTCGCCTTGCCGCCCTTGTCCAATCCCTTACCCGTTTCTTTGGCCGCACGAACGGTAAGATGATAGGTTTCTTCTCCGCCTTCGGCGGTTTTCACCGTCACGGTTTTCGCTGCATGGTCGACGCTCTTCACGACAACGTCGCCCGCCTTCATACCGTCTTTGCCGACATGATCCACTTCTTCGGCCGTCTTTTCGGTGCCCTTCACGCTGTAATGCACGATCACTTCATCGCCTTCCTTCATGCCTTCAAAAGCGTCCTTGCTGCCTTTGGCGGTAGCTTCGGCGCCGTGCCCAACAGTTCGGCCCACGAAGTGAAAAGTTTGTTCCGTGCCCTCGCCAGTTTTCACGACGACGGTTTTCGTGCCCTTATCGACGGTCTTCACCGTGGCAACCACGGCGCCGGCTACATCGTCGGCGGCAAATGCGCTACAAGCGAGACCGCACAGCAGTCCTAGAGTGAAGCAACTTCGCATGGTCATTCTCCTTTGAACCTCAATGATATAACGCCGAGGCTCTATTTTTCATTCCCGCGCGCCCAGTAACCGGCTCGGGAGCGGACCATCAAGTTGGGGCGGGCAGTGCTCACCTCAAGCTTGTGGAACATGCCGTCGCGGACGCCCGAGGGCGGCGTGAAGCCGAGCACATACATGTTGCGGAGATCGGATTCGATTTCAGAGAAAACCTCGGCGATCTTGCGGCCCGGATTGGGAAAGGTCAGGCCACCGGTTTCGCGTGAGAGGCGATCCATACCACGGCTGACCGCTTGGACGATGGTGGCCGTGAGCGAAAGGAAGCGCATCGGATTGGCGTATTTGATCGAATAAACCACCACCTCCGCGGATTGAGCCATCTCGATCACGTTGCTGAGGCTGATGTCGCTCCCGGTGTCCATTCCATCGGAAAGGATAATAATCGCTTTGCGGCCAGCGACGGGTTTCAATTGCCTGGCTGCGTAATAGACTCCGTGCCAGAGAGCGGTTCCTCCGCAGCTGTGCGGAAAGCCGGCGTTCCTGCAGGGCGGGCCAAGCAGGGGCGACTGTTTTCCTTCGCGCGTGCCGATTCTTTCCACGGCGTCGCTCAGAGCGCCGGCTGAATCGGTGAGATCGGACAGCAGCCAACTCTGCTGGGCCACTTCCACCACCATCGCTCGATCCCGAGGGCTCATCACTTGCTGGAAGAACTGGGCAACGGCTTCGCGATGGTTCTTGATGAATCCGGCCTGGCTACCGCTGACGTCGGCGATGAAAGCGATGCTGAGCGGCAGGTCAGACTCCTGCCAGAAATTGGCGATTTCGCGCGGCTGGCCGTTGTCGCGAAGCTCGAAATCCTCCCGTTTGAGACCTCTCACGGGAACGCCATGGTCGGTGACGGAGCAGGCCACCGTGACCAGGTCGACGTCGACACTGATGTCGGGCTTCTGTTGGGCAGGCAGCAGCGCAGCCGAGAGGAGAGCTAGAGACATCATCAGCGTAGCGCCTCGAACTGCGTGGATCCGCATGATCCCAGGATTCTCAGAAAGTGTTCAACTTAATCTTAGCCGGAGGCTTGGATACAGGAACAAGAGTCCTAGACAAATTGATTCTCCGTGACGTTGGGGACGAAACGCCCCAGCGGGGCAATTCTATTGACAGCATTGGGGGAGCAGTTTTGTGATGGAAGCGTGTTTGTCGCCCTTGAGCCGGGACCGCCCGTGACCGAGCGGTTTCCTCCGGCCAGGACAATCTCACGTGAAATTGTTG
Source organism: Bryobacteraceae bacterium (assembly GCA_050010415.1). Classification (GTDB taxonomy): domain Bacteria; phylum Acidobacteriota; class Terriglobia; order Bryobacterales; family Bryobacteraceae; genus Palsa-89. Next base: position 512 of record JBEKLB010000546.1, on the reverse strand, counting down.
TGGGCCGAGCCGTCAATACATTCGCGCAATTTGCATTGCGGGTTTGGAATCGGCGACGAAACGACCATGACCGGATCCCCAATTGAAAATAGTCTCCATGTTTCTGATTTAGAACAAGAAATAGTTTCGTTCAGAGTGCCAATCTGTATCGAAAGCGTGCCGAACGCTCAAACTTGCCGTACCTTAGTATTGACCACCCGTGCTGGCTGGACTAGCATTCCAACATGCTCTATCGCGCAGAGAAGTTATGGCTGGTCCGAACCAAGACGGGCAAGCGCGCTCATCTCGCCAGGAGCCAGGAAAAATCTGACTCGCCGCGAGGTCTAACACTATGCGGCGAACAGGCGCTCCATAGTGGCTCCCCAAAGGCAGCGACAGGCATGCGCGAAGTTACCTGCTGCAAGTGTCGTGTCTCCTGTATGGTTCAAGCTGAGGGATACCGATGGGCCAGCTTTCGATGAGGGTGAGGGGCGCATTTAGCGCCCTCCAGCGCTGGGGCATGCAGGTTTGAT
>JBEKLB010000545.1:0-6670 GCA_050010415.1 Bryobacteraceae bacterium | reverse complement strand
AATCGTGCCTGCGAGGAGAAAAGAAATGAAAGTCCGGGCGTCCGTCAAAAAGATGTGCGACAAATGCAAAGTGATCCATCGCGAGGGCGTGGTGCGGGTCATTTGCACCAATCCGAAGCATAAGCAGCGGCAGGGATAGAGGAACCTTATGGCGCGTATTGCAGGTGTCGATTTACCAGCTAAGAAGCGGGCCGAGATCGGTCTGACGTATATCTACGGGATCGGGCGCACTCGTGCGCTCTCGCTGCTCCATCGTGCCAACGTGGACGCGACCAAGAAGGTCTCCGACCTCACGGAAGAGGAAATCAATCGCGTCCGAACCCTGATCGAGAACGAAGGGTCCGTCGAAGGCGATCTCCGCAAGGAACTTTCGATGAACATCAAGCGCCTCATCGAAATGGGTTCCTATCGCGGGTTGCGGCACCGCCGCGGCCTGCCGGTTCGCGGGCAGCGCACCCACACCAACGCCCGCACGCGCAAGGGACCACGCCGCGGAACGGTCGCCAACAAGAAGAAAGCCACCGGAAAGACCTAGAGAGAACCCATGGCCAAAGCTCCTGCAAAAACTGCGAAGAAGAAGACCTTCAAGAAGAAGGAAAAGAAGGTTGTATCGAATGGACTGGTGCATGTCCAGGCTTCGTTCAACAACACCATCGTCACCTTTACCGATCTGGTGGGCAACGTTCTGGCCTGGTCCAGTTCCGGTTCGCTCGGATTTCGAGGCTCGCGCAAGGGCACTCCTTTCGCCGCTCAGCAGGCTTCGCTGACGGCCGCTAACAAGGCCAAGGAATACGGGCTTCGTTCGGTGGAAGTGCGAGTTTCCGGACCCGGCGCGGGCCGGGAATCGGCGGTGCGAGCGCTCGCCACGGTGGGGATTGAAGTAAAGTCGATTAAGGATCGGACGCCCATTCCGCACAACGGTTGCCGTCCTCCGAAACGCCGAAGAGTTTGATGTAAACCGAGCCGCGACCACAGGGAGCGGTTGTTTGTGAGTAAGCAGGAAGAAGGCCACTGGCCGTAAACTGCACCTTGTAACCGAAGATTTGAGTTAGGAAGGTAAAGAAGGAATGGCAAGATACAATGGCCCCGTTTGCCGGCTGTGCCGGCGCGAGGGCATGAAGTTATTTTTGAAGGGTGAGCGCTGCCACACCGAGAAGTGCGCCATTGAAAAGCGCAACTTCGCTCCTGGCCAGCACGGCAAGGATCGTAAGCCCAAGATCGTTGGCTACGGCCTGCAATTGCGCGAGAAGCAAAAGGCCCGCCGCTACTACGGTTTGATGGAGGGGCAATTCCGCAATCTGTTCGAGCGCGCGTTCCGCACCAAGGGCGTCACCGGCGACAACATGCTCAACTCGCTGGAACGCCGGCTCGACAACGTCATCTACCGCATGGGCCTCGGCACCAGCCGCAGCCAGGCGCGTCAGTTGGTCCGTCATGGCCATCTTATGGTGAACGGACGCAAGGTCAACATTCCATCGTTTGAAGTCCGGGTCAACGACGTCATCGAAATTCGCGAGAAGAGCAAGAACAATCCCACCATTCTGGCCGCCCGCGATGCCACCGCGCACGCACCTTCGCCCAATTGGCTCGAAGTCGACCGCGATAATCTCAAAGGCCGGATGATCGCGCAGCCCAAACGAGAAGAACTGGTCCAGATCCAGCTCAACGAGCAATTGATCGTGGAGTTGTATTCGAAATAGTCGAGTTGTACTCGAAGTAGTCGAGTGAGAAAAGGAATATCGAATCATGTTTAAAGGTTTTCAAAAGCCGAAAAGGCTGATCGCCAACACGGAAACTCTCACCGAACGCTACGGCATGTTCACTGCCCAGCCGTTCGAGCGCGGCTTCGGAGCTACTATCGGCACTGGCCTGCGCCGCGTGCTGCTCAGCTCCATTGAGGGCGCAGCCATTACCTCCATCCGCATTGAAGGCGTGGCTCACGAATTCAGCCCCATACCAGGCGTGGTGGAAGACGCCACCGACATCATCCTCAACCTGAAGCAGGTGCCGTTCAAAATGAGCGGGGAAGGCATCCGCATCGCGCGGCTGCGTGTCGACCGTCCCGGCCAGGTTTTAAGCGGCCAGATTGAAACCGACGCGGACGTCGAAGTGCTGGATCGCAATCTGCCCATCGCTACCGTCGGCGAAGGCGGCAAGTTGAACATCGAAATGCGCCTCAAGACCGGACGAGGCTACGTGGCTGCCGACCGCAACTACGATGAGGACCTGGCGCTGGGCTACATCCCGATCGACTCCGTTCATTCGCCCGTGCGCAAAGTGAACTTCGCCGTCGAAGCCGCCCGCCTGGGCCAGATGACCGATTACGACAAACTGACTCTCGAAGTCTGGACCAACGGCGCCATCTCGCCGCAGGATGCCATCGGCCAAGCCGCCAAGCTATTAAAAGACCATATGGCGATCTTCATTAACTTCGAAGAGCTGCCAGAAACCGCCGAAGAGCCGGCCGAGCGCGGCGCGAGCCAGATGAACGAAGTGCTCAACCGTTCCGTCGAGGAGCTGGAATTGAGCGTTCGATCCTACAACTGCCTGAAGAACGCCAACATCCAAACCATTGGCGACCTGGTGCAGAAAACCGAAGCCGAAATGCTGCGCACCAAGAACTTCGGGCGCAAATCGCTCAACGAAATCAAGGAAATCCTCTCAAACCTGGGCCTGACGTTCGGCATGAAGTTGGATGAGGTAGCGGAGTAATCATGCGTCACGGCGTATCCGGATTTAAGCTCAAACGCAACGTCGCCGCGCGCAATTCTCTGTTGCGCGGCCTGGTGACCAGCGTCATTGAAAGCGATTTTGTCATCACCACCGTTCCCAAGGCCAAGGCCGTGCGGCCATTGGTGGACAAGATGATCACGCTCGCCAAGGAAGACACGCTGCATTCGCGCCGTCAGGCCGCTGCATTCCTTCGGACGCCGGCATCGGTCCAGAAACTGTTCGACAAACTCGGCACCAAGTTCGGACAGCGCAATGGCGGCTACACTCGCATCGTGCGGCTGGGATGGCGCAAGGGCGATGGCGCCGAACTCGCGAAGCTTGAGCTGGTGGGTACCGAACTCGTCAAACGCGCCGCCGAACGAGCCAAGCGCCGGGAAGAACGCCTCAAGGCAGTTCAAGAAGGCCGCGAACACGAAGGCGACGAGCAAGAAGAATCATAAGGCCGGGAATCAGGCTGATCGCGATTCCCGCCACAACATCCGCGGCGTAGTGGTAGCGTCCATAGACCGTCGCTACCGCAACGCTGATGGCATATACCAGCATTCCCCAACCATATCGCTTGCGCTCGGGCAAAAATGCAAAGAGCGCCCAGGCCGCGGAGAACACCGACGATACGTGCGCGCTCGGAAATACGCTGGAATGAATGCCGTAGTTTCCCACCAGCCATAGATTCAGCTGCCGCACTGCCGTTGTGACATTCGGCATATCTGCTCCACCGAACGCCACGCGCGGCGGATCGGACGGGAAGTACGGAAACAGCGCGTAGGCCAGCATGGTTCCCAGCAGGTATAAAAACAACGCCCCGTTCACGCGCTCGCGCCGCTCTTGCAGGTAGAATACGGCCACCAGGAACGGAGCTACTGCGTACACCAGGACGTAGCAGAGTTCGAGCAGCATGGGCCCTATCACGCCCAGCGCCTCGATAGCGTGGAGCAGTCCCCATTGATGAAGCAGGGTCCGGTCCCACTGCACCCAACTCAATTCGAAATCGACATTGCGCGGCAACATGGAAAACCAGTCCATTTCGCGATAGGTCAACAAGAGCAGGCCCACCGGAACCCAGTCCCGAAGCATGCTGAAAAGTACGGCGTGTTCGCGCGACTCGCCATATGCCAGCGCGAGAAACAAGGCGCAGACCAGCACTTCCACCAGGAACGGCCGCCAGACCACTTGTTGCTCTAGCGGGAAGCGCGGTGCGATGGCGGCCACGTAGCCGAAGTAGATTACCAGCAGCCACTCCGACGAGCGTAATCTCATCGCCTGGCCGCGCCTAAACGAATCAACTGCTCGGCGTGCTTCAGCGCTTCCGGCGTCACCATCTGGCCCGACAACATGCGCCCAATTTCCCTGGTGCGTGCGTCGCCCGTCAGCTCCTCGATTTCCGCCACCGTGCGGCCCTTCACTTCGCGCTTCTCCACCGAATAGTGATGATCGGCGAACCCGGCTACCTGCGCCAGATGTGTTACGCACAGCACCTGGCTCAAAGCCGAAAGCTTTTTCAAGCGCCGGCCCACCGCTTCCGCAACCCCTCCACCAATGCCGGAATCGATTTCGTCGAAGACCAGAGTCCGCTGCACACTGTTGGCCCGCGCGGCTCGGCCGGCCGGATGAATGAGTGACGTTTTCAGCGCGAGCGCGATGCGCGAAAGCTCTCCGCCCGACGCGACTTTGTCGAGCGCCCGGGGAGTTTCACCGGCGTTCGCCGAGATCAGAAAGTCCACGCGGTCCGCGCCATTGGCGGTCCAGTTCGCTGCTGTTTCCACTTGGATTCGAAAGACCGCACTCTCGAGCGCCAGCGAGTCGAGCTCAGCTTCCACTTTCTTAGACAGTTTCTCCGCAGCCGCCTTCCGCGCCACTGTCAGAGCCGCCGCTCGCTCCTGATACGCGGCGCTTGCTTGCGAAAGGTCTTGCTCCAACTTCGCCTTGCGATCGCCGGCCGTTTCAATGGCCTCCATTTTCGCTCGAACGTCTTCCAGGAACGCCAGCACGTCGTCCAGGCTGCTCGTCACTGAAGTGCCTCCATATTTGCGTTTGAGACGCTCGATCAAGGCGAGACGGGACTCGATATCGTCCAGCTTCTTCGGATCTGCCTCCAACCTGTCCAGATAATCGCGAATCGCATCCGATGCGTCGTCCACGCCGATGGCCGCGCTCTTGAGCGTCTCCACCACCGGGTCCAGGCTGGCGTCGATACGGGCCAGTTCCTCCACTCTCTTGAGCGCCGTGCGCAGCTGCGCCGAAACGCTCTCCTGCTCCTCATACAGCGCTGCGTAGGCGGCATTGGCATTCTCCTGGAGCCTGGCAACATTGCGAAGCACCACCCGCTCTTGCTCCAACTGCGCGTCTTCGCCTGGTCTCAGCGCCGCCGCGTCGATTTCCTTGCGCTGGAAGCTCCACAGGTCCGCCATTCGCAGCTTCTCCTGTTCGGAGCGATTGAGTTCCTCGAGTTCGCCCTCCATAGCTTTCCAACGGCGGAACAAGTGGCCCACTTCCTCACGCTGGTGGTCCAATCCCGCGAAATCATCCAGCGACAACAGCTGTGCTTCACTGAGGAACAACTGTTGCTGCTCGTGCTGCCCGTGGATATCGCCCAAAAACGGAGCGATCTCGCGCAATAGCGCTAATGTTACGGGACGGTTTCCGAGAAATGCCCGCGACTTGCCCCCGGCCAGGACCTCGCGCTCGATGAGCAGCTCGCCATCCTCCACCGGCGCGCCCGCTTGCTCCAACAGGTGTACTAAGGCGGGGTCCTTAGGAGCCTCGAAAATAGCCGCCACCCGTGTCCGCTGGGCATCGGAACGCACCATGTCGGCCGAGGCTCGCCCTCCTAAAACCAGCCCAAGTGCATCCACCACAATGGATTTGCCGCTTCCGGTCTCGCCAGTCAGCAGGTTCAGCCCGGGGTGAAACCGCACCCGGACGCGCTCCACCACGGCGTAATTCTCGACAACCAGCTCCAGCAACACTCGATGAAATTATACGAGGTTTCCGTCCGTCTAACGGAGAGGAGAACTGTCCAAATCGGGCGGTTTGAGTCATACTGTACAACAGAGCGATCTGTAAAACAGAACGATGTAGTTTTGTTTTTTTTCGGCGGGGAGGAATCGTGGCGGCGCGATATCATGGGTTTAGTGGCGTTGTGTTCAGCCAGAAGGAGCTTGGTTGATATTTCCGTGCGTGGGCGGTTTGTTCCTGCAATTGGAGGTGTGGGACCTGATCGAGAGTTCGGGTCCGTTGCCAAAGGCGGTGATGGTGATCCTGCTCTGCTTCTCACTCGCTTCTTTTTCCGTCATTTTTTCCAAGTGGGCCGCGTTCCGCCGGTCGCGCTCCGCCAACCGCTCCTTTTTGCGCGCTTTCCGCAAGGCCCCGGCGCTCGACACCATCGCCGCCGCCAGCGAACAATTCCGCCGCTGTCCGCTGATCGCGGTTTTCGATTTTGGATACAGCGAAGTGGCGCGCCAAATGAAATCGCGCGGCAGCGTAACCAATCCGCTTTCGCTCGAGCGAACGCTGCAGCTCGGCATGAGCGAAGAGCTGACTCGTCTGGAGCGCAACATGAGCGTGCTGGCCACCACCGCCGGCGTGTCTCCGTTCATCGGGCTGTTCGGCACGGTGTGGGGCATTATCGACGCGTTCCAGCAATTGAGCACGGCGGGCGCATCCAGCCTGCGGGCCGTCGCGCCGGGCATCTCCGAAGCGCTGATCACTACTGCAATGGGTCTATTTGCCGCTATACCCGCATACATTTTCTACAACAAATTCGGCAGCGACATCAAGGAATTCGCGGCCCGCATGGAAGACTTTCAACTCGAGTTTCTGAACCTGACTGAGCGCAGTTTGGAGAGGTAACATGGCATTCTCAATGAACAGTTCGGGTGGACTCGGGCGCGGGCGCTTTCGCGGCAGCCCAGCGCTGGCCGAAATCAACATCGTGCCC
>JBEKLB010000544.1:0-3990 GCA_050010415.1 Bryobacteraceae bacterium | reverse complement strand
TATCGACATACGGCATGCCATCCAGATTGAATCCGAACCACTTATATACATTTGTCAGCAGTTTATAGGCCGCCTGCGCCGGGTCATATGTGTCCCATTCGGCGAATTCGTAAAACTCGCGATCCGCGCTAGGTGCTGGGTGCGGCTGGTCAAACCTGCGCATTCTCCCTTCCGGCACATCACTGAGCGTCGCCGGGCCCGACCTGTTCATGTTTGCAAAGCCCAGCGACAGCCGCAGCACGGAAGGCTTGGGCTCGGCTTCCTCGAAGATCCAACGCATCAGCCAGCAGAAATAAAGCGTAGCTTCCGCCAGCACGAAATTGCTGATATGAATCGGGCGCGCGACCGTACTTCCGACGCTCCAGCCCAGGAAGTCCTCATCGCCCTCGCCGACAAAGATAAATTCTCCGTCCTCCCAGAGTTCGATTAGCCGCCGCCCTGCAATCATGTTCCGGCGAAGCCGCCCTTCGATAATCGTGGATGTCCGGTCCGCCCAGAGATGAAACCCGTTATGCCGCAGCTCGGGTGGATTTTCGACCAGCCGCACCACGCGCTCGTGTTGCGATTTGAACAATGTCGGGAATGCAGATGGACTTTCGGCAGTCGCGTCGAAATATACCAGCGGCGCACCATCCCGGCCTACGGTGACACACGCCTGTTCGATTCGCGACTCGCGTTCCGGCCTGAGAATCGTCGTGATCTTCGGCGGTGCCTTGCGCGACGGCGGAAGCGCATCGATCTTTGTTTCAATAGCGGACAGCCGGTCATGGAGGGAAGCCCATTGCAAACCGGCTGAAAGCTGCTGCTGGATTCTGGCGATGCTTACCGGCGGGATGAAATCGCGCTTGCGCTCGAAGTAACCGAAATACGATCCGATGCTCAGGTCATTTTCGTCCAGCATCTTGCCGACGAGGTACGGCCCGTCGGTCAACACCGCCTTATCGACGACAATGGCGGCGACGCCACTGCCGTCTTTGGCCGCGTTTTCAAAGACCAGCACCGACACCCCGTGCGGCGGAGGGTGCACCAGGTCCGCGAGGATTTGGTTATACCGCTTCGGATCAATGAGCGAAACCGGGAAGGTGCAGACCTTGTTGATCCGCTCTCCTGCGGTCATCGGCAACTTCTCGCAGTCGAAACCAAGCAAGATGACGCCGCCGCCTGCGTTTGCCAACGCGGTCACGTCCTTCGCCAGTTCACGCTTCTGCGGAGCTGCGTCGACGTGATAGGGCGTTTCCTTGGCGTCCAACCACTCGCTTTCGAACATCCCGATTAGGGCGTCAAAGTCGCAGGCTGTCAGCTTCTCCAGAATCTCTTTGGGTGACGTCATCCGATTATGCCCGTCGCTATTGCCGCTGCAGTTTCGTGCGAATGAGATCGACCAGTTGCTGCGGCGTCGTATGCCGCAAATCCTGAAACGCCACGGTGGTGGTCATTCCCGGGACCGGCGTGTCATCAAATCTGGCGGGGAGAATGTATTCTTCTTGCGCGTAAAGCGCACGGTCCTGCGCATGCTGCCGTTCATGCTTCGTCCATGCTTTCTCTACGTATTCCTTGGAAATGAACATGACAACGTAGCGGGAATTCTGATAGATATCGGCAAGGTGCTCGATCAGATTCTTGCCCCAGAGCTTCGCCGTTTCGAAGCCGTCGTAAAAGACGCTTATTCCCGCGGCGGTGAGCCCATTGGCAACCTCTTCGACGTAAGCACGGTTCTCCCCGGCAAATGATAGGGCAATGTCGTAGCGTTCGACGGGCCGTCGTGCGGGCGCTTGCCTACTTCCACTGACCGCCTCCCGCGCCGGACTGCTGCCTCCCGCCTTCCTGATCGGTATTCCGATGGACTGCGCCCCCTGGCTCATTTGTGCAAGCCGCGATTTTCGGGCTTCTATAGCCTCGCGGGCCATAACGATCAAGCCTGCGTTGAATGTGCGGAAGTCATTCCGCATCCAATTCAGGCTTTCCCCCACCTGATGGATTTCCCTGTCCACTTCGGCCTTCGTCGCCGCAACATCTTGATCCGGGCGCTCGTAGACAAACCGCAGCTCGCCCTGATGCAGTTCCACCGGGCGCATGCTGATATTCCGCATGCTCGGGGTGATGTCGAACATCTGCCGATCGCCGGAATACGGAACATAGTACGTGACTCGTATTCCGGGAACGTTGTGCGGGCCCGGCCCCCATGCGGCGAATCTGAAATCGCCGGTCACATCCACTTCCGCCTCATCGACCGTAATGCTCAGGGCCTCTTCGGTTAATGTGGGAGCCGCCAGCGAAAACTCGTCGGCAAACTGCCGCGCCAATGCATCCGGGTCAGCGGTACGGATTAGCTCCGAACCGGCTTGCTCGACAGCTTCGGCCATCTTCTGGCGCTGGTGTTGCTGCACCGAATGAGAGTCGTATCGGCTGAACAGCCGTTGTGCATTTCCCCGTCCTCGTCGCGACATAGGTTTCTTCGCGGGGTCGCCTTCCGTAACAAGAGTACACCCTCATACATTGTCGCTTATCTACGTGTTTTCAGCTACTTTGCCGATTTCCAGCACTTCGCGCGCACCGTGTCTCCCACCGCCGGAGTGCCACTCCGAGCCGATCACGCGCCACTCGTACATTGGTCCAGCCGGGAGCGCGGCCGCGTGCGGGGGCGCCGCCGACATTCCTGTCGCGGTAGGGACGACCATCGCTGATCGCCCCCCGCACAGAACCGTACGTGCGCGTTTACGCATACGGCTCCCGCCTTGGATGAGTGGCGTCAAAACGCTGCGTGGGATAAGGGTGCAAGACGCGGGGTACGGGAATCCAGCGGTCCAGAATCGGGTTAAGCCGATCCCAGGATGCCCGGCTCTTTTGACTGCGGCGGAGTAGAACAAGCCGCCATAGCCTTCGCAACCGATGCATGAAGACCCTCAGGTGATCAAGATTGCCCGGGACAGCATGGTATTGGTAGTAGCCCAAGGTCACCTTCTGTAACCACTCACCCACCGACGCTACCGGCTCATGCATCCGGCGGCGCAGCTCTGCCTTAATCGCATGCAGCTTTGCCACCATCCGCTTCTTTGCCGTTTCCCGCCAGACGATGAAGGTCCCATTGCTCCGGCGCTTCCCACAGTAATGTGTGAAGCCCAAGAACGTGAAAGTCTCGGGTTTTCCCTCCCCCCGCTGTTCCCGGTTACGAGCGGCGAACCGCCCGAACTCAATCAGCCGCGTCTTCTCCGGATGTAATTCCAGACCGAACTTGGCCAAGCGCTCCCGAAACTCTTTCAGAAACCGCTCGGCTTCCGCCCGGTGTTCGAAGCCCACCACTAGATCATCGGCATATCGGACGACAATCACATCGCCCTTGGCGATTTTCCTGCGCCAGACTTCTACCCATAGGTCGAATACGTGATGCAGGTACACGTTGGCAAGCAGTGGGGAAACCACTGCCCCTTGCGGGGTACCTACCTTCGATTCCGACCATTGGCCATCTTCCGACACCCCAGCCTTCAACCATTTCTGGATCAGGCGGAGGATCCGGGGATCTGCCACGCGATGCTCGACGAACTTTACTGCCCATTCGTGCGACAAATTGTCGAAAAATCCTCGAATGTCCGCGTCGAGAATCCAGTTCACTCGCTTCCTTTGGATGCCCACGGTCAGCGCGTCCAGCGCTTGATGCGGGTTGCGACCCGGCCGGAACCCGTACGAGAAGCCTTGGAAGTCCACCTCGTAAATCTGGTTGAGAATGGTCACCACGGCCTGTTGAACAATCTTGTCCTCCAGCGCCGCAATGCCCAACGGTCGTTGCCGCCCGTCGGCCTTCGGTATATAGACTCTTCGTGAGGGCTGTGCCTGATACGCTCCACGGTGTACTCGGCTGTGTAGGTCGACGATCCGATCCTCCAGTCCGGTCTCATACTCTTTCCACGTTATGCCATCCACTCCCGGCGCAGCTTGCCGCTTCAGAGCGTAAAAGCTGTCCCGGAGCAGACCAACACTCACATGGTGAAGCAG
>JBEKLB010000543.1:0-4014 GCA_050010415.1 Bryobacteraceae bacterium | reverse complement strand
TGCCTTCTGTAGTGTCCACCAGGTTGAGTACCTGGAGACCGCTGTTCACCTGGATTTCGACCGTGCTCATGGCCATCCCAAACATGATCATCGCGGAGCCAGTGCCTTTATCGCTGATGGACATGACTTGGACCATCCCGGCCGATCCCCGCGCTTTGCCGCATTTCGCTGAGTGATTGGTGTATGCGGCGTCCATTGCCATGCCAGTGGAATCGAGGGTGAATGTGAGGAGCTCGGTCCCGGCCCCACACGCGGCGCTATAGGTGGAAAAGGTAGCCTGCCACGACCCGGCGAGACTCGATGCGCTGATCACCGGCGACTTGGCGTCTTGGGCTGCGGCTGGCAATGCAGCGGTTATACAACAGATGAGCGCGAGAGCGGACAGCATGTACGCCCTGAAGTTGCGACAGAACTGCGGAGTGCTCTTCATCATTTTCATTTTTCCTTGACCTCGTGTTCTGAAGCTGTTGGGAAGGTGGGTGGTCCTTTCCGCGCGTCGCAGCGCTGAAACTAAGCAGGAAAGGATGTCCCGAGTTTCCGCCAAGGACGGGTCGCCAGCAATGCGCGGCTAATCATCTTCCAGTCATTTTGGGTCATGATGGTTAACTAGCTGAGGAGAAAGGCCTTCCGCTGAGCGGCCTCACGCAGATCTTGCACGCGAAGGCTTCCGTTCTCGCTCTGCCGGCCACGCCAGTCTGGCCCGCCTGCAGTGAATACCGGTCCGTCATAATCCTTATTTTCCGCACAAATTCCCCATTCGAGCGGGATCCTGTGCCTACTTCTCTGTTTGCCCGGACATCGGGCGGGCGCCCTCAAAAGAACGAACGCACGGGGGAAAGACCACCCGGCTACATGAGGTAAATGTTCCACTCCTGCACGAGTGAATACTTCTCTTTGTACTTAACCGTGCAACTGGCAACGCCCTTTGCGTCCTTGCAGGTCCAGGTTGGCGTAGCGAGGGAGTTTCGTACAGTGATCGTGGCCGGCCCTGCAACCGGATCGACGCAGGTATGGCCCGACGCAATGCTGAAGAAGGACGCAGTAACGGGGAAAGAAGACGCCGGGTAGTTGGAGTTGGGTGCACAGTTGCCATTGTCCGGGCCGGCGACTCCCAGAGCGCCAAAGTTAAAGTCCTGATAACCCATAACAAAAGTCTGGTCTGCTGTGAATCCAGGCGGGAGTTGGAACAGGCCATAGTCTTGAATACCGGTATCCGCAATCACGCTGCCGCCCTGCTTGACGACCATCGAAACCAGGTAGTCATCGGTGGTGTCGTTTGTCAAATTCTGGACGATACTCAGGATTTGGCCGCAAGGAACGTAATAGCCGTTGATGGAGTAGGGGAAGACGGTTCCCCCTTGGTCCCAGGTGTAGGGCACTTGAGTCCCGTTGGTGGTTCCATCGCATGCCGACAGAGAATGGATGTAAAAGGGTGCCCCAATCGTCAGTCCGTAAGAAGAAATCGCAGGATTGCCGATGGTTGGGCAATCGGGGTTTTCACCTCCGCTGCCCTCACAGGGCCACAGTTCGTTCCCGTCAAAGTTGTTAGTCCAACCGTTGCCCGGCAAGGAGGGGTCGTACGGCGTTGAGGTAAACATCCCAGCGACCGGATAGATCCCCGGCGCCAGCGCAAGGACCTTTGCCTTCGCGGTCACTTCCGGCTCCGGTAGCGGTACTGCCATCAGCTTTGTTTTTGCGATCGCCATCGGACTGCAGGCGCAGAGGGACACGATCGACATGAGAACGGACGTTCGGAAACGAACAAAAATCGGCAGTAGTAATTCGGCTCGAATCATAGTCATTCTCCGGCAGGCCGACACCTCTATTTCGTCTTGCAATTGGGTAATCGGTGCGAATTGGTTTGGTGTTCAGGGTTCCTTTCCGGTGGTCGCTGAGGTCAAGGATGCTCGGAAGGAATGGTTCGAGTCTCCGTCAACTGCGTTTTGCCAGCAATGCACGGGCGGTCATCTTTGGGTCATTTTCGGGTCATTATGGTTAACTCGCTGAAGAGAAAGGTTTTCCGCGGGGTCTCTGCGCGGACTTTGCGTGCGAAGGCTTCCATTCTTGCTCTGCCGGCCGCGCCTGCATGGCGCGCTTACCTTCAATACCGGTCCGTTATAATCATCCTTTCTTCACTGATTCCCCCATTTGAGCGGCTATGAAGGACAGGTTGCCAACTCGCGTCCGCTTTGGCGCGTTTGAACTCGACCTCAAATCCGGGGAATTGCGGTCAGCTGGAGACGGCCCTCCGAGCAGGATGGTCCTCGCGCAGCAGCCATTTCACCTGCTCCTCATGCTGGTGGAGCGCGAGGGCGCGATGGTCTCTCGGGAGGAGATCCAAACCAAGTTCTGGCCGAACGACACGATCGTCGAGTTCAACCACAGCATTAACGTAGCCATCGGCAAGCTGCGCAGGGCGCTGGGCGACTCGGCCGAAAAGCCGCGATACGTCGCGACCGTGGCCAGTCGAGGGTACCGGCTGACGGTGCCGGTGGAGTGGATCGAGTTCGCGGAGGATTCTGCTGGAGAAGTGCTTCCTCAAACGACGGATTATGTCGGCCCGGTAGAACGGCCGACGGCGGCAGTTCAGTCAGGCCAAACGGTTTCACATTACCGGTTGCTCGACATTATCGGCGGCGGTGGCATGGGTGTGGTCTATCGCGCCGAGGATCTTAAACTCGGTCGCCCGGTGGCCATCAAGTTTCTGCCCAGCGAAACCGCGTCCGATCCAAAAACGCTCCAGCGTTTCGAGCGGGAGGCGCAGACCGCCTCGTCTCTGAACCACCCGAATATCTGCACGGTTTACGAATTCGGAGAGCACGAAGGGCATCCATTCCTGGTCATGGAGTTGTTGCAAGGCCAGACCTTGCGTGACCGATTGGCCGCCGGGCAAGGGAGTACCGGGCTTCCGCTTGAAGAGTTGATAAAGATCGCGCTGCAAGTCAGCAGCGGTCTTCAGGCAGCACACGAGCGAGGCATCATTCATCGCGACATCAAGCCGGCGAATATCTTTCTCACCAACATAGGCGTGTGCAAGATCCTCGACTTCGGATTGGCGAAGCTGCTGGAACATTCCGAACCGGAGGTGGGAACGCAGGAGGCTCCCGAGCTTCAGCCCGATGCGCCTCACGATGCGGCCCAAAGCCGGTTTGGCCTCACATTGGGCACAGCCGGCTACATGTCGCCCGAACAGGCGCGCGGCGAGAAGCTGGACGCGCGTTCGGACTTGTTCTCGTTCGGCCTGGTCCTCTACGAGATGGCCACCGGCTGGCGCGCATTCAGCGGCGCAACGGCGGAAGCAGTTCGGGACGCGATCGTCGATCAGCCGCACAGAGGCGTTCGAGATTTAAACTCCAGCGTCCCGCCCGAGCTCGAAGCCATTATCGATGCGGCGCTGGTAAAAGACCGCACACGGCGCTGTCAGTCGGCGGCCGAGATGCAGGCTGGCCTCGAACGCCTGCTGCGCGGCACGGATTCCGGGCGGCTGGCGGCGCATCAGGAAATCAGCTCCGATGCGCAGGTGATCGCGAACCTCATCAAGCGCCGCAAGAGAGCTGTCATCGCGTTGATGGCCGTTGCGTGCGTGATCGCCGCAGCTGCGCTGGTCTGGGTTTGGCGCTCCGGCCGGCATTCGCCCGCGTTGACCCAGGTTGCGCTAACCCAAAACAGCTTCGAAGCGCCCGTGATGGACGCGGCGATTTCGCCGAACGGCAATCTCGTCGCGTATGCGGACGCCAGTGGCCTCAACTTGAAAGTGATCAGTTCGGGCGAGGTGCACACTCTGTTCAGTCCCGCGGCAGCCCGGGTGGTGCGGATCGCCTGGTTTCCCGACAGCTCCAATCTGCTCTTCAGCTCGATCTCGACTCAAAATGGGCAACGCCAGCTCTGGTCAGGGTCCATATTCGGGGGCGCGGCCCGCTTGCTCCGCGGCGACGCAGACGATGCCTCTGTCTCGGCGGATGGGTCAGAGCTGCTCTTCAGCAACGGCGCCCATGACGAGATCTGGGCATCGGA
>JBEKLB010000542.1:0-4025 GCA_050010415.1 Bryobacteraceae bacterium | reverse complement strand
CCCTCCATCACCAAAATGAAGGGGTTCGACTTCCCTTCCGCCGCCCGATGAAAGTGCTGCATGAACGCTTCGCCGTTGTCGGCGGATAGAAAAGGATTATGGAAATTCACCTTGGGGATCCACGGAAGGCCTCCCATGATGATGTCTTCGATGCTGGGTTGGGTGGCGGCCGTCATGGAAATTGTGTCTCCGTCGCAACCCAGGCCCGCCGTTACCCATAAAACGTCTATCTCTTTGATGGGCGACGATTTGCGGTCCGAGCGACGAGCGGTTCCCATGAGATGATGCCTTCCCTTTCGCGCAAAACACAGCTTGTCTTACGAGTCCATCTTCGGCCTGAAACCCGTTTTAGGCAAGATAACGCGCCCCGGCAGTTTGATCGCTCTCGCTCGGGCGCGCGGTCGCGTCGGATGGTGCAATCTGCCGCCTTTACGGCCCAAACAATACGCAGCAGACCAGTATGTGTCCTGCGTTTGGTAATCCGGCCTGCCCTTCTGGGCCCTGGGAAGAGGGCAGAACAGCAAGGTTACCAAAGCAAAACCAGGGAAGGTACTATCGCGTTACCACATCACTCTCCCCGGTTACGCGCGATTGTTGGGCTTGATTCGGGTCATCGTCACCTTACTTCTCCTGGGCTATAGTCCAACAAGCTAGACACGTACCTAGGCATTTTGAATGCCTTACTTTCATCCTCCCCCCAGAGGGAGAGGCAATGAAATCCATCCTTAGTATCCTGCTACTGTCTGTTCTCTCCGCATCCGCCCAAATCACCACGGTCTCACCCGTAACGGGAGTCGATCCCGGCAGGACCATTAATGCGGCGCTCTCCTCTGTGAAGGGCTTCGGCATTGTTTACTTGAACGCGGCCGCAACCTGGAATGTGGTGACGCCAATCGTCATCCCCGGCAATGTGATCCTTGATTGCCAGGGCGCATCTCTCGGCGATTTCGGTAGCAGTCCGGCGTTTATCATCTTCCGGAACACTAACTTATCCAGTGCTGTGAATTATGGATCGACGGGTATTCGTAACTGTCATGTGATGGGCCCTTCACCGGCGCCGTCGTCACCGATCGGGTTGTATTTGGGTGGCGATCCAAAGGGAGTAATCTCTCCTTCGGGTTCGTATGCTGTGAATGTCGAGATATCGGGCACCACGGTCAATGGATTTAGTTGCGGACTGTCAAATGGCAATAACGCATGGGCCGTCAAAATCTTCAATTCCGCTTTTATGGTCAACTATGACCACGTATGTTCGCCTGTAGCGACGAATGCGGGCGAGAAGATGACGATGGTGCAGACTCAAGTCTCCGATGCCGCGCATTTGGCTTTCAACCTTAATACGCCTTATACCGAATGGACGGTGACAAACAGCTGGTGCGACTATAACGCACTGGGTTGTATCGGAGGCGATGGCGTCAACATGCAATTTACCGGGGGCCACATCGAGCAGCCGAATGGGCCTGTTGCTTCAGTTGTATCAGGCGGCTGGAATAACTACTTGTCTCTATCAAATATGGAGATCATTCTGGCATCGGCGACCGGCACCGAACCGGGATACGTTGAGGTTGAGGGTGGTTCGACTTATGCGGATGCCCCGTATATCAACGCGGTCAATGTAAGGTTGTATGAGACCCATCACGTCCCACACTTCCTAAGCTCGAGCGGAGGGCATGTCAACTTCTGTTATATGGGCTTAATGCAACAACAAGTGATCGGAACATTTCCTACTGCAACGTCCGGCTCGGCGGGTATCGGGTGTGACCAAACGATAAAATAACGATTCGCTATCTCCAGCGACGCTCGTGTATCGCAGCGGCCCGATTCCATGCACCACGAGCAATGCTGGTGTCGATATCGCTTGACCCTACTGGCGTTCTCCGTCGAAGATCATAATCGCGTCGAACCCACCTGGATTCCACCAGGATGGGACCGAAACGAGGTACCTGCTATCCACTCACCCAACATTCGAAACGATGGGTTACTACCTGCGCTCTGGTAACTTCGGCCGCGACCAACTACGCGGCTTTGCTCTGAACCAACGCCGGCGATGCAATGCGGCTCAAAGATATGGCCAAAAGATCAACAGCTCAGGTCATTCGCAAACCGTACACTTTAAACTCCTCCCCCATGACTCGATCCGCATCAAAAACCGCAGGGCTTTATAAGGAGAGGTGTAAATGGCGGTGTTTACGGGACTCGAGTTGACGGGAGGCTGGGTCCAGGGACTCGGTCGTATACATTTCAAAGAATTTCCATCCGAAGGTCAGTCGGTCGAAATTGCCAGAGCCAACACCGAGGAGGTGCGCTGGTACGAGGTTATCGAGGTAGAGTTCACTCCGGACGACACCAGCGCGGGCAACATTGTCCTGATGCCAACACCAAGACCGAACGGCCCTTATCTATCAGCTGAGTTAATGGGTAATCACGAACAACAAGACGAGCGGCCCAGCCTGGCCTTCGATTAAATTTCGACTTCAGCACCTCCTTGATCTTGTGCTCCCCTCAGTTCTGTAGTGCAATTCGACAGTGCTGCCGCCTATCTGCAATAGCACACTCTGCAACGAGCGGTCCAAACGAAGTACCAACTTCTTCAAGAACGTGTGCATCGCTGGTGGATTGGTCTTTATCGCCGCCACAAAAGAGCAACCTGTTCTCATTCCACGCTCAACCCAGTCAACTCGTCCGTACCGCCGAGAGACTCAACCAACTATCCAAGGGCTCTCGAGCAGTGGATTTTGAAATTTCGGCCGGGTGACCGGCAATCCAGGCCTCTGTCAGGTTACCTTCGAAGCGCAGCACGATGAGGCGAGCTAGGTGTGCGAGTGAAGCTCGCGGGGCATCCTTGGCCGGCACCCCGCGAGTACAAAATACAATCAGTTGGCTATAATTCGCCGTTGGCTATAATTCGCCATATGACAATCCCGGATGGGATCTACGTCCTATACAAGGACGTGCCCCGAAGACGCTATCGCCGGATTGCCGCGAAGAGCGAAGAGAGCCCTTCCCACCTACCACAGCCGCTCGTGCGAATACCCCGATGCTCCGTCGTGAGCGTTGTCCGAAAAATCGACAACCATGGCTGTATCCGATCCGATGGCTTCGTGAGGTCGGGGGGAAACCAATTTTCGCCTTAGCCTATCGACAGTCGAGGACTCGCATGAAGACCCGC
Source organism: Bryobacteraceae bacterium (assembly GCA_050010415.1). Taxonomy (GTDB): domain Bacteria; phylum Acidobacteriota; class Terriglobia; order Bryobacterales; family Bryobacteraceae; genus Palsa-89. Next base: position 856 of record JBEKLB010000542.1, on the reverse strand, counting down.
TTTTCCGTTGTCGTCATTCTGGCGGTGGTTGCGTCATTGACAGCGCAAAACGTCACACAGCCCGCCGGCTCGCAGAAGCGCTTCATCAGCGAGAAAGACCTGTTCACATTCGTTTGGATTGCCGATCCTCAACTGTCGCCCGATGGTACGCGCGTCCTATTCACCCGGGTGATTGTCGACGATAAACGTACCGGATACGAGACTTCGATCTGGATAGCTGACAGCAGTGGCAAGCGGGCTCCCATCCGGATGACGAACGGCAGGCACGACGCACGACCGCGCTGGTCGCCCGATGGCACCCATATTGTGCTGGTTCGTGGCGGCGAAAAAGACGAGGCGGGCAAGCCAAAGCCCTCGCAACTGGCAATGTTGTCGCTCGCCGGAGGCGAGGCCTCGACCATCACCGATCTACCGAAAGGCGCCTCGGGCCCGGTGTGGTCTCCCGACGGCACACGGATCGCCTTCGAGAGCTCGACCACGGGAGAGGACCTGCAGAAGGCCGAGCGCAAAAACAGTGCGAAGCCTGGCGATAGCCAGGCAGAGAGTCCGCACGAATCGGATGTGCACGTGATTACTCGTGCGGTCTATCGCAGCAACGACGCTGGCTACCTTGATCCTAAACGCCACGTCCATATCTGGCTCCTCGAGGTACCGGCCTCCTCCGATCAAATTCCCAAGCCTGTGCAGCTCACCAGCGGAGATTTCGACGAGCAGGAGCCCGTCTGGAGCCGCGATGGTTCACGCATTTACTTCACTGCCCGGCACGTTGCCGAGCCTTACTACGAACTGCCATCCACCGATATCTATTCGGTGCCTGCGGCAGGTGGGAACAGCGAAAAACTGGCTACAACTCCTA
>JBEKLB010000541.1:0-4039 GCA_050010415.1 Bryobacteraceae bacterium | reverse complement strand
CTCCCAACCTTTGGAGTTGAGGAGTTCGCCATCGATGAAAACCATATCGTTGTTGAAACGGTGCAGAGGCGTCTTGATGCCCTCACGCCTGCGATTCCACCAGGGCAAAGGCTCCGCCGGAAAGAGATGGGACCATTTGGTCCGCCAGACATTGTTGGGGAGCGACTCCCATTCCGTTGCGATCTGCGTGCCCTTGAGGATGGGATGCTCCTCTTCGTAGGGCTGTATGGTGATGCCCTGATTCAGCACCAGGCCGCCGGTTCGGTAGTTGCCGCCGCGCAGGATGATGGCGTCTCCGGTTACCACGCGCTCCATGGCCGCCTCAATGGTGGCGGGATGGGCGAGTTCGGTACCGGCCGCATCGCTGCTGCCGTTGGGCGCAACAAAGTAGATCTTCCCGTTCGGCCCTGCCTTTGGAATCTCATAGCGCTGGTCGATCGGACCGTATGGCCCTCCGGAAGGCTGTGCGTAGACTAACCCGGCAACAGAGAAGACAGCGATAGAACAGATAGAACGAAGAGTGTGCATCCGATCCCTTTGTGTGACATTTGCCTTGCGTTCTGCAAAATAAAGAAGCGCCGCAAGGCGCAAAGAACTGCGTGACCATTGTAGGGTATTGGACTCAGGCTTCGGCGACGCTTTTCGAGGCGGAGGCCAACGGGCGGGCTCCAACTGCGCGCGATCCAATACAATGAGTCTCGGGAGCATGAAGAATGGCACATATGGTTTTTTGCGTTCGCAACAAGAAGGAGATGGAGGGTCTGGACGAACCGCCCTTCGACTCGGAGTTTGGTCAAAAGATATTCAAGAACGTTTCAAAGGCAGCCTGGGCCGAGTGGGTCGACCGGCAGAAGATGCTGCTGAACGAGTACCGGCTACAGCCGTGGACGCCTCAGGCGCAGCAGTTCCTGGTGGAGCAGATGGAGGAGTTCTTCTTTGGCACGGGATCGGCGCTGCCGTCGGAATACGTCCCGCCGTCGCACTGAGCGGGATAGGAAGACCCAGGAGTTTCGGCTGTCGACCTCGCCGACGAGGAAGGCGTCAGGGGCTAACGGCGGAGGCGGCGAGCTGGGGGGTTGCTGTAACTCTGCCATTCGGGGCGCTTGACCTCCCCACGGTCGAACCGGCCAATGAGGTCTAAGAGCTGATTGACGCACGTTTCCGCAAGACCACTTGAAGACGAAAAACGCTCGCCCCTCTTCCCCTCGCTCCAGCCATATTCGCGGGCAAGCGAGAGCGCGGGGATGAATTCTCTTTGTCGCAATATCTTTGGCGGGATAAAGTACGTCGGCATTCGGTCGCCCGGTAATAACATTTTTTGCGCATATTCACATACCTTCAGCGAGCAGCCCTTCAAGGAGTTTCCACTTGGCGGCTCCCAGCTAAGAATTAGGCTGACTCGATCATCTGTGAGTACACAACTCCTCTCTTCTCCTGTCCGTTGATTCCCTGGATGTGACCCAGCCCGAATTCCCCAATTGTGGTGCTCGCTTATTTCAGCGCAATGCCTCTCCACTTCAGCAAATAGCTCGGTCACCTTTTCTTCCAGACTTGCTATTCCCTCCGAGGAACTCATACGCTGTTGATCCGCACGATTTGAGGATTCAAGTTCTAGCTGCTCGGCGCGCTTCAGCGGCGTGAGCGGCTCGATTATCCCACCAGCCTGTTGCACTCGGGTCTTAATCGCGCCAACAGCTTGCTCAAGGCCATAGTCCTCATAGCTAAATCTAACTAGCATCGGCGGGAGCCACTTAGGGAGCACACTCTTCCTGTCGAGAGTGATAAAGAAAAGCCCTTCCCACCCGTCGTTAAAGCATCTCTCTTTGATAGCGGTTTCTTCAATGCGGGTCCACTTCGTCTTGCCCCAGAGTTCCCTATCAAGTACCACCACGACACGCGAGTCCTCGAGGAAAGGAGCGCGCATCGATACCATTCCGTCCGTCCCAGCGAGCTCTTTCTGCCTTTCAGTATAGAAAAAGACCTCCAGGCTCTCGCTCAACCGTTGGTGTAAAGCGGCGCCTATGGCTTCGTCACTTGATAGAAAGGAGACCGCGACGTCGTACTTCGGATTGATGATTGGCATTTCCAGTCCTCACAACTCGATTGAGATATTTCGGATTCGCCTCTTCTACTATAGCGAACATAGAGCGAAAATTCCATCAATGTCCTTCTCGACGCTCGGTTCGGCTCGCCGCTCCTGCTCACCCTTTAAGCATCATGTCGATGGTGTGACGCTGCTGGTAGAATGGAAATTGCCGCATTGTGTGGCACCTCGCCACCGTGGCGTCCCCAACCCCATGGCCCCCTTCGATGGAAAGACGAGGGGCCGAACAAAAGAAGGAAAAACTCCCTGTGACCCAGACGATACGAAATATCGCCATCATTGCCCACGTAGACCACGGAAAGACCACGCTGGTGGACGCCATGCTGCGTCAGTCGGGAACCTTCCGCGCCAACGAGCAGGTGGCCGACCGCGTGATGGACTCGAACGAACTGGAGCGGGAACGCGGCATCACCATCCTGGCCAAGAACACGGCCATCGTCTTTGAGGGTGGCAAGATCAACATTGTGGATACGCCGGGACATGCCGATTTTGGCGGTGAGGTGGAACGCGCGCTGAAGATGGTGGACGGGGTAATGCTGCTGGTGGACGCGGCCGAAGGACCGCTGCCGCAGACCCGCTATGTGCTGGCCAAGGCGCTTGAGGCCAAGCTGCTTCCCATTGTGGTAATCAACAAGATTGACCGGCCCGATGCGCGCCCGCAGGAAGTGCTTAACGAAATCTACGACCTGTTTATCGACCTCGATGCGGATGAATCGCAACTGGATTTTCCGGTGCTATACACGGTGGCCAAAGCAGGCACGGCGACCCTCGATCCGGCCACGCCAGGAGTAAATCTCCAGCCGCTGTTTGAGTCCATCGTCTCCACCATTCCCGCTGCCACTGGCAACGAAAACGGCACGTTGCAGATCCTGGTCACCAACCTCGACTACTCGGAATACTTCGGCCGCATCGCTATCTGCCGCGTCTTCCAGGGCACGCTGCACGCCGGCGACGACGTAACCATTTCAAAGCGCGACGGCTCGCTGATGAAGACCCGCATCACCAAGCTTTTTACGTTCAGCGGCCTCAAGCGGATTGAGACCACCGAGACCACGATGGGAGACATTGTGGCCGTGGCCGGCGTGGAAGGCATCACCATCGGCGAGACCATCACGAGCGTTGAAAACCCATCGCCGCTGCCGCTGATCATCATCGATGAGCCGACCATCGCCATTCAATTCAGCGTGAATAACTCGCCGTTCGCCGGACGCGAAGGCCAGTACGTGACCAGCCGCAACCTGCGCGAGAGGCTGGAAAAAGAGCTGCTGACCAACGTCAGCATTCGTGTGGAGGACACTGGCTCGCCGGACAGCTTCAAGGTGCTGGGCCGCGGAGAATTGCAGTTGGCGATTCTCATCGAAATGATGCGGCGGGAGAGCTTCGAACTCATGGCCGGAAGGCCGGAGATCGTGACCAAGACGGTGGATGGCGTGCGCATGGAGCCGGTCGAGCATCTCACCGTGGATGTGCCCGAACAGCACACTGGCGTGGTGATTGAGAAACTGGGGCCGCGCAAGGGCGAGATGACCAAGATGCACAATCACGGCTCTGGCCGCGTCAGGATGGAGTTTCGCGTGCCCAGCCGCGGGCTGATCGGCCTGCGCAGCGAGATGCTCACCGAGACGCGCGGCACCATCGTGATGAATGCGCTCTTCGACGGCTACATGCCTTACCAGGGCGAGATTCCGCAACGGCCCACAGGCGCGCTGATTTCCGATCGCCAGGGACTGACAACCACGTATTCGCTGAATGGACTGCAGGAGCGCGGAATTCTGTTTGTGGGCGCGGGCGTTGAGGTCTACGAAGGGATGATTGTTGGAGAGCACTCGCGCGACAACGATCTCGACGTGAACGTAGTGCGCGAAAAGAAGATGACCAACATGCGCGCATCGAGTGCGGACGAGGCCATCCGGCTGGTGCCTGTGCGGACTCTCA
>JBEKLB010000540.1:0-4052 GCA_050010415.1 Bryobacteraceae bacterium | reverse complement strand
GTTCACGCGGTACTTGCCGATGGTGAATGACACGATGGTCACCTTGCGACCGTTCTGCGAAAGACCGGCATCGGACGCGCCGACTATCGCGAGTGTAATGGCCGTGGCATCTTTCGCCGCGAGCGCTGCTTTGAGAAATCCATGGGGCGTAATCACCAGCTCCAGCAGCCGCAAGTCGGAGTACGATACGCCGTCGAGATAGAGACTAGTGAGGGGCACGGGCTTATCGCCCTGCAGGTCCCAAGCGTAGTTGCCACTCAGAATGGACGTGATATTTTGGTCCGACATGGGCGGCCTGCCAAGCAGCGGATACTTGCCCTGGCGGCGCGTGTAATCCTCACGCGACCACTGGGCATCGTAATCGATGGCGCGCGTGTAATCGGCTACTTCGTAGCGCGGCCAGTCTTCCGCCAGCCCGTAGGTCTGGCCGATGCGCGAGGACCAGCCGCTGCCGGAATATCGGATGGTCTTGAGATTGGCGCCTCCCATGGCCTGGAGAGAAGCTTCCAGAACAGATCGGACATCCTTTACCGTCTGGGCGGATGCACTGCCTATCAGGCCCAGAAAAGCTGCAAGAACAGCGGCCTTGCGCTTCATATGGCACTCCTATTCGAGCTATGTCTGATTGATTCTAGCGGATTACTGGCACACGTCGGTCACGCAAATGGATTCGAGGGTCCGGCCCATGGGCGGCGCTTCGAGCCCCGCCGCCGTCATCAATTTGCGGATGAGAAGCCCGGTCTCGGGATGCGGGATGGCCGATTGCACGCCCACGCGAACCAGCCCGTCGGCGTAATCCACCGGCAGCCAGGTATGAACGGCTAATTTGGCGCTGCCCCGGTTGTCCGTGTTGCCGTAATCGCGGACATCCAGCCTGGCGCCGTGGTCCACGAGAACCTGAACCACATCCGGACGCCCTTTGTGCGCGGCGCCGTGGAGCGCGGTGCGTCCGGTGTCGGACTGCACATTCGGATCGAGCCCCAGGTCCAGCAGCATCTTTACCGCTTCGAGCGTGCTGGCGGGCGACCACTCGTAGGTGATACCTTCCACCCAACCGATTCCAGCCGCCACCTGCAGCGCCGTGACATGCAGAGCGGTGTCGATCTTGGGATCGGCGCCGTGAGCCAGCAGAAGCTTCATCAGGACCAGATCGCCGGATTGCGAGGCACGCAGGAAAGCCGTGGCGCCGTTCTCATCCAGCCATTGGTTGGTGAAGACGGTACGGGTCTCGGTGCTGTCCTTCATCCGAGCGTTCACATTGGCCCCTTTGTCCAGAAGGAGCTTGATGTAATCCAAATGGTCCATGTCCGGTTTACGCACCGGATAGTCCCCGGATTCGATGTTGCGATTGTCCGTAGCCAGGTAGAGCGGCGTCCATCCGCCTTTGTTGGCGAGATTCACATCGGCGCCATGCTCCAGGAGAAACTCGCCGAGTTTGTAGTAGCGATTTTGTGTTGCCACCAGCAAGGCGCTCCAACCATAGTCGGTGACTTGATTGATGTCCGCACCCGCCGCGAGCAGCGCCTTCACTGACTCGACATCGTCAGCGAGAGCCGCGTAGACCAGAGCCGTGAGCCCACCACCATCTTTGGGCGCCGGCCGTCTGCCTCCGAAACCAAAAGCGGCCGCCGCGTCGTCGTCATCCAATGCGCCCGCGGCGCCTCCACCGGCAGCCCTGCCCCGGCGAGCACCGCTACCCTTCTCGGGCACAACGGGGACCAGTGAGGTGGTGCCAACGGCACCCAGTTGCGGCGTCGGTATCCCGGCTGCCAGCGCCTTGCCCAGCGCTTCCACCGCCTTCCTGGGATCGTTCGATTTTCCTAGCGCCGGCCCTCTTCCGCGTTCCGCCTTATCTGAGCGAGCCTTGATATCGGCGCCATGCTCGATCAGGAGCTGGATGGCAGGCGCATGTCCTTCATCCGCGGCCCACATCAAAGGGGTGGTTCCGCGCAGCGTTTCCTTCGCATTCACGTCGGCGCCATGGTCCAGCAGCACCTTCATGGCATCCACGTTGCCGGTGCGCGATGCCACCATCAACGGGCTCCGGCCCAGTGGCAGCTGTTCGTTGGCATCCGCTCCGGCTTTGAGCAGTGCCGCGATGACGGGGGCATCTCCATTGATGCACGCGAGCCATAACGGCGTGGAGCCATCGTGATTCGCGGCCTTGGGATTAGCGCCTGCACCGAGCAACAGATCCACCGTCGCTTTGTCGGATTGGAAAACCGCCCAATGCAGCGCGGTAGCGCCATCGGCCTGCGGCGCATTCACGTCGGCGTGTTGCTCGACCAGTTTCACGACGGCGGCTTGGTCCCCGCGCATCACGGCGTCCGCAACTTCGGAGGTTCCGGCGGCGCTCAGAGCGACAGCCGAGAAGCATAGCCAAGCGACACTGCTTGCCAAGATGAGCCGCATGAACTTCCTAGAGATTCGTCAGCCGGCCCGTGCTGTCGCCGATGCTGTCCTGATGAATGTCGTACATATCGAGCAAACTCAATAGCATATTGCCGGTGGGGATGGTCTTGGTGGGATACGCCAGATGACGCCCTCCTTTGAGCTTGCCGTTCAATCCACCGATCAGCACATTCGGCACGTCGTAGTGGACGTGCTGATTGGAGTTCCCCATGTTACTGCCAAAGAGCACCATGGATTGATCGAGCAGCGTTCCCGCGCCGTCCTTGGTAGTGGCCAGCTTGTCGATGAGGTGAGCCAGCATCTTCACGTGATACTGATTGATTTTCGACAGCTCGGCGATTCGCTTCGGATCTTCTCCGTGATGCGATCCACCATGGAACCCAATGGTGGGCGCTTCGCTTTCCGGGTAAGTGCGGCCGGTAAGGTCGCGGGCAAACAGCAGCGTGCCCACGCGAGTGATGTCCGCCTTGAACGCCAGCGCCAAAAGATCGAACTGCAGCTTGATATGTTCGTCAAACGTTTGCGGCACACCCACCGGCACGCCCATATCGGTGGTCGCGGCCATGGAAGCCTTCGTGGCGATTTGCAGACGGCGCTCGATCTCGCGGACGTCCTGGGTGTACTCGTCTACGCGGTTGCGATCTTCGCTGCCCACTTCGGCGCGCAGCCGGGTGAGGCTGCCGGTGAGCGAATCCAGAATGCTACGGTCCCGCTTGCGGCGCGCGCTCCGCAAATCGGCCGTGCTGCCGTCTCCGAACATGCGCTCGAACACTACCTGCGGATTCAGCTCCATGGGCAGCGGCTGGCTGGGCGTGGCCCAGGAAATCGTGTTGGTGTAAGCGCAGCTGTAGCCCTCGCCGCAATTGCTGGAATTCGCACCCGGATCTTCGACGGCCAGTTGCATGGACGGCATCAGATTATCCCGGCCGATTTTTTCCGCGATCATCTGGTCGATGGTCTTCCCTGCCCGCACGTCGGCTCCAGCCGTCTTCTTCGGTTTGTCCGCGCACAGGAAACACGCGGCCACCCAATGGTCGGCGCCGGTGGCGCCCGGAGGCGGCTCAGCCGAACGGCAATGCAGGCCGCTCAAAATCACGGTGTTATCACGGAACGGTTCCAGCGGTTTCCAATTGAATGGAAGCACGGAGTCCAGCGCGCCCTCTTTTTCGGGTACCCAATAACCGGGAGCCATGCCGTGCGGCACAAAGCAGCCGACAAAGCGGGGCTTGGGAGCGGCCGCCGTTTGAGACTGCGCCGTCGCGGCCGGAATCATCGCGTCCAGCAAGGGTAACGCCAGCGTCAGACCGGTGCCGCGCAGCACCGTCCGGCGCGAAATGTGTTTCTTGGTGATAAACATGATTCCCGATTTCTCCTATTAACGAGCCGCCCGCTCCTGGCCGCCGCTGCTAGGTGCTGATTTCGTATTCGTCTGGAACGGCGCGCTCTCCACGACACCCAATACCAGGGACGAGAAGTTGTAGTTGGTGCGGGCCGAATCGCGCACGATGGAGCGCACCAGCGGCATGTCCTGATACTCCACTCCGCGGCCCAGTGCGTAGGTGGTCATCTTTTCGGTAACCACGCGCACGAACTGATCGGACCGGCCCACCAGCGATTCGCGCAGACTGGCCACTCCGTTC
>JBEKLB010000539.1:0-4078 GCA_050010415.1 Bryobacteraceae bacterium | reverse complement strand
ACACGGCGTCTTCACCAACCGGCCCGAAACGCTGACGAATGATTTCTTCGTCAACCTCCTCGACATGAATACGACGTGGCAGCCGTCCTCATCGGATGGCGTGTTTGAGGGACGCGATCGCGCGACGGGCGAAGTGAAGTGGACCGGAACCCGTGTCGACTTGGTCTTCGGTTCCAACTCCCAGCTCCGCGCCATCGCGGAAGTCTATGCATGTAGCGACTCGAAAGAGGCGTTTGTGAAAGATTTCGCGGCCGCGTGGACCAAGGTGATGAACGCCGATCGCTACGACCTTAGCTGAGCCCGGCCGTCCAGAACATCCCGCTGCGGCGAGAGCAATTGGATTGTGATTGCCGCGGCGGGAGCAAGATAGACGAACGTCACCCAAACCCACATCAAAGCGCCGGCGAACTCCTGGTCGCCGAGAGGTGAAATATCGAAGAGCCGATGTGCGGAAGCATAGTTGGGATAGACCACGCGGTCGCAAAACGTGAGAAACGCGGAAAGTGCGTCGCAAGGCAAGGTAGCCAGGAATAAGTAAAGAGGAATGTGCCAGCGTGCGCTGGCGGGCGAGGGTTGGTCTCGCAACGCCTGGATCACTGGTGACCAGAATAAAAGCCCGGCGGCGAGAAAACTGGCCTGTTCGAAGGCGTGCCAGTACGGCGAGTTCATGCCCAGTTCAAACAGCGCGGGAACGTGCCATGCGATCACCACGCCGGTCCCGGCAAGCCAGCAAAACGCCGGGCGTATCGCTTTGCTCATGGACCGCAATGCAGGTACTCCAAGAAGAATCAGCGGAGCTGAAACTGTCATCAAGAGAAGATGCTGCGCCATGTGAGCGGCGAGCAGATGATGATCCAGCTCGGCGAGCGGAGACCCGACCGCCACCCATAGCGCAATGAGGCCACCCAGCAACGCCGCAACCTGCCGTCCCGAGCGTGCCTGGACTTCAATTGGCATGGTTGTCGCGCGAAGCGTCATGCGCCGGCGCGAGCCCGGCCGGATGCAGCGTCTCAAGGAACGCCACCAACGCGGTGGTCTCCGGAGGACTCAAGTTCTTTCCATAAGCCGGCATGTTACCGCCGCCCTGGATCACTTGCCGGATCAGTTGATCCTGGGTGAGTTGGACGGCCACTCGATCCAGCTCAGGCCCGCGTTGCCCTCCCGAGCCACCCAGAGCGTGGCAGTTGTGGCACTGCTTGGCTTGAAAGACCAGCGCACCTTGCCGCTCCAGAGCCGTACGCCCTTTCAGGTACTCCGTTGGAATCGGCTCACCGCTCCACGCATCCATCACCGGGCTCCAGGGTGCAATGCCGGCTAGATGAGTGAAGGTACCGAGCGCCACCGCTGACAAAAGAATCGTAAGAACCGCGATGGGCCGGCGCTTCCAACTTTTCTCGCCCTCGCCCGAGAAAAATGGAAGGGCCAAAAGCACGCCGAGCGCGATTACAGGACCAATCAACAACGCCGGAGTTTCCATCGACGGGGGAAGCAGCGACAGCACCGCATACAGCCACAGGAAAAAATAATCCGGCCGAGGCACGGTCTGAATAATGGTGGGGTCGGGCTGCCCGCTCGGTCCGAACGGGCCGAAATAAATTGCGCAAAGGGCGACCGCGAGAAGAATGAAGCCGGAGAAGAACATGTCCTTCGCGATCGCCCCGGGTACAAACGGAACGCCGTCCTTCTGCGTCAGTTCGTGATACTCCTTCATATACGTCGCGCGCCGAACGATGCGTCCCGGCATCGGCCATTCGTTAATTCCGAGCTTGAGCACCAGCAGCAGATGCACGCCAACGAAGGAGAGCAGCAAGCCTGGGATCACGAATACATGCAAGGCGAAGAAGCGCGAGAGCGTAGCGCCCGCGATGATGGGGCCGCCCAATAAGAGATTCACAATCCATGGCCCCAGCACCGGTATGCGGCTGGAAATGGAAGCTCCGATGCCCAGTCCCCAATAGGCGTCCTGATCGAATCGAAGCACCTGGCCGGTGAAGGCCATTCCGAGAGTGAAGAGCAGCAGAAAAATGCCGATGACCCAAGTGAGCTCGCGTGGGAATTTATAAGCTCCCATCAGAAACACCTGGATCATGTGGATCAGGACGATTGCGACCATGAAATTCGAGCCCCAGCCGTGCAGAGCCCGGATGAACCAACCCAGTGACACCTGGTGATTGAGAACTTGAAGGCTGTTCCAGGCCTCGCCCGCGGAAGGCACGTAAAGCAGCGCCAGCAGAATTCCAGTGACGATCTGCAGCAGGAACACGACGAGCGCGGCGCTGCCAAAGACGTAAGCCCAGCTCGCGCTCTGGCTCGGGACACGGTGCTCCAGCGTCTCGCGGATGGGCTTCGAAACTTGCAGGCGCGCCTCGAACCAGGCGCCCAGCTCTTTGATTAAACGCATGGTGATTTACCGCCCGAGATGTTGATAAGACGCGAAGTGGGAGCGCCAGTGGTGGGCATCTCGCCCGCTTGAATCAACAGATTCCCCTGCTCCACCTTGTAGCGATATTCAAACAGGCCGCGCTCGGGAGGCCCGGAAGCGCGCGAACCGTCTGAATAGTAGACGCCCCCGTGGCACGGGCACATGAACAGGCCAGACTGCGGGAACCACCGGACTGGACATCCCAGGTGCGCACAATTAATCGCAAAGACCTGGAATTTCTCATCCGCCACGCGCCGCACCCAACAGGGAATATTCGCAGTCTCTCCGTCGGATGGGTGCGCGGACGCGCTCCGATACGTAGCCAGGCGCGTCTGACCCTCCGGAAACTCACCGAGCCCGCCCAGCGAGAGCCAGGAATCATATCCTGACTTTTCTTCGCGAATCACGGGTGAGAGAAGATAGCGTACGATGGGCACCGCCAGCAGGACGCCAATGATCCCGTTGAACAGCAGCCCGATCTTCACCAGCACTCCACGTCTCGAAAGCCCCTCAGGCGCAGTCATCGAATTCCTCCCTCTATCCGCAGCGCGCTGGAATATGGCTGGCCTGGGAACTGCGCCCGCTGCGCGACCATCCACGCGACAACATCGGAGACTTCCTCGGGCGACATCGGGTGTCCAGGGACGTCGCCGCGCCAATCGGGAGCGCCCAATTCCGGCCTTCCAACAATCACCGTGGTGCGAAGGTCCTGGTCGCTCACCAACCCCAGATACGAGGCATCCACAATCGAGGAGGCGCGCTTGCTTCCGCGGCCATCTGCGCCATGACATTCCGAACAATAAGCCATATAGGCGGTTGCTCCGCGCTTCGCATCACCGGGAGTCTGCGCAGAATAGGGTGGCGCAACCGCGCCGCTCAGGGTATCCGGCTTCGCCCAGCGGGCTCGAATTCCATGCACGATGACATTAATTTGCTCGTCGGTCAGCGCCCCGCCCGAATGCTGAGCAAACGCCGGCATCGAAGTTCCCGCAACTCCGTCGGATGTCACGCGCCCAATGGCGCTATCGTCCGCAATGGCGAGATAAACAGGATCGCCAATTCCGATTGCGGCGCCACCCTTTCCCTCGGCGCCGTGGCATCCCGAACAATTTCTGGCGTAGAGAAAATTGAAGTCCATAATTTTGCCCGGCGGAATCACCTGGGCATCCACGGGATGGCGAGTGCCACATGCGCTGGTGATTGCGAGCAATGCCGCGAAAAGTAGAGCCCCGTATTTCACGGCGTTTGGTCCTCACTGCCGCCTTCGTTCCGCATTCCAGAAGCCTCCATGCCCGAGCGGAAAGCCAGCGGTGCATGCTGCCAGGTGCGAATGCGTTCCTGGCGTGAGACCACGATTCCCGCAACAATCCCAAATGCCACTTGCGAAACCACGAACCAGGTCCAGTGGATCCGCTCATTGAGCACCGGATTCACAATCCCGAGAATGCTGTGCAGCAATCCGGTCCAAAAAATCGGCGCGATGAAACCTCCCAGCAGGATTGGGCGCCTGGGAAGCATGGGCAGCATGGCGCCATAGAGCAGCCCCACCAGCAGCGATGTGATCAGGTGAATGGGTATCGCGATCAGAAAAACGCTCAGATTGAATGCGGCGATCTTCGCCGTGGTGTCCGTCATATTAACCGGCAGAAAGCCCGC
>JBEKLB010000538.1:0-5907 GCA_050010415.1 Bryobacteraceae bacterium | reverse complement strand
TTCCAGCGATCCATCTTGGTTGACACGCCATAGGACCCGATCACCACCTGATCGTCGCCGATGTGCATTCTCCAATGTTCGGGCGTGCCGTCTTCCTGCTCCATCCAACCCGCGATGGCCGCCTTTTCGTTGGCCGTGACCGGCACGTACGGCATCACCTGGCACGGATTCACGCAGGGGATGGCGTAGGGCGAGCGCCCGTCGGGATTTTCCGACGCCGGACGCGTGGCAATCTCCGAATTGTGCAGGAGCTTCCAGCCGTTGGGCCGCTCCACCCAGAAATGCGCGGCGTACTTGTTGCCTTGGTTATCCTGGATCCAAACCACTTTGCCATACTTATGCTCGACGATCTTCACGTCGGCGCCGTTGGGCACCAGTGGTTTCAGGCCGAGCGCAAGAGCATCGTCCTTGGAATAGAAGACGCCATCGGTGTCGATCCAGGTGAAATCGGCGTCGAGATACTTCTTCGCCGCGGACATGGGATCCTTCTCATAGGCCTGAACGAACGCCTTGTCGGTAGCCGCCACCGGGTCGTCCCCTGTGGCCGCGTGGAGAGCGGATGCCGCCAGTAGCGCCAGGGCGCTGTAAGTGATCTTTCTCATACCATCTCCTTATTCTTCGGGTGCGAAGGCCAGCAACACGTTCCCGGGCGCACCGCCGAATCGGCCGTATCCCGAATTCATAAACAGCATTCCATTGACGACGACGGCGCCGGGTCCGTCGATGGCTCCGCCCTTGGCCGCGACGCCGTTGACGGTTGTGAAGTCGCGCCGCGTGTCGAAATCCCACAGCACCTTCCCATCTTCGGAAGCGTAGGCGCGCATGTGGCCGTCCATGGAGCCGGAAAAAACAACGCCAGGAATCGCGGTGAGAGCGGCCGATTGTGCCGGACTACAGCCGGGCCTTGATCCACAGGATTGCGGCGCCGCGTACCAGGCTTTGGCGCCTTCGGCCACGCGCAACGCCGTGAGTCCGCCGCCTTGATCGGGAGCGAGGACGCGGAACCCATCCTTGGTGAAGAAATAGGCGTCGGACGCGGCTGCATAGACGTTCTGCCCGTCGCTCGCCATGCCCCATTGCACTCCGCCGATGGTGCCGCCTTTGGCGACGCGCTGCGTCCACACGATCTCGCCTTTGCGATCAGGATCAAGAGCGTAGACTACGCCGGATTTTTGCCCCGCGATGAGCAGGTCGCGCCCCGCGGAAGTCTTGACGAGGATCGAAGAAGAGCCGAAATCGTAATCCGGTCCGCGCGTGCCTTCTTCCGGACAATTCGGTCCGTTGACTCCAGCCACGCAGCCGGAATTAAACACATCGCCGGGAGTAACCTGGCGGGACCAGAGCATCTGGCCGGTGGCGAGCTCCAGGCCGAGCACCCCGTCACTGGTGGTGGTAGCGGGCGCCGAGTAATTGTCGCCCGTGGTGACGTACAGCCTGCCGCGTTTTTGATCGATGGTGGGTGCCGACCACACGCCCGCGCCCGAAGGGCCTTGACGGATGGTCCCGGTGGAGGTTTTGCCGGTGGTGCGCGGCAAATCGGCGACAGTGTACGTCTTCCAAACCTGCGCCCCATCGCGCACCCGCAGCGCGACGACGCTGCCGCGAAAACTGCAGCACGGATACGCGGGGTTGATGGCGCGAGTCTCCTCCCAGGACGCGACGCCGATGTAGACATTGCCCTGATAGACGGTCGGCGAGCCGGTGAGCAAAGCAGCTTCGTGATCCTCAATGCGTTTCTTCCACAGCAGGCGGCCGGTCTCGGCTTCGAGCGCATAGAACGTTCCGGTGAGATCGCCGAAGAGTACAGCGTGATGGCTATCGAGCGGAGCGGCAGCCACTGCCTCGCGCACCGGTGCATCGGCCTGATAGGTCCATTCGACGCATCCGCTGTCGGAGCGCAGAGCGTACACTACACCTGCCCCGCTGCCCATGAAAATGTGCTCGTCGATAACAGTGGGTTGTGAGTAAGCCGAGATGTCGCCATCCAATCCGAAAGCCCATTTGAGTTTGAGCTTGCGCACCTGGCTGACGGAGAGCCGGGCGGCATCGGCCGATTGGAATCGCGCATTATCGAGCGTGGGACTCCACCCGTTCCATGCGAACTTTGGAGTCTGGCTCAGGCTGACGGCGCGTTCTTTACAGAACGCTTCGGGTTTAGGGCCGGGCTCCGGGCCAGGCCTGCCCAGGTACGAGGCGACAGCTTCACGCTCTTCGCGGCGCAGCGGATAAGCAACGGTCATCATCACGCCCGCATTCATAGCGCGAAGGATTCGCAGGGCCGGCAGTTTTTCGAGCGACGCGCGCGGAGGGATTCGCGAACCTGGTTGATCGTGACAAGCCGCGCAACGCTGTTTGTAGATGGCTTCGCCAGATGGAGCCTGACCTTGAGCGGTGATCGTTGAGGCGAGCAGAGCGCAGAGGGCGAACGGAACGCGGTCCATCTGCATGAGACTATCACGAAGGCAGGGAACCGATGCGGCTAGTTCGAAGTGTCGACCTTGAGCTCTTCGCCGTTTGCCATGCGGATCTTGTTCACCCACAGCGATGGTGAGCCGTTCTTCGCTCGATAGCCGGTGATGGCGAGTTCGTCGCCGGGTTGCACGGAAGCTTCGGTCCAGCCTTTGGGCGCCAAATGATTGGCGCTGGTCAGCTCGGCTTTCCAGTTGCGCACTTCGCCTTTGTCATCCTTCACGTCGATTTCAATGACGCAGTGGGGATTGGTGAAGTGGAAATCCGTGACCGTGCCCTTCAACGTCACTTCCGCTGTGGTGTCGAAGGCCGCATATCCGTGGTGGGCGCCGGCTATGCCCGGTATGAGCAGAAAGAGGAGTAGGAAGAAATTTCTCATTGTGCTGGTCCATTGTCGATCCAACGATCGAGATCTCGGATATATTGCCGTCCATTGAGCGTATATATTGGGACAGTCACCACCATATAAGCCTTGCCCACTAGCGGCCTCTCTTTTTCTCTCGGGAGCGTGGCGACGGCCCACACATCGAAGTTCGCTTTGGGATTGTCGGAGGCGGGCGTGAAGAAACCCGACGGACTAATCTTGCCTACGAAATCGGTGCTCTTGCCGGGGCTGGAGTAAAACACTTCGAGCGACCAGGTGACGGAACTGGGATCCACGGGACCGAGTTCCACATCATCGGGAGTGTGCAGCTTGCCGTCCGGGCCCCGCTGATACGCGACGGCTTCGAACTGCTGAAAGCCACGGCCGTGAGCCTGATCCCCGAACGCCGCCATAGCCGAGTCCGGCGCAATCTTGATATAGTCCACGCGATCATAAATGGCCATCGCGCCTGGAAGCACGGAGTGGTGGAAAGCAACATCGCGTTTGCCGAGCGTGGCGTCAGGAGCGACGTCCAGTTCCGCGACGATCTCGCTCGAAGTGCTGGAAACAACGCGCCGCACCTTAACACCCGGTCCGAAATCGAGATCGGTGGGCGCCACTTGGCCGGGAAAGCGATCGCCCATCAGGCGAATCCGGTTGGCTTCCGAACCCGTCTTCAATGACGATCGATCGAGAGTGACGAGAGTTGGATCCGAGGAAGGACGGCGCAGCTTCACATCGAAGCCGAATTCCTGATACTGGCCCCAGAACCAGCGGCCCTCGGCTGTCGACTGGTCGGGCGAGATCCACAGGGCTTCGCGTGCGTCGCTTGCCACATCGTTGGCGGCCGGGTCGCCCGACGGATTCCCTTTCGATCTGCCACGCCAGGCGTAAGATCCGTAGACCACGCTACGCCCGGAACGGACGATGGTTGAACCGTCGTTGACAGACGTCAGATGCACGGTGGTGGTGAATTCGTCGTCGCCCGCGGCGTCCACCTGCATCTCGCCGAAATACTTGCCGTGGGCCAACGCATGGGCAAAATTGTGACAGCGGGCGCAGGCGTGGTCCACATGATCGTTCGGAATGTTAGTCTCGTGGTGAATGCGCCGCTCCGCATCGTACATGATCGGCTCGGCTTCCTCCGGCGCCAGTCCATGGGACGCGCTGAGATACTTCACGATGGAGCGCGCCTCCGGCGGAGCGAGCGTCACGCCATCCGACAGAATCATTCGCTTCAACGCTTCCTGCCAGCCTTCGGGCGTAGTACGCTCCCAGGAAATGCGCTGCATGTTGCCTTGCTGGTCGACGGTGTGGCAGGCTCCACATTTTGCGATGACCAGCGGATCGGTGACGGGAATGCCTGCCTCGCTGGCGCCTGGCTGGGCAAAAGCGGCGGTGCAAGACACCAGGCAACAAAATAACGAGAGCGCCGAGCGGACCATAATGGAGTTTAGCGCATCGAGCGGTGGGGCTACAAAAACAATGCCCCGCAATCCTGGTTTAGTGTAATTGGACGCCCGATCCTGCTAGGATAATCGTTTGGTAACAACCAAATGAAAATTTGCGTTCTAGGCGGTGACGGTTATTGTGGCTGGGCCACGGCGCTCTATTTGTCCGGCCAGGGCCACGCGGTCGCAATCGTGGATAATTTCGTGCGGCGGCAGTGGGATTTCGAGCTCGGCGCTCAGAGCCTGACGCCGATTCAACCGCTGGCGGATCGGCTGCGGGTATGGCAACAGCTCTCGGGAAAGTCGATTGAGCTGTTCCCGGGCGACGTCAACGATTATGATTTTCTGGCGGGCGTGATCGAGAGCTTCCAGCCGGAAGCGGTGGTTCACTTCGCCGAGCAGCGCTCGGCCCCGTATTCCATGATTGACCGCAAACATGCGGTTTTCACGCAAGTGAACAATGTTGTCGGAACGCTCAATCTTCTTTTTGCTCTCCAGGAATTGCGGCCCGATTGTCACTTAGTGAAGCTCGGAACGATGGGCGAGTATGGCACGCCGAATATCGATATCGAAGAGGGCTACATTCGTATCGAGCACAACGGACGTTCGGACTTACTGCCTTATCCGAAACAGCCGGGTTCGTTTTATCACCTCTCGAAAGTTCATGACAGCCACAACATGATGTTCGCCTGCAAGATCTGGGGGCTGCGCGCCACGGATCTGAATCAGGGAGTGGTGTACGGAACGGTGACGGACGAAGTGGTGTTGGACGAAGCGCTGATCAACCGTTTCGATTACGACGACGTTTTCGGAACGGTGTTGAACCGTTTCTGCATCCAGGCCGCGGCGGGACATCCTTTGACCGTGTATGGAAAAGGTGGGCAGACGCGCGGTTTCCTGGACATCCGCGACACCGTTCGCTGCATTGAGATCGCCTGCCTGAATCCAGCGAATCGGGGCGAGTGCCGGGTCTTTAACCAGTTCACGGAGCAATTTTCAGTGCTCCAACTCGCGGAAATGGTTCAGGCGGCGGCCTGGAAGCTGGGGATGCGCGTTACTATCGAGCACCTTCCGGCGCCGCGCGTTGAATCCGAAGAGCACTACTACAACGCCAAGCACTCCAAGTTGATCGACCTTGGTCTTCAGCCGCATTTCCTCTCCGACTCGCTGCTGGATTCTCTCATGAACATCGCCATCCGCTATCAGGACCGCATCGACACTGCGCTGTTCATGCCTCAGGTCCAGTGGCGTAAATCAAGCAACCAGCGCTCCCGTCAGTCGAGTGTGACCGCCTCGGTGTCAGGGGTAACCTACTGATGGGGGGATACTGCTGATTTGTGCGGCATAGCGGGATTTACGCACGGACGTCGCGCGGCGATGCCCGGCCGCATTCAGGATGCGGTTGAGAGCATCGTTCATCGCGGCCCGAATCAGCAAGGCGTATTTGAATCCGAAGCCGTGTCGCTGGGCGCGGCGCGCCTAAAAATTATCGACATTGAGGGCGGCGATCAGCCGATCTTCTCAGCCGATGACGACACCGTCATCGTATTCAACGGCGAGATCTACAATCACCTGGAATTGCGCCGGGAACTGGAACAGCGCGGACATCGCTTCCGCACCCAC
>JBEKLB010000537.1:0-5559 GCA_050010415.1 Bryobacteraceae bacterium | reverse complement strand
AAATCAGCCGGGGTAAGCAACCGCGCTAGGATGACCACCGACCCGATCCCGAGAGCGAAGTTACCTGCCGAACCAACGATAGCCGCCCCGGCGCCGCGCACTGCGCTCCGGCGAAGTCCCTTGCCTGTGGCGATCGGGTGGAAAGTGCCGTCGGACTGAAATGGTTTCAACTATTATCCTTTTAGCAATGTTGGGGCATCTTTTGCGGAGACCTTGGCAACGCCCCTTGTCCGAATCGGAATCGACCGCGGCAACCTATTTACTTCGGCAACTGCTCGCGCAGACTGGCCGCGAGGCGAGCAGTAAAGACTTGCGATCCTTTATCGTTCATATGAATGCCGTCGCTTTGGTAGTAGCTCGCATCAAACTCGTCCTCTGCCACAGGCACAAGAACGGTAACTCCTGTCTCGCGGCCGGCGCGCCCAACGATCCGTGCTCCCTTCTGATATGAAGGCGGGACTACCAGGATAAAGCGCGAGCCATTGGCGCGGCACAATTGATCGAGTGCCGTTAGCCGCTCGGCCGCCAAAGGTTCGAGCACGCCTTCCTTAATTTCCGGGTCGCGAAAGATCCCCAAACGACTATGCAACAACTCCCCGACGCCGGGAAGTACGCGGCTCATGAAAAACCCGCGAATTATCTCCCGTGTACTGTAGTATTCGCTATAGTGAGCCAACAGAAATCCGCTTGCGCTTGTTGCATCCATGTGCGTTTTTCGCACGACATCGATGAGATCGGACTGCTGAAACAGATAGCGCGCTGAATAGTCCCCCTTGATACCGGGCGCAGCCAGCTGGTTCGGACTTAAGCCAAGTAACACGTACCGCGGCCGCATACCTTCCGCGAACAAGCGCTTCAAACCGAACAACCAATCATAATAATTCGTTCCTAGCACAAAATACGGAACGGGGGTATATGTAGGCTCTATCTTTGCGCTCAACAGCGGGACGGACACTCCTTCGAGCATCAGCGAATTTCCGAGTACGGCAACATGAGGATCGTCGCCTGCTTCCGGGTCGTGGACAGCCAGCAGCGTCCGTCGTTGCGACAATTCGCGACGCTGGACCTTACTGGTGCGGTCGAAGCTCGCTACGCTCACGGCTTCTGTCAAAGCCAGCAGCGCGAAGGCAGTACACAGTAATGCGATCGTAAAGCGATCGATCCGAGCATGTCCAACGGAGTGGTTAGAACTGGAAATAGATGAAGGCATGACTTCCACTCGCTGAACATAAGATCAACAATATCATCGCCACGACGGCAGACCCAAAGCCAAGGACTGGCGATTTGCTTTGAAAGACATACTCGTCGCCACTGTATTCCAATTGCAGGTCTATGAGGAGCCCGAGTCCGCCCAGAATTGCGAGAAAAAGCCAAGCAGCTGCGTAGTCAGGCGACCATTGGAAATGGCCTAAACTCCTAATCATCGCAAACGCGCCCGAAACGCTCTCGGCACGAAAGAATATCCATGAGAGGCAGACAACGTGGAACGTGATTATCTGACGAACGACTTTTCCCAAAGCTCGCGGTTCAACTTGACTTTTGCGGTGCCCGAACACGAATCTCTCGATAGAGAGCCCGATGCCATGGAGCGCTCCCCACACTACGAAAGTCCAATTCGCACCATGCCAGAGCCCCCCCAGGAGCATCGTCGTCAATAAATTGCGGTATGTTTTCGCTTCGCTTCCACGATTACCCCCGAGAGGAATGTAAAGATAATCTCGCAGCCACGTGCTCAGGCTGATGTGCCAGCGACGCCAAAAATCCTGCAGGCTGACCGCCAGGTAAGGCTGGCGAAAGTTGACCATAAAATGAAAGCCTAGCAGTTGTGCGCTGCCTCGAGCGATGTCGCTGTAGCCACTAAAGTCGCCGTAGATTTGCCAGGCGAAGGCATATACGCCAATCAGTGTTGCCCAACCGCCATTGCCCAGTTGTCCACTAAACGCTGCATTCGCCAAATGCGCGCAGTTATCGGCGATCACCGTCTTGCGCACCAACCCCATCAGGATCAGCATGCAACCATCTCGAAAGGCGGCTGGTTGGAACACCCGTGGCGTTTGGACCTGCGGGAGCAGGTGCGACGGCCGCTGGATCGGACCGGCAATCAAATGCGGGAACAGGCTGATGAACAACCCATAGTCAACGAACCGCCTCGAGGCCTTGATTCTTCCTGCATAGACGTCGACGATGTAAGCCACTTCCTGGAAGGTATAGAAAGAGATGCCGGGGGGCAGGATGATGGCGAGAAAACTTCGCGGAACGTTGTGGAAACCCAGGGCGTCTGAGGCGATTGCTGCCGAATTCAGGAAGAAGTTGAAATACTTGAAAAACCCAAGAATCGTAAAGTTGACCACGAGCGACGCGATCAGCAACGCTTTGCGTTTTGCAGGATGTGATGCGTCCTCGATCTGGCCTGCAATGACATAGTCAATGGCTGTCGACCCGAGCATCAGTAGCAGAAATCGCCAATCCCACCATCCGTAAAAGAAGTAGCTGGCAGCCAGCAGCAGTACATTCTGAGCGCGCCACCTCAGCCGCCAGTACGCAATGACGACCAGCGCGAGAAACACAAAATAAACTGGCGTATCAAAAAGCATTTCTGGCTATTGTCGACACTTGCGCCTAAAACCGGCTGGCGGCATAAGCGGACTCCCTCTCCGGGATGAGTTCAACTCTGGCCGACACTCCGCTGGCTGCGCCGCGGCGCGAAGCAAGAATCCTGTGCGCTTCACCACTGAAAAGACCAGCAGTTACGCCACTGGCACTGACCACAGCCAGTAAAAGGAAGATCCAAGACGGAGTCAGCACCCTGAAGCCTACCTCGGTTATGCTGTAGAAGGTGCTCGTTGCTATGTAAGCCAGAATTAGGCTGCCGAATTGGGGATCGCGCTTAAAAGCCTTGGCTGCGCGCCGATAGCCGCTGATTATGATAAGCGCAATCAGGCACACGCCCACCCACCCGAGATCCAAGTAAACTTCGATATAGCCGTTGTGCGCCGAGACTAGATTGCTCATGTCCCAATATCCTGCGAGGGCAGGGTTCCGCGCGACTTTATGAGCGTTAGCGTTCCAGAAACTTTCGAAGCCTGTGCCAAATACTGGGCTATCGGCCGTTGCAATCGACGCCTTCCAGATATCGGCGCGCCCCAGATCGGAATTTCTGCCCAGCGCGCTCGTTACCATGGACTCACCTCCAAGGAGCAGTGTGAGCCCCCCAACAAGAACGATTCCCAAGCAGAGCACATGGACCCTGCCGGGCCGGCTTCTGATGGCTCGTAGACCGGTTGCAAGCATAAGCCCACCGCCGAGAATGAAGCAGGCGATGGCGGTGGCACAATGGGCCATCTGAAGAAGCAAAATGCCGAAGGTAAGTAAGGTACCCTGGGCCACCAAGCGCCGAGCACGATTGGGCGCGTCCTGATCCAGGAGCAGAGCGCGCACGTGCCATAGCGCACCAAGCGAAACCAGAAACACGATGAGGCCCAGCGCATTCTTGTTTAAAGTTACACCTGTGTTCATGGGAGTCCCACCGGGGTCGTATCCGCGACCCAAATCCGTATACCGGATCAATACGACGGAAAGAGGCAACAGAGTGAAACCGACCCGCGAGTAGAGTCGCCGGAGCGCCGCGACCGGCTGGGCATCGGTCACGATCACGAGCACCATTACAAGATCGCCGACGTCCTTAGTCCAACGCTTAAAAGCGGGCCCATGGAAAGGCGACCACGCCGTGCTCATCATGCAATAGAGGAAGTATATAAGTACCGGGCCGCTCGCCTTGAGTAGCGTACTTGCCCTATCTCTCCGGAGGAACACGACTACTATAGCGACAACCATGAGCGCCGCATAAATAGCCGCATCCATTGGGCTCCCATCGAGTGTTGATGCAAGGCAGAGCCTTGGATGTTCGAGCGGACTTATCCCGGTCAAGGTAAAAAAGCCCCGCGACTCCAACACTGCAGATCAGGAGGGCGAGCGTAGCGCCCATTCAATACTCCTTGGAACGATGTCGTCCAGCGAACGTGCCCGGGTCCAAGCGAAGACCGTCCCGCAACTCTAACGAAGGATGCACTCTCTCACTCAGCGGCTGGTCTGCGACGGCTCAAGCGAAGACCGCTTTGTACAACTTGTCCGTTATTGCCGTTTTTGCTCTTGCGCGATCTACCACTTCTACAATCACTATAGTGAGAGCGAAAGCCGCAAGGAAAGACATCGCCAAACCTGCAACCCCGAGATTGATGTGGCGGAATCCCGCGCTGAGGATCTGAAGGATCGCAATTTGAGATATATACCCAAGCAATGAGTATTTCCCGAGCAGAATAATCTCACTTCTGAGAGTGCCGAACTCACTACCGCTACCACCTGCAAGATAAATGACCATCAAGCTTAAGAACACTCCGACGATCAGGAGTGGAAATGGGACATTCCAGATCGTTATCGCAATCGTATAACACAGGTAGGCCAACGCAAGTACGTACGGGTGTCGTACGAAATTATTGATCGCTTCAATGGACACGAATCCTGTGAGCGTGCCCACCATTCCGATTGTGACGCATTCAAGGTTCGCACTCTGCGCGCCGGTCAATCCTAGTAAGAAGACGGACAAGAGGAGGAGTACGCATACGACCTGGAAAGTGTACTTATAAAATCTGTATGGGAGCATCAACACTCCCGAGAGCATGAGCAAATAACTGATGGGCACCAGAATAGGGAAGGCAGCGACCTTACCACCCCCGGCCGGGACATTGCCTGATACAAAAACCGCGAAGATGTTCGCAGGATCGAGCGGGTGCTGCACCAGGGCGCCAGTGCCCAATACGGGGACAACAACAGTTCGCGCCAGGTTTAAGACGACGAATATTGCCAGGAGCTTAAGCCCCCTCGTGAATAATCTCCTCGACAGGCGAGGGTCGGCGGCAGCGTACTTCGAGAGATAAACGTTCGAGACCATAAACCCGGTAATGAAGATGAATGAGGGGGTCAAGAAGTGCAAGTATTTGTAATATCCCCATTGAGGCCCGATGAAATAGTTAATCCAGTGGTATAGCACCATGATCAGGACCAATGCCCCTTTGGTGAAATCGAGCGCGGGATTGCGGTCCACCTTCTTTGGCTTTGCGGATCCTTGCCCACTGGTACCCAGTTCGACCGCGGTGATTGATGAACTGGGGCTTAGTACCGATCTGTCAAGGAGAGAGGACATGGGTCTCGGACCGATTAGTTACTCGAATCCAGGAAAATCCGGTGGATCAGTTCCAGCGAGAGCAGCCGGTGAATCTCGGTTGTGTAATTGCGATTGCCCTTGAGATGTCCGTGGACTATCGCTTCGACCCCACTCCGCTCAAGGTATGGGCGCGACAACGTGCGTGAGTCCAGCAGCATCTCCTTAACATAGTTGGCCAGACCGTCGCGGTACCAAACCCGGTAGTGGTACACCTTGTGTCTCCCCAAGAATAGCCTCTCGAGCTTCAAGGGCGAAAAGAAATGATCGAGCCGGGCCAGCCATTGGGGCATGCCGTAGTCATAGGCATATTCGGCCTTGAACGTGAATTCCTGGTAATT
>JBEKLB010000536.1:0-4117 GCA_050010415.1 Bryobacteraceae bacterium | reverse complement strand
CGACATTCGTGTTCACCCACTGACAATAAAGATATGGAGAGCTTAAGCGGCGACAAGTTTCGCGTAGGTCTGGTGCAGATGACCTGCGCGCTAGACCCCAACGAGAACCTGGAGAAAGCCCTGTGGAAGACGCGCGAGGCGGCGGCGCGGGGAGCGCAAATCGTCTGCCTTCAGGAACTCTTCCGCTCTCAGTACTTCTGCCGGGAAGAGAATGCCGAGCTGTTTGCCTTGGCCGAGGCGATTCCGGGACCCACCACGGAAACGCTCGGGAAGCTCGCTCGCGAACTCGGAATCGTGATCATCGCGTCGCTTTTCGAGCGCCGTAGCGCGGGGCTCTACCACAACACGGCGGCCATCATTGGCGCCGACGGCGAGCTGGAAGGCATCTATCGCAAGATGCATATTCCCGACGATCCGCTGTACTTCGAAAAATTCTATTTCACGCCCGGCGATCTCGGCTTCGTGAACTTCGACACGCGTTTTGGACGGCTGGGCGTTTTGGTCTGCTGGGACCAATGGTATCCCGAGGCCGCGCGCCTTTCGGCCATTGCAGGCGCGAACATTCTCTTTTATCCGACGGCCATCGGCTGGCATCCGTCCGAGAAAGCGCAATACGGCGCGGCGCAGCTGGATGCGTGGAAGACGATTCAGCGGGCGCATGCGATCGCGAATGGAATCTACGTCGCCGCGGTCAACCGCGTTGGCTTCGAAGGGCCGCCGGACCATGGCCTCGAATTCTGGGGCTCTTCTTTTGTCGCCGATCCGTTCGGTCAGGTCATCGCAGAGGCGTCCACTTCGAGCGAAGAGATTCTCGTGGTGGAGTGCGATCCGCGGCGCATGGAAGAAGTTCGCCGAGGCTGGCCGTTCCTGCGAGACCGCCGCATCGATGCGTACGCACCGATTGTGAAGAGGTGGTTGGACTAGCGTGAAGAGAATGACGCTGCGCACGCCGGCCGAGTGGGAGCCGCACGAAGCCACTTGGTTGGCTTGGCCGCATGAGCGCTCCGATTGGCCGGGTAAATTCGCACCAATTCCGTGGGTGTACGGCGACATCGTGAAGCGCTTGGCGCGCGTCGAAAAGGTGCGCATCATTATCGAAGACGCGGCCCTTGAAAAGAGCGTCCGGCGCGTTCTCGCGAAATGCGCCGCTGACCTGAGCGCGGTGGAATTCTTCCATTGGCCTACTAATAGAAGCTGGACGCGCGACTACAGTCCCATCTTCGTTCGCCATCCATCCGGCGAGGTCGCCATCACGAACTGGCTTTTTAACGGCTGGGCCAAATACGATAATTGGCGAGATGATAACCGCATCCCGGGCCGCGTGGCCAAGAAGCTCAAGATAGCGCACGAATTCGAACCCAGCATTGTGCTCGAAGGCGGGAGCATCGATGTGAACGGGGCGGGATGGATGCTGACCACCGAAGAGTGCCTGCTGAGCGACAGTATCCAGGTACGCAATCCCGGGCTTGGCCGCGTGGATCTGGAGCGATATTTCGGCGAATATCTTGGCATTCATAAGACCATCTGGCTGAAGCAGGGAATTACGGGCGACGATACCCACGGCCATATCGACGATCTTGCGCGGTTTGTGGATGAGAAGACAGTCGTGATCGCGTCGGAAGACGACCCGTCGGATGCAAACTATGAGCCACTGCGCGAGAATCTGAAGCTGCTGCGGCGAACCGGACTACGCGTGGTGACGTTACCGATGCCTGCGCCCGTTCTTTTCGATGGCCAGCGGCTGCCGGCCAGCTACGCGAATTTCTACATCGCGAACGGATTAGTGCTGGTGCCCACCTTCAACGATCCGAACGACCGCGTGGCGCTCAACACGCTTGCCAAAATGTTTCCTTCACGCGAGGTGGTGGGCGTTTATTGTGGGGATCTGGTGCTGGGTCTTGGTACCCTGCACTGCATGACCATGCAGCAGCCGCGGCCAGCGTGACGGCCATGCACCTTCTCGATCTGGTGACGATCGCGGTTTACCTGATCGCGATCACCTGGTTCGGGGCCCATTTTCGCAAGAGCCAGCGCAATTTGAAGGATTATTTTCTGGGCGGCCGCAATGCGCCATGGTGGGCCATCGCGCTGTCCATCGTGTCGGCTGAAACCAGCACGCTGACGGTGATCGGCACGCCGGCCATCTCATTTTCCGGCAATTTTCAGTTTTTGCAACTGGTGCTGGGCTACCTGCTGGCGCGTATTGTCATTTCGGCTTTGTTCCTTCCGCAATACTTTCGCGGCGAAATGTTTACGGCTTACGAACTGATGCGGCGCCGGTTCGGCGAGCGCATCCGGCGGCTGACGGCTGGAACATTTCTGGTGCTGCGCGCTTTAGCCGAAGGGGTGCGCGTATTCGCCCTCTCCATCGTCATCTCGATCGTACTGGGAACCGGAGAAGTGGTCTCCATTCTGGTCATCGTGTGCTTGACTTTGTTTTATACCTTCGAGGGAGGGATGACAGCGGTGATCTGGACGGATGCCGTTCAAATGGTCCTGTATGTCGGCGGCGCTATTCTCAGCTTCCTGGTGATCCTGCATCAAATCCCCGGTGGCTGGCCGCACGTGACTGCCCTCGCGGGAGCGGCACACAAGTTCCAGATGTTCGATTTTCGATTTGCGTGGACACCGGAGTTCTTTTCGCGCAGCTATAGCTTTTGGGCCGGGTTGATCGGCGGCTGCTTCCTCACCACAGCCAGTCATGGAACCGAGCAATTGCTGGTGCAAAGACTGTTGTCGGCGAAGACCGAGCAACAGAGCCGCGCGGCCTTGTTATCCAGCTGGGTGGTGATTTTCTTCCAGTTCGGGCTGTTCCTCTTTATCGGTCTTCTGCTATTCGTGCATTATTCCGACAGCGGATTGCCCGCGCCGCAGCCGCCCGACTCGATCTATCCGAGGTTCGTGTGGAATAACTTGCCGGCCGGCGCCGCGGGGTTGGTCATCGCCGCAATTCTCGCCGCGGGCATGTCCAACTTGAGCGCGGCGTTGAATGCGCTAGCCTCCACCACGGTGATGGATTTCTATAAGCCCATGGCTATGCGGCGAAATCCAGAGCAACAAGCTGACGACGCCTATTTTCTTAGGATCGCCCGCTGGGCAACCGTGGCCTGGGGCGTGATTCTGTTCTTCGTAGGCCTGGTCGCGCGGCATGTAGGATCGGTGCTCGAAGCCGGCTTAACCGTCGCGTCCATATTATATGGGTCGTTGCTCGGCGTTTTCCTGTTGGGCCTGCTCACCAGGCGCGTCCAGCAGACATCTGCCATGATCGCGATGATGGTGGGGTTGCTGCTGATGATTTATGTTAACTTCGAGACTCGCATCGCGTTCACCTGGTACGTTGTGATCGGAACCGCCGCAACATTTTCGACCGGCTACGTGCTCTCGCTATTCTTGAAGGAACGGCGGGCATGACGGAACAGCCGGAGCAACAAAGCGACAGGCACGGCCTGAAGCGCGAACTGGGCATCTGGAGCGCCGCCGCGATTGTCGTGGGTACGGTAATCGGAAGCGGTATCTTCCTGGTGCCGAGCGCCATGGCGCGCAACGTCGGCTCGCCTCTGAAGATTTTCGGCGTCTGGATCGCCGGCGGATTGCTTTCGCTGTTTGGCGCATTGAGCTACGCCGAGCTGGCTGCCGCCATGCCCGAAGCCGGTGGCGAGTACGTTTATCTGCGTGAGGCGTACGGGCCGCTGTGGGCCTTTCTCTACGGCTGGACGCAGATGTGGGTGGCCAAGAGCGGGTCTATCGCGACACTGGCAACTGGGTTTTACATTTATCTGGCCAATTTCCGGCCGGAGCTGGGAAAAGTTTGGATCACGGCGCCGCTTCCAATCGGCGAAGGCGGATCTCCGCTACCCATCCGCTACGGACAACTGCTTGCCATCGGAGTGATTGCGCTGTTGGCGCTCATCAATTACTACGGTGTTCGCGTGGGTGGAAATGTCCAGGTGACTACCACCCTCTTGAAGGTGGGTCTTATTGTCGCGATTATTGTGGTCGGATTAGGATCCGGGCGTGGCAATTTCGCCAATTATCACTCATCGACGCCGGCACTGGGTGGCATTTTGGGCTTCTTCGCGGCGCTGGTAGGCGCTCTATGGGCTTACGATGGCTGGAA